>NZ_CP007141.1:1200000-1521805 GCF_000816145.1 Pseudothermotoga hypogea DSM 11164 = NBRC 106472 | reverse complement strand
GCGGTTATAAAGCACTTCTTCCGGGTGTGTGCAGCAAGAGGACCATCGAGAAAAACCATTCGCTCATGCTTTCAGAAGGCGCCGTCGCTGGAAACATCAACAGCCCAGTGAGGCTCGACATAGAAGAGGCCGGTGCCATGACCAACGTCAAGTTCATCGTGAACGTAGTGCTCAACAGCAAGAAAGAGATTGTGAAAGCGGTCGCGGGCCACCCCATAACCGCGCATCGTGAGGGCGTGAAGTACATAGATGCGATGTACAAGGTTCCGATAAAGAAGAAGTACGACGTTGTGATCGTTTCGTGCGGTGGTTTTCCGAAGGACATAAACCTCTATCAAGCGCAAAAGGGTTTGGACAATGCGTCGCATGCGGTGAAGGACAACGGCACAATCGTACTTATAGCAGAGTGCAGAGAAGGTTTTGGGGAACGAACTTTCGAAGAGTGGATGAGAAAAGCAAAAAGCCCAGACGAACCGTTGCAGTGGATAAGGTCCAACTTCGTGCTGGGAGGCCACAAAGCTGTGGGCTTCTGCAGAGTTCTCAAGAAGACCGACATCTTTCTGTGTTCGAGCATGGACGAGAACGTTGTGAGAGAGATATTCATGACACCCTTCAGCGATCCACAGAGAGCGGTCGATGCGGCGCTCGAAAAACATGGAAAGTCAGCGTCGATTCTGTTCATGCCATACGCGAACTCCACCCTGCCTGTGCTCGAATGACTTTCACTTTGGCAGGATCATGACGAACTTGTTGACCCCGTCTTCACATTCGTAGTAAACCTGCGCCCTGTGCAGATCAGCTATGGCCTTCACCACGGCCAAACCGAGGCCAAAGCCCTCGGTTCTTGCGTTGCTCGATCTGAAGAACTTGAGAAAAATCTTGTCTCGATCCTGTTCTGGGATGGGATCTCCGTAATTGCAAACTTCCACTTTCACAGTTTCTCCGCTCTCTTCGACGTGCAAAGTGATAGGTTTTTCTGAACTGGAGTACTTACACGCGTTGTCGAGAAGATTGGCGAAGGCGTGTATCAACAGTGGACCAACGCACTTTACTTTTATCTCCTTGATCGAGTCGATCAGGAACTCCTTGTTGTTGTACTTCTGTGAAACTTGGTCTATGCTCTCGAGTATCAAGCTCGACAGGTCTTCCTCTTCGAAGTTCTTCGCCGAGGTGTGTTGCGTTCTCGCGATGAGCAACAGTTGTGATGTGATCTCGACCATCCTGTCGATGTTGTGCTTGATCTTCTCCATCTCGATCTTCACGTTGTCGGGTAGATCCTCCGTCAAGAGCACTTCGAGCCTTGTTTTGGCACTGGCGAGGGGATTTCTCAGCTGGTGGGATATAGTGGTTGCGAAGTCTCTCAGTTCTTCCATGGTTCTGTTCAATCTGTCTATGGCTTCGTTCAGCTGGGTCTGTAATATCTCGGCCTCCTTACTCGTGGGTTCTATCTATATCTTTTCCAGCATGCCTTTCGAAACCAGCTGCATCTGTTCACCGATCATCTCTATGGGTGTAGTCAGCTTACGAGTCAGCCTTCGACCAAAGAACAGTACAAGAAAAGTGAGCGGCACCAGTACCGCCATCAGAGTTATCGACAAGGAAGCGAGAAAACTGAAATGATCCTTCAAATTTCGTGTGACGATCACTTCCAGATCGTCCCTGATCAACTTCACATAACGCTGAGAGTGGATCGTGTGAAAGCCTTCGGTCTTCGGCACCACGAAATCGTCCGGGAGGTTGTAACTCGCTATTGTTCTACCCTGTTCGGTGACGTGGAACGCGTAGTTCTTCTTTCCGAATATGGCAACTGGCTGACCTTCGGGCTTTTCGAGAAATCTGAGCAGATCGTTCGTGAACACGAGCATCTCTTGGTCTATCCTTTTGATCGCGAGGCTGTGGAGCAAGAGGATCAACACGGCGGACATGACGACCATGGAAACGACGAATATCGAAAGGTAATACTTCTCGATGGCATGCCTCAATGTGGGCATGCTCACGCCTCCGTTCTGAGCCTGTAGCCGATCCCAGGGACGCTCTCGAGGAATTTGTCGTAACCGAAGGGCTTGAGCTTGCTCCTCAGATAGAGTACATAAACATCGACCACGTTGCTTTTGGTCTCTCGCTCGTTTCCCCAAACGCGTTCGAGGATCTCTTCACGACTGAATACCACGTTTGGATCGCGCATGAAGAGTTCCAGTAGATCGAATTCTCTTCTGCTCAGTTTCAGCTCAGCGCCTTTGACCGTCACTTTGCGTGTTCTGCTGTTCAGCTGAATGTCTTTGAAGCTGAGGACTTCCCCTCTCAAAAGGTGGCTTCTTCTTATGAGGCTTTGAACGCGTGCGAGCAACTCTCTGAAATCGAAAGGTTTGGTCAAATAGTCGTCCGCACCGCTGCTCAGACCAGTTACTTTGTCGTCCACAGAATCCAAAGCTGTCAGCATCAACACGGGTGTTTGAACGTTGGTTTCTCTGAGCGTCTGGACGAACTCGAAACCATCCACACCAGGAAGCAACACGTCCAAAACGATGCAGTCGTAATTTCCTTCCAACGCCATGTCAAGACCCGTATCGCCATCGAAGGCGAGCTGCACCGAGTAACCTTCCTTTTCGAGTCCTCTCTTTATGGAATTCGCTAAGTCTTCGTTGTCCTCCACAACGAGTATCCTCATCCTGACCACCCGCTACTTCTGCTGTTTCTTGAGAATTTCTTGCTGGACCTGTTTGAAAACTTCCGGCGACGAATCGATCCTCAGAATCGCGGGTGTCTTCATGCTCACGAACGCCATGTTCTTGTTGTTTCCAACCACCCAACTGTCGGATCGATACACTCCGAACAACACATTCTTTCCTATGGACATCACCGTCAACGATATGGCCTCTCTCAAACCGACGGTGTAAGTGAATGGTTTGATTTGAATGGGTTTCTTTGACAGTATCCTGGCTTTCGATGTGGAGATGGTATATTCGTATTTCAAGCTGAGAACGATCCACACGAGCTTGTTTTCAACGAGTGTCAGGTACGCTGCGACCACGTCTTTTTCGTTCGTCAGATTGATCGCGTCAAGGATCGTGAGATTGATTTGAGAAAAATCGAGCGTCTCATACAAAGACGCGTTGAGTACGACTCTCTCCATGAAATCCTGTGTCACAGACAGGATCGATACCAGTAAGAAACAGAAGACAACAATTCTTCTCATTCTACCACCATCACATGTTATCAGATCTCTCATTAAAAAGACATTAGAATCTGAACAGTTCGAAAGCCAAAGCTATTTTACCGCAACTCGTAGCGTGGTTGAACGCTGAGTTCTGGATGTGTTATAATAAGCATGGGAAAAGTGAATATCTTCGAACTCTGGGGAGCTCCTGATCCGGGGCTGAGAGGAGGGCGGAAGTCCTCGACCCATTGAACCTGATCCGGGTAATGCCGGCGTAGGGAGAGTGAGAAATCTCAGCCCGTCGCCGACGGGTTTTTTGCTTTGGGAGGTGTTGGTATGAAGATCACATGTTCGATCAGACTGTTGCCTTTGAAGGCGGAAAGCAAAGATCAAATCTACGGACTCGTGGACGAAGCGATCGGTGTTATAGCTAACAGTGGGTTGAAGTACCTGGTTGGGCCATCTGAAACCACCGTCGAAGGTGAGTTCTCCCAGCTACTCAAGCTCATCGAAGAAATCTACAAAAAGATAACACCGCTGTGCGACAGATACGTTTTGGAAGTTGCCTTCGACTGCGCAAAGAGTGGTGTGAACATTGATGAAAAGATCGCGAAGTATCGTTGAGCTCATCAGTGTTGCGACTCTGATCTTTCTCTGGCAAATAGTTCCCGTGCCGACGTATTTGTTGCCGAAACCTTCGCAGATCTTGCTTGAGCTCCTGAGAAACCAAGATGTTCTTCTGAGACACACTTCTGTGACGCTGTACGAAGCGATAGCTGGTTATTTTCTCGCGTTGCTCTTAGGTGTTGCGATCGCCTCGCTCATGTTCCTCGTTGAGAGCGTAGCAAGAACCTTGCTCCCAATCATAGTGTTCACACAGACGATCCCCATCACGGTGGTGGCGCCCATCGTCGCCATATGGTTCGGCTTTGGAATCGGTACGAAGATAGGCACCGTGGCCTTTCTGTGTTTCTTTCCCATCGTTGTGAACACTTACGAGGGGTTCAAAACCGTTGACAGAGAGAAACTCGAGTTTCTCAAAGCTCACGGTGCGAAGTGGTACCACAAGCTCGAGCATCTCTACCTACCACACACCGTTCCTTACACGATCGCGGGCATGAAGGTCGCGATCACCTACTCTTTGACGGCCGCAGTCATTGCCGAATGGATGGGTGCACAGGCAGGGCTCGGCATCTATATCATAAGAGCCTTGAACTCTTTCAGGGTCGACAGGGTCTTCACGGCTGTTTTCATCATCATCGTGTTCACGCTCACGCTGTTCTATACGCTTCAGTTTCTTCAAAGAAAACTCTTTCCATGGGCAACAAAGCTCGAGGGAGGTGGCTGAAGGTGAAGAAGGTCTGGCTTGTTTTGTTGCTTGCCTGCACGATTTCGTTCGCACAACAGATCGTCGTCGTGCTGGACTGGTATCCCAACACGAACCACACGGGTCTGTACGTGGCACTCGAAAAGGGTTACTTCGCTCAGGAAGGTTTGAACGTTTCCATAGTTGAACCAGCGAAGATGAGTGCCGAACAAATGGTGGCGAGTGGCAACGCGCATTTCGGCGTGAGTTTTCAGGAGTTCGTGACCTACGCACGCGCCCAAGGTCTTCCGGTGGTTTCGATCGCGGCCGTCATTCAGCACAACACGAGTGGTTTCGCTTGGTTGAGAAATTCTGGCATCTCTTCTCCAAAAGATTGGGAAGGCAAGGTCTACGGCGCCTGGGGCACGGAGATAGAAGAAGTCATACTCAAAACAATTGCGAAAAAGTACGGTATCGATTGGTCGAAGGTGAAGATGCAAACCGTCGGACAGCTCGACTTCGTGACGGGTTTGAGACAGAGGATTTTCGATTTCCAATGGGTCTTCTACGGTTGGGAAGTGATCGCGGCGAAGCTCGCGGGCCTCGATGTGGAGTTTTTGGCACTGAAAGACATTGATGAAACCTTCGACTACTATACGCCCGTGCTGATCACCAGCGAGAAACTGATCCAACAATCGCCAGATTTGGTCAGAAAGTTTCTGAGAGCGGTGAGCAAGGGTTATCTCTACGCAATGAAGAATCCGGAAGAGTCGGCGAAGATATTGCTCAAGCATGCTCCAGAGCTCGACGAAAGATTGGTCATCGAATCGCAGCGGTATTTGTCTTCGAAGTACTGGGAAGATTCACCGAAGTGGGGATGGCAGGATGAGAAAATCTGGAGGAGGTTCTACGCGTGGATGAGAGAGAACAACTTGGTTCCAGAACTTCAGATAGAGAAGGCGTTCACGAACGAGTTCTTGCCCTCGGAGTGAAGAATCTTGTAGTTTCTTACGATCGCTTGTTGGTGATAGATGGTGTCGATCTGTGGGTCGAGCGCGGTGAAATCGTGGCCGTGCTCGGCCCCTCTGGTTGTGGCAAAACGACGTTGTTGAAGGCCATCTTGGGTTTGGTGGACTACACCGGCGAAGTCTTATTGAACAGCGAGAGAGTAGGATACATGCCGCAGCGGGACACACTGTTCGAATGGATGAATTGTATCGACAACGTTTCTCTGCCGCTTCGCTTGAACGGTATGAGCAAGCGCGAAGCGAGAACCATGGCCATGGAGTATTTGAAAAAGGTTCAGCTCGAAGATTGGGCCTACAGATGGGTATACGAACTTTCCGGCGGTATGAGGCAAAGAGTCTCACTCGCACGCGCTTTAGTCACTGGCGCAAAGATATTGTTGATGGACGAACCTTTCAGCTCTGTGGATGCACAGACTCGAAGAAGTTTACAGCTGTTGTTTTCCGAGCTTGTGGCGAGAGAGAACATAACCGTCTTACTCGTGACGCACAGCGTTGAGGAGGCCGTCTTTCTCGCAGACAGGATCGTTTTACTTTCACAGAGACCTGCAAGGGTCAGAAGGATCTTCGATGTGGAATTGAAAAAACCAAGAACCATCGAGATCCTCGACGAGCCCATTTACCAAAAGCTGGTTTCGCGGATCTATCAGGAGATATTCTCAAGCTCGAGTTGATCTTTTCAGCAACAGCTCGAGCAACATCGGAACGACATACAGTGTGAAAAGTGTCGTGATGCTCAAGCCTAAGATGATCGTCCACGCGATTGGCGATTCGAGCTCTGAACCTTCAGCCCTGCTGAGTGCGACGGGAAGCAGAGCCAAGATCGTGGTGAGGCTGGTCATCAAGATGGGCCTGAGCCTCAACGAAGCCGATTCTGTGATGATCGTTCTGAACGAAACTTCTTTCGCTTCACGTCTTCTTTGAAGTACGAAGCTCACCATCACAATGGCGTTGTTCACCACGGTACCGACCAACGTCAGACTCCCCACCAGTACGGGAAGGTTCAACTCGTAATTGAAGATGAGCATTGTGAGTGTGAGTGCCACCAACGCGATCGGCACGGACATGAATATGATGAACGGCACGACGAGAGATTCGAACTGGGCCGCCAGAAACATGTAGACGAGTATCGCGGCGATGATTATGATGGTTCTGAATTCAGAGAAGAGCGTGTCCATCGAGTTCTTCTGCCCGGAGAACTCGTGGTCCACTTTCAGTTTCAAATCGTTGATGGTTTCCTCTGCGATTCGTGTCAACTTCGACACGGAGAATTGCGATTCCGTAACGTCCACGTACACCACACGTTCTCCGTTCATGTGCGAAATGGATGTCAAGGTCTGTCTTTTCTCAACGTTCGCGATCACGTCCAGCGGTATCTGTTGATTCCTCATGTTCTTGAACACAACGCCCCCAACGTCTTCAACCGTTCCAAGGCTGGAGACCTTCAAAAAGACTGGTAAACTTCCTTCCTCGGTTGAAACGATGCCGATGGCCTGTCCGACCGTTCGACGCTGAAATTCCATGAGCAATTGGCCCGGAAGCAAACCTGAGAAGATCGCTTTGGTTCTGTCTATATCAACCATCATGGTTTGCAGAGTGGCTTTACCACGGACTGCGACCTGACCGATACCCTTCTGCTTCAACGCATCGCTGAGTCTTTCAGCCTCTTTCAAGAGAAGGTCTATGTCTTTTCCCCTCAGAACTATCGTGAGAGGATATCCGAACAACTCTGACATGAAGTCCGATTCGCCAACGCTCAACGTGGCACCTTGGATTTGAAATTTCTGAAGTTCTGAGAGCAACGCCTTCTTGTTCTCAACGTACTCTGTCCTTTTGCCACCGAACCAAACGTAGATCGTTCCCTTGTCTTCGCTCGCGCCGCCAACGATCTGTGAAAGTTCGCTCGTTATTCCAACTTCACAATAGACGTGTTGCACGTTGAACTTTTCTTTCCTCTCGAGAATGAATTTCTCTAATTCGGAAACGACCTGAGACGTCTTTTCATAACCGGCCTGCTCGTTCATCTTCACAACGATCGATAGAGTGTTCGATTCGAACTTCGGTGTGAAGCTTCTCGGTCTGTTCATCAACACGAAGACACTGAACAGCAAGATCACCAGAACTAACGGAAGCACCACGACTTTTCTGTCCAGCAAACGCTCCAGAGAGTTTTTGTAAGTGATCCTGAATTTCTCGTACGCTTCGATCTTTCTCGACATGATCCACTTCGATCCTGCCGGCACGAGCACACCCGCCACGGCCAAAGACGCACCCAACGCCAACGAAAGCGTGGCTGCGAAGTACTTGAACATCGTTGCAGCAAAGCTTTCTGTGAACAACAGTGGCACGAACACTATGACGGTCGTCGCGGTGGAAGCGAAGATCGCACCGAAAACTTCCTTGGTACCCCGAGAAGCGGCTTCAAGATAATCTTGACCTTCGCTCTTGTGCCTGAAGATGTTTTCGAACACCACGATCGCGTTGTCAACGAGCATCCCCACGGCCATCGTGAGTCCTCCGAGTGTGAGGAGATCGAAGTTCAGTTTGAAGAAGTACATCAAAACTATCGCGATGATCAGTGAAACAGGGATGCTCAAAGAAACGATCAGCGTGTTGAAGATGTTCGGAACGAATATCGCAACCACGATGGAAGCGCACAGCAATCCCAAGAGCAAGTTCTTCAACAAGTTGTTCACAGCCCTCTGCGTGTAGAGTGATTGGTCTATCAAAGGTGTGTAAGAAACTTTCAACTGCTTCAACAGATTCTTGATTTGTCTCACACTCTCGACAGTGTTCGCGCCCGATCTTTTCCTGACCGCCACAACGTTCGTCGAATGACCGTTGACCCTCACGACCCCACGGACTTCTTCTTCCACCACTTCGATGGACGCCACTTGTCCCAGCCTGATCGGCACCAGCAACTTGGGAAGTTGCCCGCTCATCGCTGTCTGGTAGGTCAGGCCCCTGAAACCCACGATCGCATTTCTCAGTTCTTCCAAGTTCCTAAAGCGTGCATCAACCGTGATGGGATAAACGTTACCGTTTTCATCTTTGACCTGGCCCATCGGATAGATCGCGTTGCCAGAGAGAAACATCTCCATGAGTGAAAGATCGAGTCCAAGCTGTTCAACCTTTTCTGGATCGAGCCTCACGACAACGCGTTTGCTTGCTTTGCCAAGCACCTCAACGCCCGCCACATCTGGAAGTCTCTTTATTTGATCAACGAACGATTCCACATCCTGTTCTGTTGAGAACACGAAAACCGGCAACAACGAAGGATCGAACTCCACGACGGAAGGCTTCACTTGTTCCGGTAAATTCGCTTGTGCGAGGCTCAGATATCTCTCGAGCCGAGACGAGGCAGAAAGTACGTCCACACCCCAAGCGTATTCGATGAGAATGAAGGAAAAACCGGGTTGAGATACGGAAGTGAACCTCTTTACCCCGGGGACTGTAGCGATGATGCGCTCCAAAGGTTCGGTGACGAGTTGTTCGACTTCTTCAGTACCGGCACCCATGTAAGTGGCGAAAACTGCAGCGTAGGGATATTCAAGGTTTGGAATGAGCTCGAGGTGGAGTCTTCGAAGGGCAATCACACCCAGCGCTGCGATGGCGAGCAGCAGCATGAAAACCGCGACAGGTCTTTTGGAGGCTTGCCTTGCAACGTTCATTTTTTGGTCTCACCTCCTGCGTCTCATCTCAGCCTCCCACCGCACATTTCCACGATCATCTTCGCCCACAGTTCGTTCAGATCGACGAGCTTGAGCCTGTTGCTGCATGCCACGACGGGAAGTTCCGTGCAAGCGAGAAGAACATATCCGTCCAAATGAGGTTCGACCTTCTCGAGCCAGACTTTCCTTGCCTCCTCGAGCTTTCCAGCTTTCACAGAATAGATCACGTTCATCACGGCATCCTGCACGGATAAATCTGGCACCTTCAGCTCGAAGCCCACCTCTCTTGCCACCTTCTGGTACATTCCACTCGCTATGAGTCCCTTGGTCCCGGTGAGCCACGCGCTCTTCACACCCACGCTTGCCAGTTTTTCCAGAGCCAGCTTCGGCAAGTTCAGAATCGGTATGTTCACCTGCCCTTGCACCTTTCCCAAAAAGGCGTGAGCGGTGTTGCAGACGAAGAGTGCGAAATCGGCTCCAGCTTTTTCCAGCCTCTTCACCGAGTCGACCAAGTACGGTGTGGGATCTTCGCCGTTGTGCAAGATGGCGGTCGTTCTGTCAGGAACTGAGGTGTTGAAATCGACGATCATTCTTATGTGATCTTGATCCTTTTCAGCGTATGTCGATTCGACGACCTTCTTCAAGAAATCCACCGTCGAGAGCGAACCCATGCCTCCAACTATACCAGCGATTTTCCTCATTTGTACACCCCCGGAGTGCACACGCTCAGTGTCAGACCTTCGATTTCGAGCACGATCTCAGCATAATACGCCACGTGCCTGCCTTGAGGTGGTTCCACCGAGATCGAGTATACACCCGCATCGGGCAGGATTGGAAATCTCAACCAGAGAGATTTTCTGAAATCGGTCGTGTCAGAAACGGCCCTGTGCAAGTAAACTTGACGAATCACAGGATCATCCTTTATCACGATAGTTCCATCGGAGATTTCAAAACTGATCTGGGGAAGTACATTCTTCAGCACGAGTTTGAAGAAGCTTGAAAGATTGTCCACCACGTAGGGTATGTTCTTTATCCCATGGGGATTGTTCGGCACGTACAGCAGATAGTTCTTCCCTGGAAGGTCGAAGAAGTACAGCATGCTGGAATATATGGTCCAGTACTCATCGTTGGTGGCGTTCACGATGTACTTCGGCATCGTGAGACGATCTCTATAACTGTACGGATCAACCATCTTCAGAAGTTTTTGTCCAACCTCGGTACGCACGTATTCGGGCAAACCCCTCTCAACGTACGGTGAAATGCTTCTACTGTATTCACCGTACATCTTCATCTGTTGGGCGAGTTGTTTTTCAAAGTTCAAATTGTCGAAAACGATCGGTGCTATGGCGAAGACTCGATCGTCCAGCACCGCAGTCAACCAAGTTGTCCAACCACGTTTTGAAGCACCTGTGACGAAGAACTTTTCAACGTTCAGCATTTCTTGTGCCATGTCCATCGCAGCCACGGCCGATGTAGTCATCGGGAAAAGCAATGGCCAGGTTGGATCGTTCGTTTCACCGTACTGAACGAAGGTGTGTGCGATGAGATCGTCTTCCCTCAAGCCGAAGATGGGCTGATTCGGAACGTCCCCCAGTACGATGAAGGGTGCTCCAAACTTTTCTGCAATCCAGAGGAAATCTTCGACTTCTTTAGCTCTCGTTGGATCGAAGTCTCCCGTGATGAGCAACACCGCGGTGTTCTCGAACTCGACTTTTGGAGGTATAACGATCAGAACGTCGTGCTTCCACTCGAACCCGCGCCACGTTTGACTCTTCAAAAGTACGTGGATCATCTTGAACCCGTTCTCCGAGACTTTTTCGGAAACTACTTTGTATGAAACATCTTTGTGGGTTCGAACGTACTCGAACAATTCTTGACCTATCGCGACACATGTCAGTACCACGATGAACCACACAAAGATTTTTTTCATACCAGCACCTCCGTCAAGATTATACACCCTGCGGACGTTGAGAACGTTCGTGGAAGGTCTCACATCCTGAACGAGAAGATCGTTCCGATGGCGGCGGGCAAGAACTGTTCGAAGTTTTCCTCGCTCGAAAGGTAAGTGAGGGTAATGGCAACTTGGTCTACTACGAGGTGAGCTTGGAGTGCTTTGAAGTTCATCTGGTTCTGAGTGAAAGAAAAGATCCTCCAGAAGAATTCGTTGCCTTCAACCAAATTCTTCCTCGAAGAGAACAGCTTGTACTGGTTCAGTTTTGACAGCGTGTTTTTCTCAACCAGATTCGCATATTCGTCGACTTTCATACGTTTTGGAAGCTTTTCCTGAACGATCTGAATGTAACCCACCTTTGCTTGGTCCAGTGCTATGAAAGAACCGATCTCTCCTTCTTCAACTTCCGCAGGTTGGAAAGGTTCGTAAAGCATGAGCTTGTAGCCGTGCTTTTCATCCACGTGGTTGAACCACGTTGGACCTTTGAGACTTTGAACGGTCAACAACGCTGGGACCAAGTAGGTGTAGAATTCTTCTTCGGGCGCAAAGTAACTCGAAACGTACGCTTTGGCCAAGCGAAGAAAGATGAGCTGAAAAGATTGAACGATCCTGCCGGAAGTTTCGATGGAGAACCAGCGAAAGAAACAGTCGACGTTCGCGATCTTGATTTTGCCAGTGCTTCTTTCGTTCATCGCTGCTTGTTTCGTGGAGAGGGCAAGTTGATCGAGAGTCACGTTCGGACCAACCTCGAAAGACATTATCTGTATCGTGCTCGCCGCGTTCATCACCCTGAACAAACCGATCTCACCTGGCCTGATGGGTTGACTCACGAAGAACGGTTCGTACACACTGAGTGCCAGATCCATCGCGGGAGAAATGTAGAGCAACTGAGCAAAGATACAGTTCGCCAACACTACCAACAACAGTCCGCACCTCTTCACGGCGACCACCTCACAGTAAGGAGTTTAGCACTCTTGTCATGAACAGCGAAAAAAGTTGTTTGGTGGAACTACACAGTTACGCAATAATGAACTTGCATTTTTCCAACGGTTGGGTGTATAATTAAAACAAAACCGAACGGAGGTGAAACGTATGAAGAAAATCAGAAAAATGGTGAGAGGTTTCACGTTGATCGAACTTTTGATCGTCTTGGCAGTCATCGCGGCATTGCTGGCGATAGCGACCCCAGTCGCGCTGAACGCAGTGGCGC
Organism: Pseudothermotoga hypogea DSM 11164 = NBRC 106472; assembly: GCF_000816145.1. Taxonomy (NCBI): domain Bacteria; kingdom Thermotogati; phylum Thermotogota; class Thermotogae; order Thermotogales; family Thermotogaceae; genus Pseudothermotoga; species Pseudothermotoga hypogea. The sequence continues at coordinate 1,509,485 of NZ_CP007141.1, read as the reverse complement.
AGGCGAAGGCAACACAGGTGGCGTCGAACCTGAGGAACATTAGATCGGCTGCAGAAAGCTTCGTTATGATTAACAAAACCGCAACGGGTTTAAGCATTGATAACCTCAAGACTCAGGGTTATCTCACGAACACGGCTGGCTTGGAAAACTACAGGATAACAGCAACGCAGGCTGCAACGGTTGTGACTGCCCAAATAGTGTACACAGGTGGTGTTGATATCGATAAGCTGAGAGGCATATTACCAGAAGCAACCCGTACTGGCAACAACGTAACTTACAGCTTCAGCATCCCGATCTGGTGGTGAGCGTCATTAAAGAAACTCAACCGGCGGTCTCGCCGGTTTTTTTCATTTTACCCTTAAGCTCGATACCCATATCGTTGAAGGGCGAGAGGCTAACCTCACAATTTTCCTCGAAACAAAATTCCTTGTGTAAAGCCCATAAAAGAGTTGTATTTTCCCAAGGCCATGGTTTATAATGAATTGATCGATACCGACGGAAAGGTTCGGGAAAAATGCTTAAAGCCTTCACCTTGATCGAACTTCTGACCGTTTTAGCTGTAATTGCGATTCTTCTCACCATAGTGACATCCTTCGCCGTGAACGCGGTACACCAAGCAAGAGCAACACGAGTTGCGATGAACCTGAGAAACATCAGAGCCGCCGCTGAAAGCTACGTTTCGGTCGAAAAACCACCCACGCAGACGAACTTCGATCTGAACTTTCTTGTGAGTAAGAGCTATCTCACGAGCGTGCAGGAACTTGCCCATTACACTCTCTGCCACCAGAAACGATGAAGCTTATCATGTCACCATAACTTACAGCGGAGTTGTGGATTATAGCAGGTTGCAGAGCGTTCTACCGGGAGCAACCGTCACCGAAACGGGTGTAAGCTATAGCTTCGTCGTACCCATCTGGTGGTGAAGTGGAAAAAATGAAAGCAGAAGAATGACAGCTCTCACTTCAGCCCCACCACCTTGTTCCCTTCTCCCAATATCGCGACCTTCGGTCCTCGGTATTCGTTCTCGTCGAACAGACCAAAGCTCATGATGATGATTTTGTCCCCGACTTCCACCAGGCGCGCTGCGGCGCCGTTCAAGGCTATCGTTCCACTTCCTGCTTTCCCTTTGATCACGTAAGTTTCGAACCTTGCACCGTTGTTCACGTCCGCAACCAAGACGAACTCGTTCTCTTTCAAGTCCACCGCCTTCATGAGCTCCTCATCTATTTCTATGCTCCCCTCGTATTCGAGGTTCTTTCCAGTCACGGTGGCCATGTGAAGTTTCGATTTCAGCATCAAGCGCATCATCGTGCACACCTCCGTAGAAATTATAATCTTTTTGGGTGACAGATCGTGAGCGCGTTCTTGGCGGCTGCGACCAGCGTGGCTTTGGTGCTTTCAGGTGGTGGGGCGCGGGGGGCTTACCAAATAGGTGTGTGGAAAGCTTTGAGAGAGTTGAACATCGATATCGTTGCCGTGTATGGAACTTCCGTTGGAGCCATCAACGGGGCACTCATCGCCTATGGCGATTACGACTTTGCTGAAAAAGCCTGGCTCGAGGTCGAATTCGAACAGGTGATGAACGTACCCGAAGAGATGAAAAAGATCTTGAGCGGTGGCATATTCGAACTCAACATCTTCAAAGCCTTTGAAGTGGCGAAGAATCTTGTCGAGTCTGGTGGCATAGACATCACGCCTCTTCGGGAGAAACTGAAGCTCTTGCTGCCCGAGGAGAAGATAAGAAGTTCTAAGGTTCACTATGGCTTGGTGACCTACTGCATCAGTGATTTGAAGCCTTACATGTTGTACATAGAAGAGATCCCCGAAGGCATGCTGGCAGATTACATACTCTCGAGTGCGAACTTTCCACTCTTCAAAAGAGAAGAGATCGCAGGCAAGTTGTTCATCGATGGTGGAATCTACAGCAACGTTCCTGTGCGCATGGCGGTTGAGAAAGGCTGGGAAAACATCTTGGTCGTCGATATCGGAACGATCGGTCTGGCGGATATTCTTGATTATCTGAGAATCTTTCGCGAGAGAACTCGGATCGGGTACATCAGACCGAGGGAACATTTCGGAAACGTGCTGAACTTCGATAGGGAAGTGATCAGGAAATACTTCGTTGAAGGTTATCTCGACACGCTCGCGTACTTTGGAAAACTTTACGGGGAACAGTATTACCTTTCGAGCGAAGAGGACGTTTTGAAACAGCTCTATGCGAAGCTCGACGCGAAAGAGAGAGACATCGCAGGTTTCTTGCTGGGATTGAAACTTCCAAGCGAACTGTCGGCGGAACAGCAGTACGAATCTTTCATACTTCCTCGTTTGAGGCTCGAAACGCTCTCTTTTTTCGATGAACCCAAGAAGGTGCCGATCAAACTTTTGGAGAGTCTGGCAAAGGTGTTGAACGTCGACAGATTGAAAATTTACACGCCTTTGGAATTACTCGAAGCGATCGTCCACAGCACTGAACCTGAGAATTTGCTCAGCAAAGTTGCCATCCAGATCAGATACAGAAAACTTTTAGACTTCGTGATCTTCGTCTACAAGAATGCGACAAGGAAAATGTAATCGTGAGAGTTCCAAGCAGTTCAAATTTTTTCGCGTTTGAACGATAAAAGAACAGGTGATTCATATGAGGATCGACGGTGTGTCGAACAATCGTATCGCTTTGAACTTCATTTCTGCACCGAAACAACCACAAGAAGTAGCATTGGTGAGCAAAGAAGATTTTCTGAAGCTTCTGAGTTTCGCCTTCTACCAACAGAACGGTTTGAACGTGAAGTTGGTTCGCATCGCGGTGGAAAACTACACTAAAGCACGTATGGACCTTTTGGCTTGAAAGCAAACGAAGCTCGACGTGCTTCGAACACGAATCGACCGTTGTTTTGGGGAAAAACTGTACACCTTATGTAATAATCAAGATATGTCCGTGCTAAAATATGGTAAAATCAAAAAAGTCTTCGGTGGTGAAGAGTGTGCGGGGGTTTACTTTGACGGAAGTGCTCGTCGTTATGATAGTCCTCTCAATAGCTCTCTCTATAGTCGTGCTTCTCATGACGAGCGTCTACAGAGGTTCAATCGTGTCTTTCGACAGAATAACCGTTCAGGATGAACTGACCATGATAGATGCAGCCATCCGCAGGGAATTGCTGAAGGTTGGGCCAACGATAGAAGGATTGACGGTACAAAGCACTTCTGTTGAATTCTACGTGATCGTTCCTTTCTCAAAACAGCTCTACGGAACTTACGCTTCTGCCACCAGACTAAGTTACAGGCTCATATTCCTGAACAAGAAACTCGAACTTCAGATCAGCGATGACGCTGGATATATGAAAAGGATTGTGCTCGGTGAACTTGATGACTGTCGGTTCGAGGGGCAAGGGAAGTTGATAAGGTACAGTCTAACAAAGAAGAACGTGACGTTGGGTAAGCTTGATTCCTCGGTGGTGCTCTATAACTTGAAGTGAGGTGAAACGGTGAGAAAGGGCCACGTTCTGGTTCTCACCTTGGTTCTGTTGATCATCGTTTCAATCTTCGTTGTTGCCATACTCACAAACTTATCTGCCTACGTTAAAAGAGTTAGCCTCCAAAATGCTAAGAATCTCTCACACCTGGGTGCGCACAATTTACTCCAGCTGTCTGTGGCGTTCCTGAAGCCAAGCTTCAGCGGTGTGAGGGGTGTGGTATTGCCTTGGGTGAACGGCAACGTTTCGAGTAACGTGGGTTGGTGGGACAGGTTCAAGAACTGGTTGTTCAGCCAGTCTGACGGTGATTTCTGGCGCAACTTCTTTCAGAGAGTCAACGAGAACAGATATTTCGATCTGAGTGCCGTGAACAAGTTCAACGAAGCTCTAGCATCCTTTGGCCTCAGCGGTTCGACGGTCGTCGTGCCCATTACAGGGACATACATGGTGGGTGGAAATCCGTACTCGGTTCTGGTGGTCAGCCGAAATTCGGTCGGAAAGATGGAAAGTTACGCCTTGGCCGTTTTAGCGATAGATTTTTTGAACAAGTATGCGTATTTCACTGAAAGGGAGACTCGTCCCGGTGGTGGGAAGATATACTTCGTCACGCGAGACTTGATAGATGGTCCGATGAGATCCAACGACACGATAAACATTTGGGGAAATCCAATTTTCAGATCGACTGTTGAGGTAGGAGACGTAAACATAGTCTCCGGAAGCCCCAGCTTCGAAATGGGATGGAAACGTTTAATCCAGCAGGACATCGAAGATTACAACATGACCAAGATAAAGCAGAACTACGCCAACGATCTGGAGGCTTTGGTCAAACCGATGAACCAGTTCGTGACAAGTGATGCGGAGTCAGGCATAAAGTTGAATCTTAAAGGAAAAACGATACAAGTTGGAAATAACACCAGAACGGCACAAAAACTCATCGTCGAGTTCAAGAGCGCTCAAGGTCAGGGAGCAGACCATTTCATCAGGGTTTTGGTTGAGTACAGGCAAGGGTATACGACTGGCATAGATAATCTCTTCACCATCAAACCAAGAGAAGGAGCACAGCAAATAACCATCCATGGCGAGAACGCGAGAAAATGGCTCGATCTAACTGGAATCATCCCAGGCAATCCATCCGAGTACAACAAGGACGTGGACTTCAACGGCGTGCTCATGAGTGACCTGACGATCGCCTTGACCAACCGTTCCAACAACGACAAACCGATGTACGTCGACGGAAGGTACACGATATATTCCAAGGAGAATGTAGAGATCTACGATCACATTGTGTACGAAGATTTTCGCGATCTCTTTCCATACAACAGGATCGATGGCATCGTCGTCGATAACAATTTGGTTGAACGGATGAAAAACGCAACACGAACAGATTTTCTCAACATCGTCGCCGACAAGTACGTTTTGGTCAAAGAGAAACAAAGGAATCTCAAAATCACGGCGAGTATCTACTCATTCGACCAGAGTTTTCAAGTTGAAGGCTACGATCAGGGTAGTCCTGCCGGTCAACTCACGATCTTTGGCTCTTTGATGCAGTATTACCGTGGACCTGTTGGGACGTTTAGTGGAGATAGGATTCAAACAGGCTACTACAAGAACTACATTTACGATTACAAGATCTTGGAGGGCATCAGCGCGATAGGTACGCCCGCAAAACGTGAAGGATTTGTCTTGCTTGCGATCAGGGGGATCTACTGATGAAGATCGGTATGAGCCTCGTTGAGGTACTCATCAGTTTGGTCTTGATCGCCATAACTGTCGTCTTCGCCTTCGAGACGATCACGAATTCTTTGAACATGGTCAACAAGTGGGAACTGGAGATCAAAACCATGTCGCTTTTGAAATTCGCACAAAGCTACCTGGCTGAGTACAGGATAGGTACACAGCTGCCAAGCAACATAGCTGAAATCATCAACACTTCTTTCCATGGTCCCAACTCCACTAACGTGTTTCCACGAATTCACACTTTGCAAGCCACGACAACGATCTTGAATCCTTCCGGTTCCACCATCATTTACAGGCTCGTGCAGATTGAGATCCGAAAGACACCGAACATCTCTGAGAACTTCGTTCTATTGTTTGGTCTTTGATACTTCGAACCTGGAACTTTCAGCCCGGCTCACCGGCCGACAATCCTTCGATCAACGTGTCGGTGTTTTGCTCCTGTTTCACCAGCCTGTACGCGAACTTTGCGACGGCTCCAGCCGTGTGCGTTTTGAGTTCGCCCTTCTCTTCCTCAGAGAGTTTGTCGAGGTCTGCGAGTTTCTCTTTCACGACGTCAACGTTAGCCCTCAACATGTTCCTCACAGATGCAGTCGACACACCCAGATACTCCGCTATCTCCTTTTCAGTCTTCATGTATTCTTCTTTCAATACAACCGCGATGCAAGCGCGGGCGAGCGATGCGAGCCACGTCAAATTTCTATGTTGAGCGAGCTTACTGAGCCCTCCGAGGAGCTCTATCGATCTGAGTAGGACCTTCGTGGCGAGTTGTTCGATCTGCTTTCCAGTGTTGGACGGCCTTGGTTCCAGTATCATCCCATCACCTCCCACCGATGGGACTGAGAATTTTCACCAAACCTGTTTCGGTGATCTCCATGATGTACGTTCGCGTGTCGTGACCTGAAAGTCTACAGCCGTCGATTCTGAACAGTCTGACGATGTCTCCAACTTGCTTTCCATACATCTTTGACTTGTACTGGCTGTCTACGAGTTCTTTCGCGAAAACGAAGCAACCATCCACGATGTGGCTCACCGCGTAACCTCCTGCGGCTTCCGCTGTGAGCTCTTCGTGTCCGCTCCGCTTCTGTGAGACGAACAGTGCCGTTTGGTACCACTTTTTCATGAAGTTGAAAAGTCTTCTGACGATCGCCCGTGCTGCGACTTCTTTGTTCTCGTAGAGTCCCGTGACTGAATCGATCACGACGAACCTCACCTTGTACTGCTTTATAACGTAAGCGAGCGTCGTGAGCAAGTCTGGCACGTTTTCTCTGAGCGATCCATGGGAAGCTGCGTCGATGAGTACGATGTTCTTCTCGATCTTTGCTGGTTCGTGCCCCATGGCTACCGCTCGCATTTCCAACCCCTTAGCCACGAAAACTGCGGGTGATTCGACTGTGACGAAGGCCACTTTCTCACCGCGCGCTGCCTGAGCGACGGCGAACTGTTCAACGAAGAGGGATTTTCCGGTGTCCGAAATACCCGTCACGTTGAAGACGGCATAAGCGGGAATGCCTCCGAGGGACTTTTTGACGGGTTTGCCGTCCTTGACCTCGACCGTGAAGAACAACTCGTCCAGACCCTCTATACCTGTAGGGACACCCGTGATCTTAGGTGCTTGTTTAACGGCTTCGCCCATAACGATGATGCTCTCTTCGACGACTCTCGGTTCAACTTGAGACTCGTAGTTCTCGTAGCGTTCCGTCACGCTACATCACCTCCAACCTTTATTAAAACAAAAAAGAGCCGGCTGAGCCGGCGCGTTGTGGGGATGGTGCGATTCACTTTACGTACTCTTCGAGCGCGTCTATGAACTCTTCGTCCAAGAACGCTGGTCCTCTGAAACCTACCTTAGGCCCTGCGAACATCTCAGCCCTTCTGAGTTTGTAAGTTTGCATCAACCTCTGAAGCTGTTCTACGTTGATCGTCTTTTCTATCTCTTCTCTCATCTGTTGCATGATCTCCGCACGCTTTTGGTTCAGTTCCCTCACTCTGGCTCTGAACTCGTACACGCTCATGTTCTTGGCGTTCTCGTACAGTTCTTCGTACTGCTTCTGTAACTGTTCAAGTTTTGCATTCGCATCCTTGATCACGTTGAGTATCCTTTGAGCTTGTTCTTTTGTCAAGTTCATCTCTTTGAACATTTCTTCGTAGGTGAGCTGTTGTCTTGCTTGATACCTTGGAGCTAAGGTTTGTCTGTAAGCTGGCATGTTTTTCATGAAAGGAGCCTGAAACCTGGCCTGTGGAAGGTTTGAAAATCTTCCTGCTGCGAAGATCATTGTTGAGAAAATCACCAGTGCCACTGTCAAAACCATGAACCTTTTCACTCTAACCACCTCCTGAAGTTTTGTGTTTCCATTTCTATTGTCCTGTCATGAAAGATTTTTGTTTTGGTTTTTAAGAAAACTCTAATCTTTCGGATCACGTTCGTTCGCTCTTAGAATCTTTGTGGGAGGGTGCGAGATGGACGGGCAAGAGATCATCGACACGGTGAGGTTCATAAGCCAATTCCACAGGGCAAGGGGTAGCGACGAATACAAGCTTCTGCTCGAAAGGCTGAAGGAACTTTTACTATCTTGGGGGATAGAAGAACGGCAGATAGAAACGATCGAGTATTCGACGGGTGGGGTTCGCTACGGAAACTTCGATTCGACGATGGTTTGGAACGTGAAGGATGCTGAACTCTGGCTGGAAAAACCCAGAACGTTTCTGAGCAGTTTCAAAAATTGCAAGACTTCGGTGCTCTTCGGAAGCCATTCGACGAACGGTTGGAAGAGTCTCGAGTTGGTGGATGAAACTTACACGGGCGATTTGAGAGACAAGGCTGTTCTGGTACAGATGAACCCGTCCAAAGCGTTCAAGCAGTTCGTCGAGGAACGTGGCGCGAAGTGTTTGTTGGTCTATTTCATGAGAGCCCAGGACGAGTCGATCGGAAGAACGCCGGCACAGATGCCAGACACGGTGAATTATCTTTCGCTTCCCCACACGCTCAAGGCAAGTCAACACAAAAGTTTCGGTTTCTCACTCACCTATAGACAGTACGAACTTCTGAAGAGCTTGACCAACAAAAATTTCAAAGTGAGATTGTTCGTGGACGCATCGTTGAACGTTGGAACGTTGCAGGTTCTGAGGGTGCGCTTTGAGGGTGCTATGAAAAAGAGAATCGGCATCGTGGCGCATCTTTGTCATCCAAGTCCAGGGGCGAACGACAACGCCTCAGGTTCTGCGCTCGCGCTCCATCTTTGTAGAGAACTGAAGCAGAAAACCTTAGGTTTTGGTGTGGACGTGATACTGCTTCCCGAATTCTACGGGAGTCTTCCCTACGCGTCTCAGAACAACGACTACGAGTTCGTGATCAATCTGGACATGGTGGGGGAAGATCAGCAGAAGACAGGTTCCACCATGATGCTGCACGAAACTCCGCCGTTGCTGAACACGATCTACGATGAACTTCTCTATGATTCCATGATGCTTTTCGCACCCACGAGTTCCGATTCGTTCAGCAGAAGATTTTACCGAAGCACGTTCAAATCCGGTTCGGACCATTCGGTGTTCGAGAACTACGCTGTTCCTTCACCTTTCCTCGGTCAGTGGCCCGACAGGTACTATCACACCAATGAAGACACTCCTGACAAGTGTGATCCTGAGATGTTCGAATGGGTTGGCAAGGCGGTGCTGAGAACTGTGGAACTCGCGCCTTCGTTGCCAGACTACATCGTCGAACAGGCGTTTGGAAGGGTGAGGGGTTTCTTGAAAAAAATAGTTGGAAAGCCTGGAAGCGATATCATAGAAAGTGTTGTGAAAAGGGCGCACGGGGAAAAGATCGAGCCCGTAGAACCAAAACTTCATATATTCGCTGCGGCTGAAGGTCCTCTGGGTTACGAATGGTTCGACAAGGCTGGTGAGCTCTCTGAAAAGCGAGAGATCGTCAACCTCGGAGAGGTCATACAGCTCGCCGCAAGGTACACACAAGATTACGACGCCACGGTCACATTCGCTTCGACGTATTTGAACGTGGATGCGAAGACGACTCAGGATGTGATCGATTTACTGCTGAAGAACGAATTTTTGAGACGTATCAACTGACGATCTTCAGACCCAGCGCTTTGGCTTTCTCGACAACTTTTATGAACTCTTCTCGAGTGATGCGTCTGTTCAACTCCATGTAATGGTGCGCTTTGAAGGTAGGATAGTACTGCGTCATGATGTTCACTGGGATGTCCGAAGAAACGGAGACGATGAGCTGCAACACCTTCTCACTTGAAGATGGGTCGTTCGGCATGATCAAGTGTCTCACGAAGACTCCCCGTGTGGCCACCCCATTTTCGATCTTCAGAGGTCCGACTTGTCTGTACATCTCTTCGAGCGCGCGCTTTGCGACGCTGGTGTAGTTGGAAACCTTTGAGTATCTCAAAGCCTTTTCGTCGTCTCCGTACTTGAAGTCGGGCATGTAGATGTCCACGATGCCTTCCAGAAGTTTCAGTGTCTCGATCGATTCGTAACCACCGCAGTTGTAGACGATGGGAAGTTTCAAACCTTTCTGCCAAGCTCGAGACACGGCATCGACTATCATAGGCACTTGGTGTGTTGGACTGACCAAGTTGATGTTTTCGCATCCCATCCTTTGCAGTTTGAGCATGATCTTTGAAAGTTCTTCCACATCGATCTCTTCACCCACACCCATTTGACTGATCTCCCAGTTCTGGCAAAAAACGCAGTTGAGGTTGCAGTTGGTGAAGAATATAGTTCCAGAACCATTGTTTCCCACGAGAAAGCTTTCTTCACCGAAATGTGGTCCGAAACTGGAAACGATCGGCCTGGCGCCCGTCTTGCACGCACCGTTCTTCGAGACGAACCTGTTCACCTTGCAGTTCCTCGGACAGAGCGTGCAGGTTTCCATGATTTCGTACAACCTTTGTATCCTTCTTTCAAGTTCGGCACCGCTCAGTCTCATTTCTTTTCTTCCAGTTCGACCCTCCTGAGCAGTTCGAGCTGTCTTCTCAATTCCCTCACGTCCATGTTCCTCAAGATGAACTTGCACACGGCGTACTGGAAGGGAAGCCATGTGACGTGACCTGAGGGTATCACGTAGCGCTTGGGCTTTCCAAGCGCTTCCCAAAGAAGCTTTCTGCTTCTCTTTGGAAGTGCCCTGTCGAAGAGAGCTTCTATGAAGATTATCTTCTCTTTCTTCACGAACTTTGCGTAAGCGAGCGGATCGAGTTTCAAATATGGATGGATGTCTGAGCGTTGCATTTGTTCGACCGTTTCGAATTGTGAAAGCTTTTTGATGTCTTCCTCGAAGGTCCTGAGAAAGTTTTCTCTCTGTCCAACACCGTATGGGGCACCATTGAGAAGCTTTCTGTCTCTACGAAAGAAAGCCAAAGTTGGAGAGTTCCAAAGCAGTGTGGCCATCTCGCCACCGACGGTCATCAGAATCGTTTTTTCGAAGTCGTCGCTCACTGCGTTCAACATAACGGCGACCATTCCACCGAGGCAGAAGCCGAACAGGTGCGTTTTGGAATGCCACAGATTCTGTTGTTTCGCCCAGTCGACCACACTGAGAATGTCCACCACGGATTGCTCCCAGAACCTCGCGGCGCGCTCAACGTTCGGATCGAAGAAGTCCTTTCCACTGGTGGATCCGTGCGCGACGCGCGTGAAGTTCCCTGGCAGTATGGGCATGAACACACGAACGCCCGCGTTGGCAAGATGTGTCGCCATCCAGAGCAAAAAAGGAACGTTTGTCGAACCCAGTCCGTGCAGGACGAACAGGTTTCCCACAGCGGTTTCTTTTGGCTCGAATAGGAACGTTTCCACCGTTTCGGTACCCTTCACAGGTTTTTCGTAAAGGGTGCGGAACCTCAACATGGAGGCTCTGAACTTTTTTGCCTTGAATATGTAACCGAGGGTGAAGTCGATGGGTCTTCTTTGATACCCAAACGAAACGTTCGTTCTAACCACCTTCTGTAAGAAATTCTACCGTCCTCTGTAAGATCTCTTTGGTCTTCCCATCCTTCAGGACGAACTCAAAACCGTGATTGGCTTCATGATGTGTCAACAACACGACTCGACAATTGAGTTGTTTGAGCTTCCTGTAAAGTTTCACTGAAGAATCGTACGGGACGACGGAATCTTTCTTTCCGTGGACCAAAAGCACCGGAGGCATGAATTCGTGCACGACGTTGACGGGGGAATACTTCGCAAGTGTCTCGCTCGATCCTGACGGGAACCTCTTCAGTGTGGCGAGCAAGGCGATCTTCGCGAACAACGATGGCGATTCCAAGATGTCCTTCAAATCGCATGGAGCATAATACGCAACCACATTCTTGACAAATTTGTGCATCTTTGCGGCCGTGAGCAACGCCAAATGCCCTCCGGCAGAGAGCCCCATGAGCGAGATGCGCGATTTTGGAAGATTCAACTTGTCGCTGTTCTCATCGAGGAAGATCAAGGCTCGACTGAGTTCCTCGATGAGTTGGTCGATCTTCGCCTTGTAACCTCGAGAATACTCTATCGCCGCAACGATGAAGCCTCTTGAAACCAAGAACCTGTACCAAGAAAGATTGTTGGGTTGTCTTCGATAACCACTGATCCAACCACCACCGTGGGCGAACAAGACCACCCCTCTCGGTTCGCCACGGGGATAGAAGATGTCGACCCACAAGTTTTTCATGTATTCGAAGGTCACAACTCTTGACCAAGGTTTCTTCTCGGTCTTGAAGGGCAGCTTTCCGAAAACCGCGCGACGAATGTAAGGAAGATTGAACAAAAGCACGACGAAGAGAAAAATCGTGAAACCAAAAGAGGCGCTGATGAACAGCACAAAGAGCTTCAACAAGAATTTAATGCGGTTCAGAAATTTCTCTCGTTTCTTCACACGTTACCTCCCTGAACGCAAAACCCTGATGGATCATGATTACAAAAGATCACATCCAAAGCCTCAGAATTTTGAGGACAAATTCCGTCTCTCGGTTCCTGTCACGATACCACACAAATAGACGAGTGAGCCGAGCTCAGAATGAGAATTCTAAAGCTGTTTCGAAATAAAGTCATCTCTTTCGAAATTCGACCAGCTCTGCAACGTATCCTTGTTCTGGTATTTCGAACTTGAGGGGTAGTTCTATCTGCTTCGATGCCACCCAAGTGAAGAGCTTTTGATCGCTCGAGTACAAGCTGAAACGTTTGCCAGTGTACTTGCCGACCTTTTCGTCTTTCTCGTACACGATCTTAATACCGTAGAGGTTGACCGTCGATGGATTGTCCAAATCGATCATTCCTAAGAACGGCAAAAACGCTGGATTGTAGATGTAACTCATCATCAGATACATGTAAGGCACCGCGAAGACTTCGTAGTCGAGCTCGTCTATGACGGAAAATTTCACGGTGTAGATTACTTCGTATCCACCGGTATTGGTTTCGCTGATCTGAAGTGAAATCAACGCCGTTCTGTCCTCCACACTCACTCTGTAGACTACGAGCTCGTAATCGAGCAAGTTCAGCTGGTGTTGCGACACAACAATCGACGCGACCATGAGTACCATCAATGCGAAGATCAGCCTTTTCATCCTATCGCCCCCTCAGTGGAATTTTACAGTTAATTTTACCACATTTGATCCGAAAGTATCAAGCTGTTCTCGTTCGTCGTGAGATCAAGACGATTTGAATTCTTGATTGTACGTTGTGCGAACTGTTTGTAGTTCTTTCAAAGAATAAAATGATTTTATACCGGTAAAACAGCATTTTAATAGTTGACTTAACGATCTAAAATTCATATAATTTTATGGCCGTACCCTTACGTGCAAATTCAACCAATCGATCAAAGGAGGCGTAGGCTGTGAGATCTCTCAGAGGAAAGATGCTGGTTTTGATACTCATCCCCGTGGTGGCAATCGTGGCAGTCATAGCGCTGTTGACCTATTTGCAGGTCAAGACATCTTTCACTTCGACCGTCGAAGAAATGGCGCTCGAAGTAGCAAGTAAAGCTTCCGATATAGTCGATGAATGGCTGAATGGAGTTGTTAAGGAAGTTGAAACGTTCGCCGACACGAACGCAGTCAGAAACGCTCTGAAAACTGGCGATTGGGAAGATCTGATGAAAAACTACCTGCCACCTCGTTTGAAGGACAGAGCTCACATCGAGATGGCTTTCATCGCTTATCCTGATGGTTCTGCGCCGACCACGTTGGGAAGTGTTGCACAAGTTGCCGACAGAGACTATTTCATTCAGATCATGAAACAAGGTCAAGATGTTGCGATAAGCGATGCGCTGGTATCAAGAGCAACTGGTCAGAACATATTCGTTGTTGCAGCTGCGGTGAAGGATGAAAACAACAAAACCATAGGCCTTTTCGGTGCAACGGTGTTGTTGGATACCATAAGCAAGGTTGCCGCAGAAATCAAAATAGGCAAAGCTGGATATGGCTGGGTTGTCGACTCAACCGGTTTGATCCTCGCACATCCGAACAAAGAATTGGTCATGAAGCTGAAAATCACAGAGGCTTCCAAAGAAGGCTACAAGGGATTGGAAGAAATGGCAAAAAAGATGCTTGCCGGCGAAAGTGGATTTGGAAAGATCACAAAACCAGATGGTCAAGTAGATTATGCCTTTTACGCACCAATACGTGTGGCAAAAGGTTGGTCCTTTGCAGTGAGCGTTCCAGAAAAACAAATACTCGCACAGGTCAACCAACTTTCCATAATGGTCTTAACGCTCTTTGTACTTTTGATAGCCGTAGCAGCCTTGCTCATATTCTTCGTTGCTTCATCGATCTCCAAGCCTATCAAAGCTCTCGCAAACAAAGCAATTGAGTTTGGCAAAGGCGACCTCACGGTGAAGTTCGAAGCCAAGGGTAAAGACGAAGTTGCGCAGATGGCACAGGCTTTGACCCAGATGGCAGATGCTTTGAGAGAGTCCATGAAGAGCATAGACGAATCTTCCGTGCAGGTGAACAGCTCTGCACAAAGTTTGGCGAGCACGGCAGAAGAGTTGAGTGCTTCATCCGAAGAACTCGCCTCACAGATGGAAGAGGTGAACAGATCAGCACAGAACGCATCTGCTTCCATACAGGAAGTCACCAGTGGCATAGAAGAAGTAGCAGCCAGTGCGCAGAACGTATCCAAAGCAGCACAACAGCTCACAGAAAGATCGAGCCAGATGAGTATGGCAGCCAAGGAAGGAGACAATGCCATAAAGAGCATCGTGGAGATGATAAAACAAGCCAAAGACAAAGTTGAACAGACTGCGACTGTGGTGAGTGAGTTGAGTGAGCAGGCGAAGAACATAGTACAGATACTGCAGACGATAAACTCCATAGCGGAGCAGACGAACTTGTTGGCATTGAACGCGGCGATAGAGGCAGCCAGGGCAGGGGAGGCAGGCAGAGGCTTTGCAGTGGTTGCGGATGAGATAAGAAAGCTTGCAGAGGAGAGCAAGAAAGCGACGAATCAGATAGGACAGATACTTGGACAGATAAGCCAAGGAGCGATGAGGGCAGACAATGCTACGAAAGAGACAGTGCAAGTAGTGGAAGGTATGAGCAAGCAATCAGACGTTGTAGTGGGAACAATTCAGCAAGATAACAGGGCAGATAAACAGCATGGTGAGTCAGATAGAGAGTTTGGCAGCGAGCGCAGAGGAGCAGAGTGCTGCTGCAGAAGAGATGAGCAGTGCGATGGACACAGCTACCAAATCGATCACAACGATAGCGCAGCAGGTGGAAGAGATGACGCAGGCGGTGAAGCAACAAGCGAGTGGAGCGCAGAACGTGAGCAGTCTGTCGGAGGAACTATCTTCGATAGCAGAAAGCTTGGTGGAACAGGTGAGAAAGTTCAAGATATGAAGAATTCATCCAAACGGGCCCTTCGGGGCCCGTTTTTTATGCGACTTTGGAACCGTCTGGTAACATTAGAGTTCCATTAGAAATAGCCTATCTTTCAAAGTGGGGGTCTAAAATATCGATGACAAACGAATCTGGGAGGGTTGCACATGAGGCGATACGTTGTTCTAAGCCTGATCTTAGTGTTGGTCTATTCGATCTTCGCAGGTGTCCCAGACGCTTTGGAAAGCTTCAAGAACAACAGCCCAGCGTACTTGAAACTCACGTTAGATCGTCAACAAGCGGAGGATGACTATCAAAAGGCGCTGCTCGAGGCGAAGAACAAACGACAAGAACTTTCCGCACAGCTTTCGAAGCTTAAGTCCGACAATTCCCACAGGGAATCTTTGAAAAGTTTCGTCAACGATTTCATCGACACGTATTTTGCGTTGCTGGAAGCTCAATCCGCTCTCGAAACGGCGCAACTGAACTTGCAGATCGCTCAGATCGATTACAACGAAAAGAAGGATCTCTACGAAAAGGGTGTTGGAACGCTTCAAGATCTGAAAAACGCGAGTGCCACTTTGATTGAAGCGAGCAAGGATTTCGATGCTGCGAAGCTGTCTTTCGAACAGGCGAAGCGAGACTTCGAAACCCTCATAGGTGGGAACGTCAAGGTGGAGGAACCGACGAAGCTGAATTTGAATTTCTCCCTACCCACGGTTGACCAGTTGATGGATAAATCTATCACGCTGGCGATGGCCAGATTGAACGTTCAGATCGCACAGATGGATCTCGACGGGCTGGTCAATCCGTCTCAGTACACGAAGAATTATTACGAAAGAAATCTCAAAAAAGCTCAAGCCGATGTTCAATCTTACTTGCAGTCGCTGAGAAAATCTTACGAGAACCAACTTCAAACGATTCAAAATACTGTCAAATCGATACAAGCGCAGATGGAAAAGATAGAAGTTGCAAAACTCCAACTCGAGACCGTGCAGAAGAACTTCGCAGCTGGTGTGGCTTCGGAGAGAGACGTTCTGAACGCAAAACTCTCCCATCTGAATGCGAGAAAAGCTTTCTTGACACAGCTGAAGTCTCTTTTGAAAAACGTGTGTGCCGTCTACATCGATACCGAGCAAGATTTCTCCAAGGTCCTATCGACGATCCTTGGAGAGTGATGCACAATGCTAAGGAGAGTGCTTTTGCTTTTGCTGTTGCCTGTCTTCGCGCTGGCTTCGTTTCTTGACGAGGTTCAGAATAACCTGCGAACGGATGCAAGCTATCTTTCTGCGAAGCTTTCCTACGAGGAAGCGGTGTTTCAGGTTCAAAAAGACAAGAGTGTACTCATACCTTACGTTTCCTTAGACAAGTTCAATTTCAACACCTCGATCTCGGAGAGCACGGTGACTTACGTTGTGAACGTGCCGTTCTCAATAACTTTTTCAAACGTCGCGGGGTTCAATTTCTCCATCTCCAACAGTTGGAAGTATTCTTCTTCAGACGACAGATGGAGCGATTCTGGTTGGACCATTTCTGTTTCGAGGAGTCTGTTTTCAAACTTCGATCTGGACCAGTTGCAAAACCAGAGGAACCTCTTCGATGTCAGCTGGAAGCTTCTGTCGGCGAAGAACAGCGTTTTTGTGAACGTGGCGAACGACGTGTTCAACAGTTTTTATTACACCAGGAAACTTCAGATCACTTCCAGAAGGCTTCAGCTCCTGAACGATCAGGTGGAAGAACTGAGGAAAGTCTACGAAGTCGGTGGCGTTGCCTTCGAGGACATCGTGAACACGCAAAAGCAACTGCAGAACCTTGTCTTGCAACTGGAAAAGATCAGTCAGGCCAAGTTCAGTGTTTCGAAGGACTATCCTCAAACCATGTTGGATGAGATGATGAACCGTCTGTGCGAACTGACGTCCAAACTTCCGACCGAACAAGAAGCGATCGAAGCGATCAAGGCACGCTACGACGTTCAAGCTTCCTACATAGCCTTGGAGATCGCCAGAAGACAGAATGAGAGGGCTTATCAAACGTGGTTGCCGAATCCAATTTTGAGCGCAGGGATGACGTTCAAAGAAGATGGTTATTCCGTCTCACTCGGCTTTTCCTTCAGTTACAACTTGATCGACAGGGGCGAAAGATCGTACAGTTACAAAAGCGTTCAAGACAAGTTGAACCTGCAACGCGCGAGCTACGAAGATAAATTGCGAAGTCTGGAAAAAGCCGTGAAAGACACGTACGCATCGATAAGAATTGCCGAGGTCTCAAAACAGCTCGCCGAACTCGACTTGGAACTGAAGAAAATGAACCTGGACAGGCTGAGCAAGAAGAAAGAGTTCGTTTCAGCACATGACCTTGAGACGGCTACACTCGACGTTGAGGAAGCTGAACTCGAGTTGTTCAAGAGTGAGTTCGACCTTCTCATGAACAAGGTGAACCTTTTGATGATTCTCGGGATCGACCTGATCGAATTTTCAGGAGGTGCTTGAGCGTGCGCAGAACACGTTGGATAGTGATGACTTTGTTCGTGATTCTGTTCTTCGCCGCGTGTAGTAGAAACACCGCACAGACCAGCACCGTTCAAGTGAGCGAATATGTTGTTTCGAAAACGAACCTGACGGATACGATAACGCTCTCCGGGACCGTTCAGGCAAGGGAATACGCTGACATCAAATCGCTCGTTTCCGGTATCGTGAAAAAAGTGAACGTGTCGAAGGGTGATACCGTCAAGGCGGGAGACGTGATCGCCGAACTCGATGATACAGAGTACAGACTCGCCTACATCAAGGCTCTTCAAAACTACGAGACAGCGAAGAACTCTGGTTCGAAACTCTTGATTCAGCAGCGTGAAATCGAGCTCGAACTGGCCAAAAGAGACCTTGAGAACTGCAAACTGCTCAGTCCCATCGATGGTGTGGTGATTTCGATCGACGTCAAGCAAGGTGATCTGGTAAGTTCTGGAAAAACCATCGCCAGGATCGTGAACCTCGAAAAACTCTACGTTTCCGCCTCGGTGGACGAGGTGGATTATTCGAGGATCGCTTTAGGACAGGTTGCGACGGTCAGTTTCGATGCGATAGAAGGCCTCACAGTTGGAGCAAGGGTAACGTACATCTCGAGTGAGGCACAAACATCTCAGGGCATCGTTGTCGTGCCTATAGAACTGGACTTGTTGAGCGTGGATGTTCCACAGTTGAGAAGCACACTGAGTCAAGCTGGAATCGATCCAACTCAGTTCCAGCAAAGATTGCAACAGCTTCGAACTCAAGGTAACTTGGCACAAATGCCTCAGAGACAGCTGCAGAGCGGATCACAGAATCAGAGCACCAGGATCATACCTGGACTTTCGTGCGAAGTGAACATCGTCACCATGAGCAAAGAAAACGTTCTGGCCGTGCCGATCAACGCGGTGAAGTTCAGCTCTGGAAAGGCTTATGTCACCGTGAAGAAGTCGGACGGTTCCACGGAGGAGAGGGAGATAAGCGTCGGAGTGAGAACGAACAACTTTTACGAGGTTGTCAGTGGCCTTCAAGAAGGCGAAGTGGTGCTGGTGACCGGTAGAACAACCACGACGAACAGAACTCAACAGATGCCTGTGCCCGGCGCCAACATCATGTTCAGACCGTGAGGTGGACCGCGTGGTGGAGATCATAAGAGTCGAGAACGTCAAGAAGATATACAGAATGGGCGATAACGAGGTCAAGGCGCTCGACGGTGTGAGCCTCGTCGTTGAAGAGGGAGAATTTCTGATCGTCATGGGACCTTCTGGAAGCGGTAAAACCACCTTACTACATTTGATGGGTTGTTTGGACAAACCCACCGAAGGTGAAATATACATAGCAGCGACAGCGGTTTCCAAACTGAACGACTCACAGCTTGCGAAGATAAGGAACAAGATGATCGGATTCGTGTTTCAGCAGTTCAACCTGCTCCCCCGCCTCACGGCACTCGAAAACGTCGAGTTGCCTATGATCTACGCCGGTGTTCCAAAGGCAGTGAGGAGGAAGAAGGCAAAAGAGTTGCTCGAATTGGTTGGCCTCGGCGATAGACTGCACCACAGGCCAACGCAGCTTTCCGGTGGACAAATGCAAAGGGTCGCGATAGCCAGGGCGCTCGCGAACGATCCAATGGTGCTGCTCGCGGATGAGCCAACTGGCAATCTCGACTCGAAGAGCGGAGAAGAGATCTTGAAGATCTTCTCTGAGCTGAACGAGAGAGGACAGACCATCGTCATAGTCACCCACGATCCAGAGGTTGCGAAACACGGAGATCGAATCGTTCGCATGCGCGATGGAAAGATCGTCAGTGAAGAGGTGAACGTGCATGCTTGACATGCTCAAAGAAGCCCTTCGCTCGATCGCTCACAACAAACTTCGCACGGCCCTGTCCATGATCGGAATCATCATAGGAGTTGCGGCCGTCATAGGAGTTGTGTCTGTGGCCGAAGGTACGAGCAGGAGCATCAGACAGTCTCTGACTTCCATAGGTTCAAACCTCATACTCGTCTCGCCGGGCTTCACGAGAGGCGTGGGTGGACGTACCGCCACAGCGCTCACGGAAGTGCTCGAGAAAGAAGATGCAGACAGGATATCCCAACTTTGTCCTTCGGTCAAGTACGTCACGCCCGTTCAGCAAGGAAACTTCATCGTTCAGTATGAACGTCAGAACAGTATGGCGACGGTCATGGCCGCACGATCCGTTCTGTTCGACATGATAAACGTTAAGCTCGCTCAAGGAGAGTTCTTCGACGAATCTGACGAGAAGGCCAAACGACGTGTGGCCGTTATAGGAAGAGAAGTGGCAGACGAGCTCTTTCCGAACGGGGATGCCATTGGACAAACCATAAGGATCACGAGCGGTTCGATCAGGCAGACCTACGTGGTGATAGGAGTGCTCGAAAAGAGTGGAAATCTACTCTTTCTAAATCCCGACAGATCGATCTTGGTACCGTTCGCCTCTGCGGAGAACAGACTCTTCAGACGCAAGAACGTCTCGATGATAGTCGCTCAAGCGATCTCGGAGAACATGGCAAATCAAGCGGTTTCTGAGATAGATTCTGTCTTGTTCGAGAAGTTTCAAAGCGAAGAAAGGTATCGTATAGTCAGTCAGGACGCACTGCTCGAGACGGTCAATCAGACCATGGCCATGCTCAGCTTCATGCTCGGGAGCATCGCCGGTATCTCTCTGCTGGTCGGTGGTATAGGCATCATGAACATAATGCTCGTCACAGTG
The DNA here is from genome assembly GCF_000816145.1 of Pseudothermotoga hypogea DSM 11164 = NBRC 106472. NCBI lineage: Bacteria > Thermotogati > Thermotogota > Thermotogae > Thermotogales > Thermotogaceae > Pseudothermotoga > Pseudothermotoga hypogea. The sequence continues at coordinate 1,489,237 of NZ_CP007141.1, read as the reverse complement.
ACTGAGAGGACCAGAGAGATAGGCGTAAGAAAGGCCATCGGAGCCAGTAGAAGACACATTCTACTTCAGTTCTTGCTCGAATCCGTCGTGCTCACTCTCGTGGCAGGACTGCTCGGTATCGCGGCAGGTTTTGGACTATCCAGGCTCATAGCGAGCATAGGATCGATTCAGACAGCAGTGACACCCACGGTTGTTCTCATAGCGGTGTCTGTTTCCATAATGGTTGGCTTGTTCTTCGGTGTCTGGCCCGCGATGAGGGCTTCCAAACTTGATCCTGTGGAGGCACTCAGATACGAATGAACTGGTGGAGGCGGGGGGAATCGAACCCCCGTCCGAATGTGAGCACCCCCAGGCTTCTCCGAGCGCAGCCTGTGTTTAGTTCTCGGCCCTCAAGAGCCCACAGGCAGGCCCTTGCAAGCCACAGCCCCTGCTAAACCGCTGAAAGTCGGGGCGAACCTTTCAGCGGTCGACCGGCTGTCTCACGCCCCTTCCGCGGGCACCGGTCAGACCTCGCGGGGGACGGCTGCCTATTCTCTATTAGGCAGCGAGAGCCATTTCGTAGTTGGCACTTCTTTTTGGTTCCACCTTTTTTACGAGGTGGTGGAGACCTCGGCTCGCTTCCTGGGGGATCTCACACCCGTCGAAACCTTTCGCCCCCAGCGTAACTATTATACCCCATCTTCTCTGACGGACACACTTCGAAAAAGTTCAAAGCATGTACGCTTCGCTGATCACATGAAGTGCCACGGGTGGAAGCACCTTGAACGGCTCGACCAGCTGACCCTCCACTGGTGAGTAAGCTCTGCTCTTTTCGGCCAGATAGGAGAACAGCACCTGCAGAGATGTTTCATCGAACTGGCTCTTGTGCTGTGAGATGGCCTGAAATTTCCTGTTCAGATGTTCTTGCTCGATGGGATAGAACGTGTTTGGGAACGCCGTGTTGAAGAATCCAATAGCTGTGACGTCGTGGTTCGATGTGCCGGGAACAAGTTTCGGTAGCCTGTACAGACTCACAGCCTGTGCCGTGGACATACCACACCTAAGATGGTCGGGATGAACTTCGTAAGGTGCGAACGGATCCACGGTGAAAACCGCATCAGGCTCGATCTTTCTGATGATCCGTATTAGTTTCTCTCGCACCTGTTCGATCGTGTAATCACCGAGGTCTTCAAAATCGAGCCACAACAGCTCGTGAACACCCAGAATCTCTGCCGCCTTTTCTTGCTCTTTCTTTCTGATCTCAGCCAGCTTCTTTCCGACCAACGATTCGTCACGTGTTCCCGCCGAACCATCGGTCACCGTGACGTAGTAGACCCTGATCCCTTTCTGCGAAAGTTTTGCGATCGTTCCACCCATGGAGATGTCCGCATCGTCCGGGTGAGGCTGTACGCAAAGGACTTTACCGAAAGAATCCAGTTCTGGGAGTTTCATCATGCCCTTGAGCTTATGAACTAAGTGTTGCAAGTTCTTCACCCCTTTCTGAACCAGATCTTCTCAACAGCCCAAGAAAAGATCGTGAGAGACATCGCAATGATACCAAACGTGAGATAAGCAGGTTCTGCTCCCATCTTCTCTACAACAACGCCCCCAACGCTGGAGCCCAAGAGTGGGCCTATACCCTGCAGAGACATCCAGAAGACTATCTGTGTACCTTCCAGTACGTGTGCCGAAAGTTTTTGTCTCATCAAGAACAGCGTGGCGTAGTAGATCACGATGTAAGTCCAGCCATGAAGGAGCTGGGTCAGTAACAACTGCACTTCCGTGGTCACAAACGATGCGAGTATCAACCTCAATCCCACGACGAAAATGGCACTCGATAGCAACTTGAAACTTCCGAACCTTTTTGTTATGCGTTCGGCGAAAAGCAGAAAAGGAGTCTCACTCAGCGCCATCAGTGTGAAACTCAAACCAACACTCGCCGCGTGGAAGTTCTTGGATTTGACGAGCACCGGCAGAAAGACGGTGTTGAACAAATTGAATCCCACCGCGACGGTAACGATAGCGAAGAGCACAGAGAATCTCTTGTCAGTCGCTCGTACCGATGGCCTTCGGTGAAAACTCATCTCGAGCTTGCTCTTCTGCACCAGTAACCCTATCGAGAAGAAAAGCATCGAATAAACTACAAACAACGTCACGAAGCCTTCATTCACCAGGTTGGCCACCAGGAAAGAAGCGGCAGCATAACCGAAGGTACCGAAGAGCCTTATCCTGCCGTAAGAAAGCTGAGCCCGACTTGCAAGTTCTACCAAAGAAGATTCCAGAAGAGGTACCAGACCACCTTGCGAAAGCATCAGCGAGAAACAGAAGACGAATATCATGAAGGCATTCTTCGATAAGAACAAAATCCACAGCGAGGCGATCCCAATTGTCGCAGCGTAAAGGACCACTCTTCTCACGCCAAACCTGTAGGCCAGCAAAAAGTAGAACTGGTTCGCCCAAAGTGCGTTGACAGAAGGAAGGGCCATCAAGACTCCAACGAAGGACGGGGAAAGGCCGATGTGTACAAAATACTGACTCAACAGAGTCATGCAAGCGAGCAAGGCATATGCTAAGAATTCACTTGAGAAAAGCGCAAGCTTTTGTTGTTGTTTCATACGATGATTATACTGTACCTTGTTCTAAAGCCATGTTTCAATACAGAGACATGAATTGAAGCGTCGGACCCATATCACGGTTACATGCTTGATAGAACCCCGAACCCAGCCTTAGTTTGGACCAAAGTATCAAGATCGATCGTGCATGAAGAAGCTTGGCACTATCATTCAGATGGTGAATAAAAAACTCAGGCCGCGACGTTTGCAAGATCTCGATGCGAATTTCAGCTCTTCACTGCCGCCTTTCTCTCCTTCTCAACTTGCTCTTGCTGAGCGTTGGAACCGTACAGGACTTTGAGCTGTCTTGCTTCTCTCAGCATCCTTTCTTTCTCCGCTTCCCTGATGAGCTGGTCATGTCTGATCTTCGCCAACATGTACTCCAACATGCTCCCACCTCCGTGAATAAGTTTATCACCTCCTTCAAATTTTGTCAAGTAGAAATAGAAAATATCAATAACTAATCTGAATATATATTAGTATCCCAGTCTTTCTATCAATATCTTTGAACCATGAGTTCGAGTTTTCAACAAAAAACCCGCCCCATGGGCGGGTCACTCGGTCGAATGTCCCCGATCACTTCTTGTACTTGGTAATCTGTCTCAAGAAATTGTGCCTCCACTCTCTGTCCTTGTCTGACTCAACCCCTTTGACGGCGAAACCGTCCACCACACCTATGACCGACCTACCCTGGTCGGTCTGTACCACCAGCACCTGCAACGGGTTTGCAGTGGCAGCGAATATTCTGCACACTTCCTGAACGTTCTTGATCTGATTGAGTATGTTGATGGGATAACCGTTCCTGATCAAAAGCACAAACAGATGGCCTGCTCCGATTCTTCTCGCGTTGTCGATCGCCACATCGATGAGCTCTTGATCGTTTCCTTCGTACCTCACTAAGCACGGTCCACTCGCCTCGTTGAACGCGAGGCCAAACTTCATGTTCGGGTTGGTCGTCACCACGACTTCGTAGAGATCTTCAACTGTCTTGATGAAGTGTGAGTGCCCTAAGATGACGTTGGTTCCTTCAGGTATGTTCAGCTGAACCACTTCGATGTTCATACGATCACCTCTCGTGAACGCTCGATTTGCTCGAAAAAATTATACACTCGACAAAGCCGATTTTTCCCCTTGCATTGTGGTGGATGTTGGTCTATAATTTGAATTGCTGGGGCCGTAGCTCAGCTGGGAGAGCGCTACCTTCGCAAGGTAGAAGTCGTGGGTTCGAATCCCATCGGCTCCACCAAGCGGGGCAAAATCGCCCCGTTTTTTTGTATGATCTCATTGAGGTGATCTCTCATGCCACTCTTACCCCCGCACAACTTGGAAGCGGAAGAGGCGGTCATCGGAAGCATATTGATCGATCCAAGCGTTGTGAACGACGTTATGGAAGTTCTCAGAAGCAACGATTTCTATTCAAAAAAACATCAAGCGATATTCGCTGTCATGGAGAAGATGTACGAGCGCGGTGACCCCATCGACGTGTTGTCGGTGTGCGAAGAACTGAAGAAGACAGGACAGATGAAGTTCGTCGGTAGTGAACTGGACGTCGCAAGACTTGCAGAGGCTGTGCCGACATCGGCACACGTGATGCATTATGCCAAGATCGTGCGAGACAAATCGATCCTGAGAAGCTTGATAGAGGCTGGCAGAAACATCGTCGAATCGGCCTACGAGGAACGCGAAGTGGACGAGATCTTAGACGAGGCTGAAAGGATCGTCTTCGACATCGCCGAATCGAGGGCCACGAAAACTTACGATCACATCGGCTCGATAATGCACGCAGTTTTTGAAAATCTCGAAGAACTCAGGACGAAAAGTTCTACAGTTCTCGAACCTGGTGCTGTCGTGAGCGGTTTGCCCACAGGTTTCAGAGTGTTGGACAGGCAGACCTCTGGTTTTCACAAGTCTGATCTGATCATCATCGCAGCCAGACCATCTGTGGGTAAGACTGCGTTCGCACTCACGATAGCGCGCAACATGGCCGTCAAATTCAACTTGTCCGTGGGCATATTCAGTCTTGAAATGTCCAAAGAACAGCTCGCACAGAGACTTTTGTGTAGCGAATCGAGGGTGGATCTGCACAAGATCAGGACGGGTTATTTGAGCGATCAAGAATGGGAGAGATTGACTATAGGTGCCTCAAAGCTTTACAAGGCCAACATCGTTGTGGACGATGAACCTTCTCTGGATCCACGTACGCTGCGTGCGAAAGCGAGGAGAATGAAGCGAGAGTACAACATCGATGCCATTTTCGTCGATTATCTTCAGCTGATGCATACACGCGGAGGTGGCCAGGAGAGCAGGCAACAGGAAATATCCGAGATCTCGAGGTCGCTGAAGTTGCTCGCCAGAGAACTCGACATCGCCGTCGTTGCGCTTTCTCAGCTCTCACGTGCTGTGGAAACCCGCGAGGACAAAAGGCCAAGGTTGAGTGATCTGAGAGAATCTGGAGCGATAGAACAGGACGCCGACATGGTGCTGTTCATTTATCGAGAAGAGTACTACAAGAAGAGCGAAAAACTGCACGAACCTCACGAAGCCGAGATAATCATCGGAAAGCAAAGGAATGGTCCCATAGGCACGGTGAAGCTGATGTTCGAACCACAAACAGCCTCGTTTCACGAGGTGGAAAGGATCGAGGTGGAATGAACCTAAGGGTCGGGATAGGCACCGACAGGCACGCATTGAAAAAACCTGGAAAGATGGTCCTCGGTGGCGTCGTCGTGAGCGAAGAGGTGGGCCTCAAAGGTCATTCAGACGCAGATGTGGTCTGCCACGCACTGATCGATGCGCTCCTCGGTGCGGCGGCCCTCGGGGACATCGGTGAGTACTTCGATCAGAGCGAGCGTTGGCGGAACGCTTCGAGCTTGGTGATGTTGAAACGAATGAGAGACCTCTTGGTGGAGAAAGGTTGGACCATAGTGAACGTCGATGTGACTGTGACCTGTGGAGCTGTGAAGCTCTCACCTTTCAGAGAAAGAATGGTTGAAACACTCGCGAACAGCCTGGGAATCGATAAGGATAGTGTGAACGTGAAATTCAAGACGGCCAACAACCTGGGCTTCGAAGCGAGTGAGGGAGCTTCGGCGATCGCGGTCTGTTTGATTTCAAGGAGCTCTTCCGGTTGACGGTCTTTCGCCCTTCAACACCTGCTCGGCAAGCTTCAAGATCCATTCCTCATCACTGAAGACAAGCACGCCCGTCACCGAGAAGGGATCGTTCACCGAAATCTTTTTCACAGAGCGATTCAAAAGCACGATCGCTCCCTCGAGGGCCTTCCTTCTAATCCGCTCGAGGTCTGAAAGATCTATCGGCGGCTTCACGTTCAAAGTTGGTAGCTTTCCGAGCAACTCACCTTTGCCCGTCACGAACACAACATCGAACCCCATTTTTCGCAATGTTTTCGCTTTCTCTTTGTCCTCCACCAAGGTTGGACAACTCATCTTTCGAGTCAGCAACGATCTGACGACATCGGGATTGACCGTCCCGGTCGCGTTCAGTATAGGCACTACACCCGCCGAGACGAAACCTTCTATCATGTAGGAGATGATCTGGGCGGTTATGAAAGGAGATCGAGAGATCTTACCCAAAGGATTTGGATCGTTGTCCGTCAACACGTCGAGTGTTCCAAAAACAACGTACTCAAAGCCGTGAGAGCGTGCCACCATGCCAGCGACGTATGCAACGTCCCTCGCAATCTCCATATTCTGATTACAGCCGAGTGCCAACAGCGATACGTCCTTCAAAAGGTTCTGCAGAGGCGCGTTCAAAACACAGGATTTCTCACAGATTGAAAGTTGTTCACATAGTTCAATCGAACCAGCCGCGATCGAATAGGTCGAGAAGAAAATTGCCAGGACCACCAAGAAAATTCTCCTCGACAACGACATCCGCCACCTCCTTCAGGCTCTTCGTGCCGTTGCGCACAGCCACTCCGAGACCAACGCTCCTCAACAACGCCACGTCGTTGTCGTTGTCACCGAAAGCCACGGCTTCTCGAAGATCAAAGCCGAGTTTCTCAGCCAGGACTTTCAGTGCACGTCCCTTGTCCGTCTGAGACGGAACAAAATCGAGATAGTTGCTGAAAGATTTGAAGATGAGTACGTCATCAAACTCATCTCTGAGCTCAGGAATGATCGCATCGAGCCTTTCTGGTTCAGCTATCGCAAGCAATTTCGTGGCGCCGTGTTCTGCCACGAGCTCTGCAAGATCATCCACGAAGGTCAACTCGATCCCTGAGTGTTCACTGTAGGCCCTCGCATGTTCGTTGTCTTCTTCCACCACGAGTTTGTCATCCACGTAGGCCTGTCTGTGAACGTTCAACGATCTCAGTTTTTGAACTATCTGGGACGCACGCTGTGGTTCTATTTTCAGTTCCATGATCTTGCCGTGCTCATTTGTCCACACGACGGAGCCGTTGTACGCGATGATGGGAAACTCCACATCGAAGTAGCGCTGCAACAGTTTTCTGACCGAAGGGAGCATCCTGCCACTGGCGAAGACGATCTTTTTACCCTTTTCCAAGAGCAGATTTATGGCTTTCAGATTCGAAGGGTGGATGTTGTGAGAATCCATCAGTATCGTTCCGTCCAGATCGAAGACGAATACTTTCAAGGCTCACTTCCCTCCTGCCATATGTGTTCGAAGAACTCTCGATAATGTTGTACTAAGGACGTTTCTCGAATCAACATCATCAACTCCACGTTCCTTTCGTAAGCACTCTTCGTCGCGTTGGCCGAACCGCTCACGACCACTCGCCCGTCGATTATAAACAATTTCGTGTGCAATGTGAATGGTTCAAAGATTCTCAGTTCAATACCAGAGTCTGGAAGATTTTTCAGCATGGAGTTGTTCAAAAACCAACGATCTACGAGCAGTCTGATCTTCACGTTCTTGCTCGAGAGGATTTTCAACATTGACCAGACCTTCGGGTGCGTCAAGGCGAACATCGCAACATCAACGGTCTTGCTCGCTTTGGAGAGCTCCTTCAACAGGAGATCTTCAAGATCAAAATTTTTCAGCAGAATCTTGCCGTGTGACACTTCGAACCGTTTCAGTTCCCCGTTCCACAGGGCATCGAAAAAGCTCGCAAGTTGAAGTCCAACTGCACGATCTTCGATGAACAGAAGATCGTTGATCGATCTTTTCAGGCTGTTTTCCGTGAAGTTCGCAGAACCCAGAACGATTCTTTCTCCATCGACCACGATGAACTTGAGATGCAACAGAGAACTCTCAACATCCATTCTAACGCGAACGTCCTTGGGTGCCACACCTGTTTCGAAGATCACCCTCACATCGACGCCGCGACGCGCCGCCTCACTCAGAGCGTGCAGGAAACTTTTCTCATCGAGCGAATAACTGCACACATAGACGGAGTGTGAAGCCTGATCCACCAGTTCACAGAGCCAGTCCGTCGACTCAATGGGTGTGAACATGATCTGAACACAGAAAGATGAAACTGCCACGAAGCACAGCAACAGCGCTTTCATGGTCTATATTATAAGCCGAGGTGATGTGCGTGCGCATTCTACACATCAACGATTCGATTCGTTGCGTCGTCACAGGGCCTATCGGTACGAACAGCTATGTGATCGATGCAGAACCCATCGTGGTAATCGATCCGGGTTATGGTATAGGAACGTTCGTTCAGAAACCTTGCATCGTGTTGCTCACCCACGGGCATTTCGACCATATCTGTGGCCTGAAAGAGTTAAGAGTCGAAAGGCTTTACATTTCCGAACAGGAAGCATCGTGGTTGGTTGACCCTTCTTTGAACCTGTCACTGTACTTCGGAGAGCGGTTCGTTTTCAATTGCGAAGTTGAATATCTGCCGGAGAACTTCACGATGGGAAAATTGGACTTCAAAGTGTACCGTACACCCGGACACACTCCAGGCTCCGTCATGTTCAAGACCAATGGGGTTATCTTCAGTGGTGATACAATCTTTTTAGACAGCATCGGAAGAACTGATCTTCCTGGTGGCGACGAGGCAACGATGAGGAAAACGTTGATGTTCGTGAAGGAGCTTCTGAGTTCTTTCGAACCGCATGAGCTCGTGCTTCCGGGTCATGGTGAGATCGGGACGGTTGAGGAAGTTTTGAGGGACAATTTGTTTCTCAGGGAGGAAGAAAGGTGAAAAAGATCTTTCTTGCGCTGGTGATCTTGCTGTTTTTGAGCGGTTGTGTGATGAGAATCGCAGAAGTTCCTCCGAGAATTTATTCGCTCGAATCGGCCGTGCAGATTCCCAGCGGTAAGTACAAACTGATACATCTTGAGAGTGTGTCAGGTTATGAGAATATCGAGTTGAAGGGCATGGTCGCTGTCTACAGAGGCCCAGACGGGTCGATGTATCTCTTCTACGGTTTCAAGAGCTTCGACGATGCTCCAAAGAAAGTCTGGAAATCGATCGTCAAGAAGTACGGTGTCTGGAATCTTGGAGTCTACATCGATCTTCCATCGGTTGGTTATTACAGCGTCGAAAAGAAGGACAAACACGTTGTCGCGTGGTGGAAAGATGTGTGGCTGTTCGTCGTTGAATCGAAGGGTAATCCCAGAGATTTCGTGAAGGATGTGATGGACGCCTTCGCTCGACTGGGAGGTATGCTGAGATGATCGTGCTGGGTCACAGAGGCTATTCGGCGCGCTATGTTGAAAATACGATGATCGCGTTCAAAAAAGCGCTCGAGCTTGGTGCGGACGGCATAGAACTGGATCTGAGAGGTACGAAGGATGGCAGAGTCGTTGTCATTCATGACGAAGATCTGAAGAGATTGTGCGGGGTGGATGTGAAGGTCTCCGACCTTACCTTCGAAGAGTTGAAAGAATACAAGCTGAACGGCGAGACCATACCGACTTTTGAAGAGGTGCTTTCGATTCTCGATGACAAGCACATTCTGAACGCGGAGATCAAGGAAGCGAACGTTGCGGAAAGAGCTTTGCAGCTCATAGACGAGTTTCGCCTGACCGACAGCACCGTCGTTTCATCCTTCGACCATGAACTCATCGCACGTTTGATCAGAAAGAGACCCGACATGAAGTTCGGCTTCCTCGTGGGAGAAGAGCTGAGGAACGATCCCATCGGCCTGATAGATAAACTGCTCCAGCACAAACCTTACTCTATGCACCTGCCACACCAGTTGTTCGATTATCCGATGGTTTTCAGAAAGATCGTGAAGATGATAAGGAAAGCGGGCGCGAAGATCTACGTCTGGACCTTGGATGATCTAAAAAAGTATCAGCGGATCGAGAAACATATCGATGCGGTCATAACGAATCAGGTCGAACTCTTCGTGAACGCGTTGAAGAAACCTCAGCGGGCTGAGGGAGCGTGACATGTGCCGCCAATTTTTCGACGAGCCACTGAGTTTGCACACAAGTTTCAGGATCGGTGGCCCAGCGAGGCTGTTCCTGGTGCCGAAATCTGTGGAACAAATGCTGTGTGCTCTGAAGCTGTACCCCGGTGCGAAGTTACTGGGCAAAGGTACGAACGTTCTCGCGCCCGACGAAGGTGTCGACGTGGTGATAAGTACGCTGGGCTTGAGTAATTTTCTCTTCGATGGGGACCTTTTGATCAGCGAAGCCGGGGTCTTGCTCAGTAAACTGTGTGTTGAATCGGCAGAGCGTGGTCTTTCTGGACTTGAGCTGCTTTACGGCATACCCGGTACGATCGGTGGAGCGATCTTGATGAACGCAGGTGCGTACGGAGCCCAGATCGCCGACGTGGTAGAATGGGTTGAATGTTTTGATGGGGAGCAAATGAGGATTCTTCATCGCAGTCAACTGGAGTTCTCTTACAGGGACAGCGTTTTCAAAAAGAGAAACTGGTTGGTGCTGAGAGCCTGCCTGAGGCTGACGAAATCTGACCCCGAAGCGGTTCGTTCAAAAATGGAAAAAATCATGAAAAAACGTTTAGAAACACAGCCACTGGATCTTCCGAGTGCAGGCAGTTTCTTCAAACGTCCACACAGCAACTTTTACGTGGGAAAGGCCATAGAACAGCTTGGTTTGAAAGGTTTCAGAATCGGAGATGCGCAGATCTCAACGAAGCACGCAGGCTTCATAGTCAATCTTGGTTCGGCGACGGCCAAAGACGTCATCGCGTTGGCACAGACGGTGAAGCAGCTGGTCGAAAAACATTTCAACGTTGTGCTCGAACCCGAAGTCGACATCTGGTAGGTGCTGAACGTGAAAATGAACCTCGAGAAGTTCCTTTTGATTTTACTCACGATCTTTGCCTTTCTGTTCCTGCTCAGCTTCCAAATGTTCGTGTCCGCGAGATCTCAGTTGAAGAGGAGCGAGAAGATCTTGGAGGCTTACAGAATGTACGTAGACGAAGACTACGAGAATTTCGAACGATACGTTGAAAAGAACGATCTGAAAGAGTTGAAGAGTCTCAAAGACAGTCTGAGACGGAGGTTGTTTGAGAAGTACTACACTTTGGGTGTCACGAAGTTGAACGCGGGCGATTTTTCTTCGGCCCACGAAGATTTCAAAAAAGCTTTACAGCAGTTGCCACAGCAGGATGAAAGGCGCGCAGAAGTGGTCTATCTCATGGGCCAGAGCCTGGTGAAAGCTGGACGTCTTGTCGAAGCGAAGACCCAGCTCAGCGTGGTGCTCGAGATGCCAAATTCGTTTTACAGGAATCAGGCAATCAAGCTGTTGATAGATATCTACGAACAAACTGGAGAGGGCGCGAAGGCCGAGGAACTGAGAAAAATCTACGAGGGGGTCGTGGAACGATGAAGAACCTTTTCGGAACAGACGGACTGAGGGGTGTCTACGGAGACGACCTGACGGATGAACTCGCCTATAAGCTCGGATTGGCTCTGGGGGAAATGTACGGGCCATCGCTGTTCGTTGTGGGACACGACACGAGAGAGTCTGCGGAACCTCTGCAAAAAGCTTTGGTGAAAGGTTTGCTGGAAAAAGGTGCGAAGGTCAAGCTCGCAGGCGTTCTCCCCACTCCCGCCGTGGCCATGGTCAGCAAACTGCTGGACTGTTTCGGTATCGTGATCTCCGCTTCCCACAATCCTTACCAGTACAACGGAATAAAGGTGCTCAGATCCGGTTTCAAACTGCCGGACGAGGAAGAAAGAAAGATCGAACTCGTCATGGAGACAGTCTCAGCCGGTGTCGAGAAAGGTTTTGCAGAGTTCGATCCGCATCTTCGTGAACTCTACATAGAGACGCTTTTGAAATCCTTCCACGGGCTTGATTTGTCCGGTTTGAAAATCGCAGTGGATTTGGCCAACGGTGCCGCCATCATGACCACACCTGAGGTTCTGAACGCTCTCGGTGCGAACGTGACGTGTTTTTCGAAAGAACCGAACGGAAAGAACATAAACGAGAACTGCGGTTCTCAGCATCCAGAGTTCCTCTCCGAACGCATGAGGGGGTTCGACTTAGGCATTCTGCACGACGGCGATGCCGATAGGTGCATCTTGCTCGGTGAAAATGCCGAAGAAATACACGGAGACAAGATCATGGGAGTCGTCGCGGTGCAACTGAAGCACGAAGGCAGACTCCGCAACGACGTGGTTGTGGCGACGATAATGAGTAACAAAGGTTTAGAGGATTATTTACTGGATAGGGGTATAAAACTCACCAGAGTGAAGGTTGGAGACAAGTATGTCCTCGAGGGCATGATAGAGCTCGGCACGAACTTCGGCGGAGAAAGATCTGGCCACATCATCTTTCTTGACAGATCCACGACTGGCGATGGGCTCATAACAGCCCTCGAGTTCCTGAGGCTTATGCTTTCGACGGGCAAAAGCGCCTCTGAACTTTCGAAAGAGGTGGAAGATTATCCTCAGGTGCTACTGAACGTGCCCGTCGCGGACAAGTCCGTTGCGGAGCACCCGACGCTCAAGAGAGAGATAGAAAAGTATCTTGAACGGTTCAGGATTGTTGTCAGAGCTTCAGGCACCGAAAGGTTGGTCCGAGTCATGGTGGAGGGAAAGGACGAAACCGAAGTGAAAAGGGTGGCGGAAGAATTTTGTAGGCTGGTACGCGAGCTGGATCGGGGGTGATAACACAGATGCGTCTTGCTATCTGTGTGGGTTCGTCCAGCGTATCAACCTTTGGAGAGCAGGGATGGTTGTGGATTCCGCACAGTGGCGATCCTGTTGGGATTGTCAAAAAAATCCTGGAAGATTCACCTGAAGAGCTCGAACTCGTCTTCACAGGTAGAAAGCTGAGAAAGATTTTCAAAGCTCCGAACATTCCCGAGTCGCTCGCTATACAGTACGCCTACAGAAAGCTCAGAGAGAAGTATGGCTGCTGCGATGGTATCGTCAGTGCTGGTGGAGAAAACTTCGTGCTCTATCAACTGGATGAGAACGGTGAAGTGAGCATGATACACGTTGGAAGCAAGTGTGCATCGGGCACCGGAGAGTTCTTCCTTCAACAGTTGAAGAGGATGGGACTGGACCTTTCAACGATAGATTCGGTGAGTGTGGATGGTTTTTACAGACTCTCTTCACGCTGTACGGTCTTCTGCAAGAGCGACTGCACTCACGCCTTGAACAAGGGCATTCCGAAAGAGCTCGTGCTCAACGGCCTCGGCAGGGTCATGGCGGACAAGATCTTACAGCTCGTGGGCAACGCAAAGGTGAGCAAGGTCCTTCTGGTCGGAGGTAGCACAAAAAATAAACTCATGCTGAAACACCTGGACGGCCGCATAAATTACGTGATCCCGGACGAAGCAACATACTTCGAAGCTTACGGGGCTTATCTGTGGTTGATAGAGAATTCGAATCAGAAGATCAAAAAATACCACGTTATACCGAAAGAGATACCATCGGCTTTCCTCAGACTTCCCCCACTGTCAAAGTACGCATCGATGGTCGAGTTCAAAACCATGGAGAGGGCCAAGGCCGAGGCGAACGACGAATGCATTCTGGGTGTCGACGTTGGTTCAACCACAACGAAGGCTGTGCTGTTGAGGGTGAAAGATAAGAAGATACTCGCGAGCAGTTATCTCAGAACACTCGGCGATCCCATCGGCGCAGCGAAAAAATGTTACGAAGAGATCCGTTCACAACTTGATGTTCCCGTGAAGATCGTTGGAGTCGGTGTCACAGGCTCTGGAAGAAAGATCGTGGGTTTGCACGCGCAGACCAAGGCAGTTTACAACGAGATCATGGCGCATGCGAAAGCTGCGGCGCATTTTGATCCAGAAGTGGACACGATCTTCGAGATTGGTGGCCAGGATGCCAAGTACACTTACTTGAACGAAGGTGTACCCTACGACTACGCGATGAACGAGGCGTGTTCGGCTGGAACAGGTTCTTTCTTGGAAGAAGCAGCGCGCGAGTCGTTGAACATAGACTACAGAGAGATCGCAGACTACGCATTGAAGGCAAACAATCCCCCAAACTTCAGCGACCAGTGTGCGGCGTTCATAAACAGTGACATAAAGACGGCGATCCAAGAAGGTATGTCGGCCGAGGACATATGCGCCGGTCTGGTTTACTCTGTCTGCATGAATTATCTCAACAGGGTGAAGGGCAACAGACCTGTAGGGAACAAAGTCTTCGCTCAGGGAGGCACATGCTACAACAGAGCCGTTCCACTCGCCATGGCGGCGCTGACCGGGAAAAAAGTGATAGTTCCCCCCGAACCCGGTTTGATGGGAGCTTACGGCGTTGCATTGATGACACTCGAAAACATAGAAAAAGGCTTGCTGGAAAAAGGTTGTTACGATCTTCGAGAACTCGTGAACCGTGAGGTGAAGTACCTGAAACCGTTCACGTGCATGGGTGGAAGAACGGCTTGCGATAGAAAGTGTACCATCAGCGTGATAGAAGTGAATGGGAAGAGAATACCCTATGGTGGTGCGTGCAACCGTTACGAAGCGTTCAGGGAACACGTCTTTGATCCCTCTGAACTCGACTTCGTTGCGAAGAGGGAAAAGAAAGCGTTCGAGATCGAAGAAAATGGTCACGGAAAGAGGGTGGGTATCAGCAGATCGTTTGGTATGAACGTGTTCTTCCCGTTCTTCTCAACCCTGTTCACCGAACTGGGGTTTCAAGTCATCCTGCCTGACGAGCCTGACGAGTCGGGCAAAGACAGAATGGGGTCAGAATTCTGTTTTCCCGTTGAACTGTCGCACGGTTTCGTACTCTCCCTGTTGAAGAAGAACGTCGACTTCGTTTTCATTCCGAGGATTCGAGGAACAAGGCCTGCTGGTTCGGACAGGAACGGCGTGTACTGTCCGTTCGTTCAGAGCGAGCCTGACTGGCTGAGAGCAGATATCGAAGAGCTCGACGGTGTTGAGGTTCTCACGTGCAACATCGATTTCAACGATCCGGAGGATGTTGTGTTCGAAAACATATTCAACATGTTCAAAACCTTCGGCTTCGATAGAGAAAAGGTCAAAATCGCCTTCGAGGAAGCTAAGAACCGCCAGAAAAGTTTCGAAGCGGACCTGAAACGGCTCGGTGAGGAGTTTTTGAAGAAAGTAGAAGAGATCGGAATGGGTGTTGTTATCGTTGGAAGAGCCTACAACGCGTTCCAGAGTCATGCAAATTTGGGTGTTCCGAGAAAAATCGCCAGCTACAACGTTCCTGTGGCAAGCTTCGACGTTCTTCCGTTCGAATCCAAGCAAGGTTACGAGAACATGTACTGGACCTGGGGAGAAATGATCTTGAAGGCGGCCAGGTACATCAAGGACCATCCGAAAATCTATCCCGTCTTCATAACGAACTTCAGCTGTGGGCCCGATTCGTTCATCCTTTCGTATTTCAAATCGATCATGCAAGAAAAACCCACGCTCGTTTTGGAACTCGACAGTCATACGGCGGACGCTGGTCTCGAGACGCGCATCGAGGCGTTTCTGGATATCGTCAAATGCAGAAAAGAGAAGAAGAAACAGACTTCAAACACCAAACCGCTGGAAGTCATGATCGACAAAAGCGGTGTTTTCATCCTGAAAAATGGTGAGAAGATCTCTTGGACCGATCCCAGGGTGAGACTCGTCTTTCCCACAATGGGTGCGTTTGGGGCCAGATGTTTGGCCGCAGCGATCGCACGTTTCGGTGTTCGAACCCACGTTTGTCCACCGCCAGGCGAGCTCGAATTCAAACTGGGCAGGGGCAATTCGCTGTCCAAAGAATGCTTGCCGTTGCACTTGACACTCGGTTCGTTGATAAATTACCTTCAAGAAAGACCGAAAGATGAGATCACCCTGTACTTCATGCCCACGACGTCTGGTCCATGCAGGTTCGGTCAGTACAGCAACTACATGAAGCTGTGGCTCGAGCAGAACGACGTCAAGGACGTCGGCTTGGTCTCTTTGAACTCCGAGAACGCTTACGGGGGTTTGGGCGTGAGTTTCACCTTGCGCGCATGGCTCGCGATACTCGTATCGGACCTTTACTCGAACGTGGAAAAATCATTGAAGACCTTGATCAAAGACGAAGAATATGTGCGCTCTCTCATTGAGAGACACCACAAGATGATCCTCGAAAGTCTGCAGAAAGATTCACTCTCGGGTTTCTTCAAGACGGTAGATAGAATCTGCGACGAACTCGAATCGCTTCGTCTGAAGGATGCTCACGAAAAGTCTGCCAGAGTGATGATGACCGGAGAGATATACGTCCGTTGGGACGAATTCAGCAGAAAGAGAATGGAGGATCTGTTCGCCCAAGAAGGCATTATCCTGCAGATCTCACCGATACACGAATGGATCTACTACACTTATTACATTTTCATACAGAAACTCGTGAGCAAAAACTCCACAGTTGTTGAAAGAATGAAAAAGCGTGTAGAAATGCAAGTTTTGAGGCACTTCGAGCGGAAGATCAAACAGTTGTTCGCGCGAGCGGGATTGTGTGACGCGCGCATGGTGAACGTAGCACACGTTGTGGAGACGGCAGAAGCTTATCTTTCACCAACTCTGACGGGAGAAGCTATCCTGACCATAGGGAGCACTCTTGCTGAGATCGGTGAATACTACGACGGCGTCGTGGCGGTGGGACCGTTCGCGTGTATGCCGAGCCGCATTGCCGAGTCCATACTCAAGAAAGCTATCGAAGACAAAAAGACAAAGCTTGGAAAGTCCCTGCCGTTCATCTCCATCGAGCTGGACGGAAATCCCTTCACACCATCCATAGAGGCGAGATTGGACGCGTTCATCGCACAAGTCAAGCAACTGAAGAGGGGAAGTGAGGCGGTTGCCAGCGCTCTTTCTCGTCGGTAACGCGAAGGTTCTGAAAGATGAGTACGTGAAGGAGATCTGTGAGAAGAAGAAGCTCAGGAGAATGAAAGTGTCTATCGAAGAGAAAGAGGCAGCGTTCAGTCTGCTGTCTCAGGGAGACCTCTTCTTCGGTGACGTTCTGCTCGACATAGTCGACTTCGATGACTGGAAAAAGGACGAGCGGAAGAAACTTTTGCAGCTGGCGGAAACGGCGAAAATCGATGTGATAGTCAGGACCGAGGAGAGCATCAAAGCCAAGGACGTTCTGGTTCTGGCATTACCCAAACCGTGGGAACAAGATAAATGGACAGACTATGTCCTGGAACGGCTGAAAAAACACGGAATATCGGCTTCACGAAGTGTGGCAGAACTGATCTTGGAGAGAGTCGGACCAAACGACGAACTCATCGAGAGAGAGATCGAAAAATTAGCCTGCGTGACGAACCAACCGACCGAAGAGCTCGTCGAACAGATCATTTCTCTTCATTCAAGGGGTGACATCGAAGAACTTTGTTTCAAGGTCTCGATGGGGAACTTCGAAGAAGCTCATCCACTGCTGAGTACGATACTGAAGAACACCGAAGCGGTGGTCGTGGTGTCGGTGCTCGCCAGACATTTCCTTGATCTGTACAAACTCGTGCTCTTCCTCGAAAGACGAGAAAGTTACCCTTGGCCCGTGATAAAGAAAGCATCCGAAAGTCTCGGTATAGGGCTCGGGAAAACGGCCAGATTTCTGGGCTTCTCCTTCAAAGGTGGCGACAAAGTTTTGAACCACATGATGCTGTACGACACTGAAAAAGTTGAGAAGATTCTGGATAGACTGTACTGGCTCGATTTGACGGTGAAGAGCACCACCACACCGAACTTAGCGATCCACAGCTTTTTAGATCAGCTTCGACAGATCATCGGTGAAGGCGCAT
The DNA here is from genome assembly GCF_000816145.1 of Pseudothermotoga hypogea DSM 11164 = NBRC 106472. NCBI lineage: Bacteria > Thermotogati > Thermotogota > Thermotogae > Thermotogales > Thermotogaceae > Pseudothermotoga > Pseudothermotoga hypogea. The sequence continues at coordinate 1,471,526 of NZ_CP007141.1, read as the reverse complement.
GAAGTTGATCTTCAGACAGACAAAGTTCAACCGCTACAGCGTTGTGGCTCTGCTCAGCGCGGTTGTGAGCAAGCTTGACTTTGTTGAGGTTCACATCGCAAAAAAGATCGAAGATGTCCTGACTTTACCCAGTGACAGCTTCGTGGCGTATTCTTTCATGAGTTTCGATCTGAGGCAGGTTCAGGAAGAAGTCAAAATACTCAAGTCGAAGGGTTACACCCTTTTGGCTGGAGGACCTCATGCCACGGCGCGAGCGGAAGATTGTCTCAAAATGGGCTTCGATCACGTCTTCGTGGGTGATGGAGAGGCGAACCTGATCGAGTTCCTGAATGGGGAAAGAAAACCCATTTTCGATGGTCTGAGCAAAAGGGTTGATCTGAACGATTATCCTCCCTTCTGCGTGGAACAGTCACAGTTCATCCCCATCGAAATCAGCAGAGGCTGTCCATTCAACTGTGCTTACTGTGAAACTTCTTTGATCGCTGGAAAGGTCGTTCGACATAGGAGCGTTGAACAGATCGTTCATTACTGTCGACTCGGCCTGAGAAAGCACAAATACGTGGCGAGATTCATAACACCCAATGCTTTTGGTTACGGCTCAAAGGATGGAGTGACACCCAACGTGGAAGCCATAGAATCGCTGCTGTTCAACCTCAGAAGAATAGGTATGCGCGAGATATACTTCGGCACTTTTCCTTCGGACGTGAGACCAGATTCGGTGAACGACGAGGTTGTGGGCATGATCAAAAGGTACGTGAACAACAGGAGTGTAACCATCGGAGCCCAGAGCGGTAGCGATAGGATTTTGAGAATTCTGAGGAGGGGACACAGCAAAGAGGACGTTCTGAACGCCGTTGAAGTTTTGCTGAGACATGGCTTCACCCCGCATGTGGACTTCATATTCGGTTTTCCTTTCGAAACTCGGGACGATCAGCACGAGACGATGCAATTCATCGAGAAGCTGGTCCAGCTGGGATGTAGAATCCACGCACACAGCTTTTTACCCTTGCCCGGCACGGAACTGGAGAAGGCTGGCTGCGCTCGTTTACCCGTCTGGCTCAAGAGAAGTTTGTCCAGGCTTGCGTCCGAAGGAAAACTCGATGGTTACTGGCAGAAGCAGGAACAAATGTCCCACGAGCTGTTTTCGGAAGCCTGAGTACAAGTTCGATGGGCAGATCGTTATATTTTTCGTGAAACGGTGTTAAACTAACGTCACGGTGATCGTGTTACAATGTTTGCACGGAGGGATTTTCATTGCCGGAGAAGTTCTGTTCTTTCTGTGGTAGACCCGCGAGCCAGGTTGGAAAGTTGATAGCTGGTCCGAGCGCTTACATATGTGACGAGTGCGTGGAATTGTTCCACGATCTCTTGACGAGCGACAAACGTGTCAAGAGAGAACGCAGAAAACCCCTTCCAAAACCTGCCGAGATAAAGGCGGAACTCGACAAGTACGTGATCGGCCAGGAGAGGGCCAAAAGAATCATTTCCGTGGCCGTGTACAACCATTACAAAAGAGTTTTCTACGGTGGGAATCTCGACGACGTCGAAATGGAAAAGTCGAACATCATGATGATAGGCCCCACCGGGTGTGGTAAAACGTTGATAGCCCGCGTTCTGGCAAAGATACTGGACGTACCTTTCGCTATAGCCGACGCGACCCCACTCACTGAAGCCGGTTACGTGGGTGAGGACGTCGAGAACGTTCTACTGCGCCTGTTGGAAGTCACTAATTTCGACATAGAGAGGGCTCAATACGGGATCATCTACATAGATGAGATCGACAAGATTGCAAGGAAATCTCCGAATCCTTCGATAACGAGGGATGTTTCCGGCGAAGGTGTGCAGCAGGGATTGCTGAAGATCGTCGAAGGTACCATCGCGAACGTACCACCCCAGGGTGGGAGGAAACATCCGTATCAGGAGTTCATCAAGGTGGACACGACGAACATACTGTTCATAGTGGGTGGAGCCTTCGATGGGCTGGAAGAGATCATCAAGAGAAGGATCCAGAGCTCATCAATAGGCTTTGGAGCTGAGATAAAGAGTAAGAAGCAAATGAGAATCGGTGAGATCCTCGCACACGTCACGCCAGATGATCTTGTCCAGTACGGTCTGATTCCCGAGTTCGTGGGACGCTTTCCCGTCATCGCAACTCTGGACGATCTCACTGAAGAAGATCTTGTGAGGATACTCAGTGAGCCAAAGAATGCGCTGATAAAACAGTACAAAAAGCTGTTCGAATTGGACAACATCCAGCTCGAGATAGAGCCCGAAGCGCTGACTGCTATCGCCAGAAAAGCTCTGTCTCTTGGCACAGGTGCAAGGGCTTTGAGAAACGTTTTTGAAGAGATCATGATGGATGCGATGTTCGAGTTGCCCTCCTCACACGACGTTGAAAAGGTTATCATTACCGCGGCGGCAGTTGAAGGAAAGGAAAAACCAAGACTGGTGATGCGAGAGATCGCGTGATGGTAGTACTCGCCGTAGAGACCTCGTGCGACGAAACTTCAGTTGCAGTGATCGATGAGGAGAGGATCCTTTCAAACGTTGTGTCATCCCAGGTGAAGCTGCACGAACCCTTCGGTGGAGTGGTCCCAGAAGTCGCAGCAAGGCAACATCTGAGGAATTTACCCCAGATCTTTCAAAGAGCTGTCGAGGAAGCGAAGCTCGATTTGAACGAGATCGATCTTGTTGCTGTCACCCATGGTCCCGGGCTCATCGGCGCACTGATGGTCGGCGTTTCCTTCGCCAAGGGTCTCAGCCTGGCTTTGGAAAAACCCATCGTCGGTGTGAACCACCTGTTGGGACACGTCTACGCGGCGAAGTTGAGTTTCCCGCAACTTGAACCACCGTTCCTTGCCCTGCTTGTTAGTGGCGGGCACACCGAGTTGCTTCTCTTCACGGACGATCCCACCAGACCCGAGCTGGTAGGACGAACTGTGGATGACGCTGCGGGAGAGGCCTTCGATAAAGTTGCGAGATTGCTCCAGCTGGGTTATCCTGGAGGTCCTGCGATAGAGAGGGCGGCCAGATCTGGAGATCCGCATCGCTACCATTTACCAAGGGCGATGCTGGAGAAAGACAATTTGGACTTCAGCTTCTCTGGTTTGAAGACAGCGGTGCTTTACCTGCTCAAAGACGAACCGAACGCGAACAGATCTGACGTGGCGGCCTCGTTTCAGGAGGCTGTGGTGGATGTGCTCGTTTGGAAAACCTTGCGCGCCGCGGAGTTGAAGAAGGTAAAGAGGTTGGTCCTGGTGGGTGGCGTGGCTGCCAATCTCAGATTGAGGGAAAGACTCGCGGAGGAATGTTCGAAGAGGAACTATGAATTCTACGTTCCGCCCGTGGAACTCTGCGTGGACAACGCGGCCATGATCGCTCGGGCCGCGATAGAACTCGCGCGTAGAGGAAAGTTTTCTGATCTCAGCTTGAACGCCGTTCCATACCTCTCTTTTTGAGCAACTTCTGTCTTATCCTCGCGGCTTTCTCGGCAAGGATCAACACGTGTCCACTGTCGATGTAGATGGCACTTCTGGCCTGCGCACCGTAGGTCAAATTCACCATCTTGTTCGAGTAGGTTGCGTTTTCTCTGAGTTGCTTGGCTGTCATGTTGTTGACGGGAACTATGGCCCTGATCCTGTCAGCGTTCACGAACACGCCTTTCGTGATCTGTACAAACATACCGTTCACTTCCAATCAGAACCAGTCTCTCATGGAAAAGAGCATCGGTTCTCCATGTGGGTTCAACAGTTTGTGGTTCACGACCAAACCGTTGTAGATCACATGATCGCCACTTTCAAACCTGCCGACGAGCTCACACTCAAAGTACGCGATCACACCTTCGACGATTGGCAACTTCAATTTTTCACTTTCGAACCATCGAACCTTCGAAAATTTGTCCACGTTCCTGCTCGAATAATACCCGAAGAGTTCGCCGATCTCTTTCTGCTTCTTGTCCAAAACCTGGATCGAAAATTTCTTGCTTTTCTCCATGACCTCCGCCGTTTTTCTCGTTGGTCCCAGCGCAACGGCCAACATGGCCGGTTTGAAAGAAGACTGCATCACCCATGCCGCAGCAAGACCAGCCCTCTCGTTCTCCGTACAAGTGGAAACTATGTAGACACCTTGAATCAGACAGTCGAAGGCACTCTTGTACACAGATTCTCACCTCGCGAGAGGTTTTCACAACAATTATACCTCAAACCGAATAGTGCTTTCTCAGCTCTTCGTTGAACGGCAGGCTCAAGATCTCATCGATGACCGCAACGACCTGTTCGTACGATCTGGTTCGTGGGTCTCTGATGAGAATCTCTTCCAGCACTTTTCTGTCTCTCGAGAAGAACGCCTCCAGGTTCCACTCCATCCTCAATATTCGAGGCCAGAGGTAGAATTTCTTTATCCTTTCTGTCAGATCCGGCTCGACTTTCTCTCTGTGAATCCCTTCTTTGTCCACCCACACGGGCAGTTCCATCACCAGATCGTCGGGGAAATCCTTCAACGTTCCCTGGTTTTCCACATTCAAAAACAGTCTGACTTTTTTGTTGTTCGAAATCGCGTTGATGAAAGGAACGTGTTGCTCACCGCTCATTCTGCCCTTCCTGAAGATCTCGGCAAAAGCTTCCGTCAACTTCACACTCGGATCGAGTTCGACTTGTCGTGCGAGCTCTATTAACCTTTTTCTGGCATTCCTCAGCAATTCATGAAGCTTGGGCCTCTCCACTTCGTTGTCTATCCCTCCAAATTCGCCGAACCATCTCCTTTTCGTCTCGAGATTGTAGTGATACTTCCATGTCCCGTTCCTCACGGTGTCACCTATCGGGAGCATGCCGTAGAACCTGTACATGTCCATCGCGCAGGGCGACATTTGAATGTCCCAAGGACTCTTCGCTTTCCAATGTGGAAGTTCCTTCTCTATCCATTCATCCAGAAGTGGATAAGCATCCTTTCCTTCGTATCTGAACCTGTTCAACCAAATGCCGTGGTTCACACCGGCAACCTGCCAATCGACTTTTTCCGGCTCGAGCTTCAGCCTCTCGAAGACTTCGTACACGCCGGCCACACCGTGGCAGAACCCCACGATGTTGACTTTCGTGGTCCGTCTCACCGCCTGCGTGATTTCAAAAACAGGGTTTGCAGTCTGCATGAGATAGGCACTCGGTGCCAGTCTTTCCATCTTTTTTGCGATGTCGATCGCAAGCTTTATGTCCGGATAAGACGAAAGAACGTAGGTGTATGTCGAAACCATGCTCAGCTTTTGACTGTCTATACCCCTGTAATAACCATGTTTCTCGGCGATCTCCGTGACGGCGTCCCACCTTCGAAATCCATCCTCGTGATGTCTTGGGTCGTACGGAAAAGCCGTATTTATCACAAAGTCTGCACCCTCGATGGCTTCGTCCATTTGAGCTGTCTTAACGATCTTGACTGGTGAGCCGAGCTCGTGAACGTACTTCTTCGCAAGGACGTACGATGCGTTCAGTCTCTCCTCGTTGATGTCCATCAAACAGATGTGCGTATCACTCTTGGAGAGTTCCTCCGTCTGTGCTATGTCGCCTATGATTTGTTGCGCAAACCTCACGCTTCCTGCGCCTATTATGGTGATCTTCATGCTCACTACCTCCCCGATTCACGATCCCTTCAACGTGAAGGTCTTATCCGTCAGATTCACCTCGAGCTTGACGTCGCCCGACTTTGTCCCAAAGGCTTCGATCAGGTACGAAGGCTCATCGTTGAAGACGTTCAACACCTTTGCCCTCCCACCGAGCAATCGGAGCGTCTGTTGAAAGATTCTATCGGACGAATCGTCGTAGAGTGACAGATCATCGCTCAGAATTATCATGTTGTCCAGCACAGCACAGGTGTACGCATAGATCTCTCGCTCAGTCTGACTCAGCTCTGTTTTCTGTGATCTGAGCAAAAGGCAATCTGGATCGTTCTGCCAGAGCCTTCTGTTCATGAAAGATCGTGTGATCGCATTCCTCAGCGCCCACTTCGCTGCAGGAATACCACGATCGGGCAGATCCTCTCCCCAGTACGGTGCGGTGTCTGGACCTATCCTCATTCCGTCCACCAAACCGACCGCAGGGAGCAAAGGTGAACCGCAACCCAACACAAAAGCATCTCCGACAGCTTTTCTTATCACTCTCAATCCCTCTCTGAAAGCCTCGACTGGACTGATCGGTCTGAACCTCTCACCAGGAATTGCTCCCGCGAAGAGAAAATCGATCTTGAAGTAAGAAAACCCCATCTGCCGCAACGAGCTGAAGAGGTCGAACAACCACTTTTTGACATCCTCTCTGCTCAAATCAAGCGCGTAGATTTTTCTGTTCCAGTTTCTGTACGCCAGTTTCGGTGCGCCGTTCTTTTTCACCACCCAGTCTGGGTGCTGTTGAAACAGCTTAGAAGTCTCAGAAACACTGAACGGTGCAGTCCATATCCCAGGTTCAAACCCCTTCTCAAGGATTGTCTTTGCAATCTCATCGAGTTTTGGAAAACCCTCTTTCGTGTCCAACCAATCTCCTATGTCTGCCTCGTAGCCATCGTCGATCTGAAAGACCCTCACCGAATATTTCCTCGCCAGTTCCAGATTCTTTAAAACCTCTGGCCAGGTCAAGTCCAAAAAGTAGTGATACCAGCTGCACCATCCAGTGAATCGATCTTCTTTGAAGCGAGCTTCATTCTGTTTCGCCACCATCTCGGCATACCGAGTGAGCAGTTCATAGTTGTCGGAATTCTCCATCAAAACGAAAGTTTCCAGGGGAACGTAGTCTTCAAAAAACGTATCGAAATACTCTAAGTAGGCCACCAAATCTTGATCCTCGAACGCAAAGAATGGATGTGCGAACTTCGAGGTGAGAAAACCATACAGCTTTCCGTCCTCCGCCACAAAATAGTCACTCAAGAGCGTTCTTTCCAGCAACTCAGGCACCAAAGATACTGCGTACTGCCAATCTTTGTCCACACTGCCAACTTGGAATTGCCCAAGATCCATCATCCTACACGGACCCCACGATTGCCAGTTGTTCAGAAAAGCTCGCTTTGGAGCCTTGGTCCTGAAGATCTCGATCCTTCCGACCTTGCCCTTCAACCATCCGTTCAAGATCCAGCCGAAGTCAGTCTTTCGAAGTTCGGCCTTCAAAGAAAAATCTTTCGTTTCGACCTTCAACTCACCCTCCATCATTTTTCTTCCGAAAATCTCCATGTCCATCCCCCCAGTTTCATTCCGAATTTTTCTTGATAAACTCCACGATCTCTTGAACATAACCAAAGGCGAGAGCCACGTAGGTGTCTGCAGCACCGTAGTAAATCGCAAGCCTTCCAGTTTTTCCATCGCACAGCGCCGCGCACGGAAAGACCACATTAGGAACGAAACCACACACTTCGTAGTCTTCTTCGGGTGTCAGCAAATAATACTTGCTCCTGTACAAAACCTTCGCGGGGTCATCCAAATCCAGCAGCGCTGCACCGAAACTGTAAACGTAGCCGTTGCAAGTCAATGTCACACCATGATAGATCAAGAGCCATCCTTCGCTTGTCTCTATCGGTACAGGCCCTGCTCCTATCTTCAAGTTTTCCCACCAGTTGTTGCTACTTCTTCCCATCACCCACCTATGGTTGCCCCAGTGCACCATATCGAAACTCTCGCTCAAGAAGATGTCACCAAACGGTGTGTGGCCCATATCGCTTGGTCTGTTCAACATCACGTACTTGCCGTGAATCTTTCTCGGGAACAGAACTCCGTTTCTGTTACACGGTACGAAGGCGTTCGGTAGTCTGGTGAAGTTCTTGAAATCCTTCGTCATTCCAACTCCTATCGTTGGACCGTGATCGTCCGTGCAGAAGGTTATGTAATGGGTGTCCTCTATCTTCACGAGTCTTGGATCGTACGCGTAGACTACGGGGAAATCTCGACCATCGAGATCTCTCCACTGGATGGGTTCTTCGTCTATCTTCCAATCGATCCCATCTTCGCTCCAGCCGACGTGAAGGAAAGGTTTCGTGTTCTTGTGATCGATTCTGAAGATTCCCACAAACTTACCGTCGTAAGGCAATACTGCGGAGTTGAAAACACGTGCGCCCTTCCTGATGGGATTCCTCTTGGTTATCGGGTTCTTGCTGTATCTCCAAAGAACACCCTCAAAACCTGATGGTCTTTCCTCCCACGGCATGAACGAAAGCTCTTCACAATAGATCTTCAAATTCACCACCCCCGAATGTTCTGCGTTGAACGCACAAAAAAAGCCGCCTGACAGCGGCAAACGAGCCTCGTGAATCAATAACTCGGTGGGCTGACGACCCATACACCGATCGCTGTGACTTTGCCAATGTTTTTCCATCTGTGTGGTACTGTCGAAGGATAGGTTATGCTGTCACCTTCGTTCAACACGACTTTCTTGTCTCCGAGGGTTATCTCCACAGTACCCTGTATCACGATACCAGATTCTATTCCTTCGTGCGCGTAAAACGCATCGCCACTGTCGCAACCCGGTTCGAGGTAGGATATGAACATCAAATAAGCCTTGTTCTTCGCTGAGATCAGTTCGTAAGTCAGACCTGGAGAGACAATCACCTTGCGTCGTTCGTTCTTTCTCACTACCCCCTTGAGTGCCTGCTCGCCCACCTCCTGCTCGACGAGCGAAATGATCGTTTCGCCAAGTGCGGTCAGTATTTTCTTGAGTGTGCTCAGAGAGGGCGACACTCTCCCATGCTCGATCTGGCTGATCAAACCCGGGGTGACTCCCGCAAGGCTTGCGAGCTCTCTCACCGTCATTTGCTTGGCTTGTCTGAGCGCCCTTATCTTTTGACCTATGTTGTCAAGTTCTTCGCCCATCCACTCACTCTCCCATCACCAAACGTGTGAAGTCACCGTAGAGTCTTAGCAATCTCTCGAACTCAGCTTCGTCGTAGAACTTGATTTGTCTTCGACCGAAGTACTTCGCCACCTCAACGCAGAAACGAGCCGCAAGTTCTATATCGACTTCGTGTGAAGCCCCAGTTGCACAACCAGCCACCGGCACCTCAGTCGTTATGGCAACCCCCACGACAGGCGTGTTCGGTGCGACCGTACAAGGTTGCATGATGCTGTTTATGTGATACACGCCGTTGTCATAAGCTGTTATGTCCTGCATGGTGATCGGGAGCACGAACGCTGCCGTGCCACATACCCTTTCGTAGATGTCCAACAAGTCTTCCGACACTCTTAGTATATAACCTCTTAACACAGTTGGTGAAATTGCAAAACCTTTTTTCTTGGCGATCCTGTTTCCCTTCGTCGTGTCGATCGACAGGATCGCATCGACGCGCCTGCTGAGCATGAGTTTCAAAGCTTCCCTGACACCAATCGGTGAGTCCATGAACGGTACGGGTTTGTGCTCTTTAGTTGGCGCATCCGGACAGATGTGCGTGGTGACGAAGACGGTTCCCACGAGCTCTTCACCTTTTTGCTTCATCTGGGCGAGCTTCAGGGCGCAAGCCAGCGCGGCGATCGCTCCATCCGCATCGCTTACCAGTCCCACCATCTCCGGCCTTGCGCCTACTCCACCCAACTGACCAACTATGCCCAAAACTGGTGCCGAAGCATCGCTTCCAGAGATCGTGATTCTCACAATATCCGTCTTGCCACGCGGTGTTTTCACAGTCTCGTACTCTGCATGCACGCCTTCAAAATCTTTGAACAAATCACACACCTTTCGACCGTCAACAGCAGGATCGTCGAGAATCTCCATTGCCGTGAGAACTTGCATCAACATGTTCACACCTCCGCATAAAGATGGCATCTCACCTTTCGGCCTCTGAAGTCTATCAGCGGTGGTTTTTCGTCACATTTGCTGAAAGCGAAATCGCACCTCGTTTTGAAGGGACACCCTTTTGGTGGGTTCAAGGGGCTTGGTATCTCACCTTTGAGTGAGAAATCGTTCAGATTATCAGTTCCAGCGGTCGGAATCGCCGCCACGAGGGCTTTCGTGTAGGGATGTAGGGGATCTTGAATTATCCTTTCCGTCTCTCCCATCTCCATGACCTGACCGAGGTACATCACCATCGTGTGATCCGAGAGATGGTAAACGACCTTCAAGTCGTGCGTGATCAAAATATAAGTCAAAGCGAACTCACGTTTGAGTTCCATCAGAAGGTTCAGTATCTGCGCTTGGACCGAGACATCCAACGCCGATGTGGGTTCATCAAGGATGAGAAGTTTCGGCCTTAAAACCAAACACCTTGCTATCGCCACTCTCTGCTTCTGCCCACCACTGAGCTGGTGAGGATATTTCGACAGCACGTCCTCGGTCAATCGCACAGCCTTCAGGATTTCGAGTACCAGCTTTCGTCTCTCTTCTTTGCTCCCCATTTTCTGTATTCTCAGGCCTTCTTCTATGCTGAACAGAACTGTCTTTCTTGGATCGAGCGAACTGTCTGGATCCTGAAAGACCATCTGTATCTCTCGATGGCCCGATCCCTTCAGAGCTGTCCCCATGAATTGGATCGAGCCCGTTGTGGGTTTGTGTATGCCACAGAGGATACGTGCGATTGTTGATTTTCCAGAACCGCTCTCACCCACTATGCTGAACACGGTGTTCTCTTCGACGGTGAACGAAACATCCTGAACAGCCCTCAAGAACTTGACAGGCCTTCCAAACACATCGAATTCGACAGGAAAATCCTTCGAAAGATTTTCAACTTTCAGCATCGTTCAGATCCCAGCCTTCTCATACAACCAGCACTTGACGATCCTGTCCTTCATTTGAACTTCAGGCGGTTCCTGCCGAGAGCACACTTCCAGCTTCTTGTTGCACCTCGGATGGAACCGACAACCCGACGGTGGGTCGAGCAAGCTCGGCACGTTTCCTTCGATCGAATGCAACTTCGAACCTTTCCTCTTCAGATTCGGCACCGAAGCGATCAATCCCTGAGTGTAAGGGTGCAGGGGATCTTCAAAGAGCTGTTTCGCTGGCGATATTTCACAGATCTTTCCTGCGTACATGACGATGATCCTGTCAGCTATCTGTGATACAACACTCAGATCATGGCTTATGAACAGTATCGAAGTTCTCGAGCTGGATTTCAACTGCTTGAACAAACGCATGATCTGTGCCTGTATTGTCACATCCAGTGCAGTGGTGGGCTCATCGGCGATGAGCAGTTTCGGCTCACACAGCATCGCCATAGCGATCATAGCCCTCTGTCTCATGCCCCCACTGTATTCGAAAGGATACCTCTCGAGCATTTTCTCCGCTTCAGGGATACCAAGTTTTGCCATCGTTTCTATGACCCTCTTTCTGGCCTCCTCTTTGCCCATCTTGAAGTTCTCTTCCAGCACTTCACAAAGTTGTTGGCCTATCTTCATGTTGGGATTCAGCGAATTGAGAGGATTCTGAAAGACCATACTCATCTTCTTTCCCCTGGGATGATCGTTTCCCGAGGTTATGTCGACACCATCGAAGAGGATTCTGCCTCTCGCCACTCTCGCATTCTTGGCCAGCAGTCCCATGATCGCCAGGGCCGTCACGCTCTTTCCAGAGCCGCTCTCACCGACGAGACCTACACACTCACTTTCGAACACGCTGAAAGTAACTCCATCAGGAGCACAGAATTTTCCGAGTCTGGTTTTGAATTCAACCGCGAGATCTTCCACGAGCAGGAGGGGATTCAAAACTCCCTCCTCCTTTCCTGAAAGTACTGCTTCACCTCTTGCAACAGTTTCTCGTCCGTCGCGAGATCGTACACGGTGAACGCGAGTGCCTTTGTCGCTCTCAGCATCGCCTGGTAACCCTCGGGTGAGTTTGCCGCTTTTGCGAATTCTCTCGTGTGCGTCGGTATGGGCTTGCCATTCGTGATGTTTATGTACGCATGGATGGAAGGTACAACGTGGCTCACCTCTCCCATGTCAGTCGATCCAACTCCCTGTTCGTACGTTCTCGGTACAACTTCTTCACCCACGAGCCTGTAGTTCTCTTCCAGCTTCTTGGCGAGCGGTACGTTGACGTACACTTCCAGCATCTGCTCCTGACGAACCACGTTCGATCTGCAGTCGGCCATGTCGCCCGCAGCTCTGACGAGAGTGAAGAACCTCTCTTCGAGCCCTTCAAGTTGTTCAACCCGCAAGGCTCTGATACCGATCTCCGCACTCGTGTACTCCGGTATGGTGTTGAAAGACTGACCTCCATTCGTTATGATCCCGTGGATCCTGACTTTCTCCGGAAGTTGCTGTCTCCAAAGACCTATTGCATTGAACAAGAGAATCATCGCATCCAAAGCGTTCTTACCACTTACAGGATCTGCGGCGGCGTGGGCTGAACGTCCAAAGAATTCCACCTTGTAGCGACGTATCGCATAAGATATGTCGAAACCTGTACTCATGGAAGCTGGATGTATCATCATCGCGACATCAACGTCTTCGAATACTCCCGCCTTTATGAGCTCCTTTTTCCCCGCTCCTTTTTCCTCCGCGGGACAACCCACGACCAACAGCGTGAACTGTAAATCTTGCAAAGCCTTCTTGAGAGCCACCGCGGCTCCACAACTCATGACACCTATCATGTTGTGTCCGCACGCATGGCCTATCTCGGGCAACGCGTCGTACTCTGCGAGCAACGCGATCTTTGGCCTTCCTTTTCCTGTTTCTGCCAAGAACGCGGTGTTCAACCCCGCGACGTTTCTTCTGACCGAAAAATCGTTTTCTTCTAAGAAGTTCGCGAGCAAGCTGGAAGACTCCTTCTCTTCGTAGGAGAGTTCGGCAAGATCGAAGATCTTTTTCGCCAGATCGATGAGCTGTTCTTCCATCGAATCCACCATTTGGGCGATCTTTTCCTTCATTTTCTTTCCCCCTCAGCTCTTCAATCTTGGATCGAGCAGGTCCCTCAACCCGTCACCAAGGATGTTGAAACCAAGACATGTGAACAATATCGCGAGTCCTGGGAACAACGCCATGTGTGGCGCAGTTTGCAGATAGTTCTTCGCCTCAGCTAACATGCTACCCCAAGAGGGCGTAGGTGGTTGAATCCCCAACCCCAGGAAACTGAGAGTCGCTTCACTTATCACCGCACCAGCAAAGTTCAGCGAGCTGTAGATGATCAGCACGGGCACGATGTTGGGTAAAATATGATGAAAGATGATCCAGAGGTGCGAGGCACCCAAGGTTCGAGCGGCCAAAACGAATTCTTCGTTTTTGACGTTCAAAACCGCACTCCTAACTATCCTCGAGAAACTCGGTACCATGACGATCCCTATCGCCAACATCGCGTTGAACAATCCTGCACCAAGTACAGCCATCATGGCGATAGCCAAGAGCACGTACGGAAAAGACAGCAAGGAATCCATGAAACGCATGATCAGTGCGTCGAAGAATCCACCAAAATAACCTGCAACGATGCCGAGCACAGTCCCGATCATCGCGCCTATACCAACAGCAATGACTCCAACAACGAGCGAGATACGGCTACCGTAGACCAGCCTCGAGAATATGTCCCTACCGTAGTCGTCGGTACCGAGGATATGCCCACCTTCGCCAGGTTTGGCGAAGATGTAGAAAAAGTCCATCTCATCGACTTCGTGCGTGGCGATGAGCGGTGCGAAGATGGCGAAGAAGACGTTCAAAAGAACGATCGAGAGTCCGAACAGAATCTGCTTGTTCAATCTCACCTCAGACACCCCTGTAGGTCTGCCTGATCTTCGGATTTATGAAAGCATAGGCTATATCGACGGCCAGATTGACGAAGATGTACAAGATTGCAGTGAAGAGAACTTCTCCCTGAACGAGCATGTAGTCACGCCTGAATATCCCATCGACCATGAGTTTTCCGAGTCCTGGCAACGCGAACACAGTCTCGGTCAAGACGGCACCTGCGAGCAGATTCCCCAACTGCAAACCTATTACAGTTATGACTGGTACAAGTGCGTTCCTCAGCGCGTGCCTGTAGAGGATCAAAGTTCTTCTTAGACCTTTGGCGTAAGCGGTTCTTATGTAGTCTTGGTTCAAAACTTCCAACATGCTCGAACGCGTGAAGCGCGCGATCGTTCCAGTCGAAAGGATCCCGAGTGCTAGCGATGGCAAAATGAAATGACTCACGACGTCCCACAACCCCTTGGTTGGATCGCCCAGGCCAACCGCCGGGAGCCAACCGAGTTCCAAGGAGAAAACTATGATGAGCATCATGCCGAACCAAAAGATCGGCATGGAAAGGCCCATCAATGCCAAGATCGTGACCAAGAGATCTATGAAGGAGTTGTGCTTCATCGCAGCCATGACGCCTGCTGGTATACCTATGCTCACCGCGATCACGAGTGCACACAGACTCAGCGTGATGGTTACAGGAAGCCTTTCCAATATCAACGAGAGTACGCTCTGTCTGTAGACGAGCGATATGCCAAGGTCCCCCATGAGAACCCTCTTCAGGTAGATGAGAAATTGTACCGGCAAAGGTCTATCTAAACCGAGTTGTTGTCTGAATCTGGCGATGTCTTCAGCACGGGCCTGTGGACCTAAGAGAATCATCGCCGGATCGCCCGGGATCAGTTTCATCAACAAGAACGCTGTCAAGATGACGAAGAAGAGCGTGGGTATAAGCTGGATGATCCTCTTCGCAACGTACTTCCCCATTCGATCACTCCAAAGAAAGAGAGGGCGCTCGCGCGCCCTCTATCACTTCTCAACCCATACATTGGTGCCAGGTGCGTACAGTCTGATCATCATGTCCGGTGAAGGTTTGTAGCCCCTCACCTTCTTGTTCACGCCGTTCACGACCAGCTTGTGCCACAACGGGAAGTAGTACAGATCTTTCATGATCAATTCTTCAGCCTTCCTGTAATACTGTGTTCTCTGCTCTTGATCGACAGAAGATTCACCGAGTTCAATCAGCCTGTCCACCTCGGGATTGTTGTATCCACCACCATTTCCGTAAGTTCCCTTTCTCGACGAGTGGAACATGTAGAAGATGAAGAATTCTGGGTCTGGGTACCATGTCCAGCCTATCGTGTACGCGTCCGCATCAGCCTTCGACGTGACGGCGGTGAAACTACCCCACTCGAGTGACTGAACTTCGATTTCGAACCCTACTTTCTTCAACATGGATTGGATAATAACTGCAGCCTTTCTCCTGTTCGGATCTTCGGGCGTGTATATGGTCATCTTCACAGGTTTGCCGTCGTATCCTGCCTCTTTCAACAACTGCTTGGCCTTCTCTGGATCGTATCCTGTGTAGAAGGATTTCACGTTCGGATTGTACGCCCAAGAGCCGGGTGGTATCGGACCGTAAGCAGCGATCCCCGTTCCGTTGGGGAATATGACCTTGACGAGCTGTTCGATATCTATACCTCTGAAGAAAGCTTCTCTGACTCTCTTGTCCGTCGTGGGACCTTTCATCGAGTTCATGTACACGGCATAGACGTTGCAGCCACCCACCGCCATCGCCTGAACGTTGGGGTTGGCGTTCAGCTTCGGTATGTCTTGGTCCAGCACATCGCTGGTGATGTCCACCTCTCCACTGAGCAACGCCATGGTCAACACGGACTTGTCGGGTATGAACTTGTAGATGATCTGCTTCAAGTAGGGCCTTTCTCCCCAATAATCTTCGTTCCTTTCGAACACCATGTGGCTGTCCTTGACCCATTCGACCATCTTGAACGGGCCCGTCCCAACGGGATGCAACGTGAACTGGTCCTTCCAACCTTCACACTCCTCCTTCGGCACGATGGCAGCTCCGACGTCGGTGAGCACTGTCAGGAAAGGTGCGTACGGGTATTTCAGTACGACTTTCACCGTGTAGCGATCGAGCACTTCGACGTGGTCAACCATGTACAACCTCACCATCGGTGAAATGGTGATTGCTCTCTCAAAGCTGTACTTGACGTCTTCTGCCGTCACTTCTCTACCGTCCTGGAACTTGCCCTTCTGGAATCGAACACCCTTTCTCAGTTTGAAGGTCCATTCCTTCAAATCTGGGCTGACTTCCCAAGATTCCGCGAGCAACGGATGGATCTGTTTGACATCCGCGTCGTAGGCGACGAGCGTTTCGAAGACGTTCCTCATGACCTGGGCTGAGGCGAGGTCCTGGTACATCGCTGGATCCATCGTTGTTGGGTTCTGATCCGAACCCACACGGATCACAGAGTCGTAACTCGGTGCAGCAACGAGTGATGCGAAGAATGCCAGAACGATTAACGAAACTGCCAACCTTTTCACGCAACACACCCCCTCTCAGAGTAAAAAATTCCTCAGATAGTTCGCAAGGATTCTGCGTGCACTCAACACGATGCCATTCGTTTTCGTTCTGAAAAGTTCTTCGTGTTTCAACCCAAACCCCATGCAGTCGAGATAGACGAGCTGTTCTTGCGACAAATCCACGTTCAGGTCTGAGCTTCGATAGGGTGAGAACACAACACAGTTCGTTCTCGATCCGACCTTCGACCAACGCTTCATAGCATTCGCACACTGCTGCGGTTCAGGAACGACGACTGTGACTCGGTCCAGCTTGGGCATAGCCGAGAAAAAGGAATCGATAACCCTGTAAGGCAATATGAAACGATCGCTGTCGAACTCACCTGTACAGAGAAGTACGCAAAGACCCTCACACTCGATCTGAGTAAGCTTTTGAATCACCCACTGGTGGGAGATGTAGGCAACAGAACCGTCACGTTTTCTGCTCACCAGCAAATCGTCGTCGTTCGAAGGTTTGTAGATGCTCGGATCCACACCGTCTATGAGTCCTATCTCTCTGTAAGGTAGGTCCGGTTTACCCATCAAGTTCAACAGTTCCGGTATCACATCGTCCCGCGGTGTCTCTCCGATGGTGATGAAGCAGATCAAGAGAAGACCTCCCTCGTTTTGATTTAAATAGTAAACGCCATATAGTTTGTCAATAGAGGACGAGCAGGCTCGAGAACAGTTGAGGGAGGCGACTAAACTTCGAACACCTTGCGTGCGAAATCTTTGAGGAGGCACAGTTGATCGAGCAAATCGAGAACGGTGCATCTTTCCCTTATCGTGTTGGAAACCAAGATCAGTTTCACAATGAATTCGGGATCGTACTGTGCGAACAACTCTTCGACACGGATCGCTTCGAGCGCTGATTCAACTTTTTCGAGGAATTTCTCGTACGTGGGCTTCAAGGTTCTTCTCACGTGATCGAGGTCTATCTGCTTGGGTTCGATCTTCCTCTCGTACAGGTTCATGAACCTCTTCGCTTTCTCCTCCCCAAAGAAATCTGAAAGAACGCGAAACCTTTCCTCGTTAGTCAGGCACGTTCTTTTCAATCTGACATCCTCGAAGATCACCCTGTACGCCTTCAGCGTGACGTAGGTTCCCATCGCCACGGAAAGCCCGTGGAACGGTGGTATTTCGTTTATAGCTTCGTGGTACATCTCGAGCGTGTGAGAAATCAAATGTTCTGCTCCAGATGCCGGCCGAGAATTACCAACAATGGTGATGTTCAAACCTGAAACCAAAAGAACATTCATGAGTCTCAAAACAGCCTCTTTGCTTCTACTGAGTACTCTTTCTGAATCATCCAAAACGACCTCGAGTTCATCTCTCAGCTGGTCCCAAGCGAAGTCGCAGATGGGTTCACCAATCAAAAGATTGCTGAGCATCCAGTCCAGTCTCGCTGTGACCTTCGCCGCGATATCACCGATGCCTGCCCTCAAAAGATCAATCGGGGCTTCACTCAGAATCGTCATGTCCACCACAACTTTCTTTGGAACAACCGCTTGCGCCGTGGTTTTTTCACCGTTCACAAGTATCGCCGCAACGCAGGAGGTGTATCCGTCCACGGAGGGAGCGGTGGGAAAGCATGAAAAACTTTTACCAGCCAGATGCGCAGCGTACTTGGCGATGTCCGTCAAGCTACCGGAACCGACCGAGACGATCAGATCACTTCTGAGTTGTGACATCACTTTCTCGACGTTCTCCATCGTGGCCAGAACTCTGGGAGAACCTTCAAGTTTGATCGTCCTCGCAGCAGGTGTTTCCACCAGCTTCGCGGTGTTTTCATCTACCAGGTAAGTGGCATTCTCGAAGAAATCGTCGATGTTTTTGAATGCGTTCTCTTCAAAAACGATCTCTATCTTCGGCACGCTGTGGACTTTTCCACAGGTGCATTTGAAACTCTCTTTCAGATCTTTCTGCAACGCGATCACCGAAGCAAGTATACAACGTACTTTTGAGCAAGATCGACGAAAAACAAAAAAGCCCCATCTTTGGGGCTGGAACTTCAATATTTATCTGTTCATGTTGCTCGTCTCGTTCGATCAAATGTTGCACACGCTGTTGATGGTACTCTTTCTGATTTTCAATTCTTCGCGTTCGATTCGAGAGATGATCTTTGATCTTTCATGCCGAGGAGCACGATTTTTTTCTAACTCTTCAACGAAGAAAACGTCATTTTAGACCAAGGCCAATGTACGATCCCACCCTCTGAACGGTTCAGTTTCTTGAGGAGCGTTCCCCATAACTTTGTATGCGGACAAAGAACGGTGAAAGTGTTCATTTTCGAGATTGACAAGGCGTGTCGAGCTTGGATCAAGACATTCTGTGACTATAGGTTCATAAAGTTTAAGTACTTGACAGTCAAAACTTTTAACCATATAATCTCCATGGTGATCGATGTGGATAGCAGAAGAATGATCGAGTCCATTGTGGAAATCACGTTGAGGTTTTCGCAGATGATAAAGTTTCACCCAGAGCTGGAGAAACTTCGAGCGGTGGAACTTTACGCGCTCTTCTACCTGATCAAGTATGGACCCTGCAAGATGAAAGAGCTCGCGGACGCACTCTCGATGACAAAAGCGAACGTGACGCACCTCGTCGACGTCCTGGAGAAGAAAGGGTTCGTGAAAAGAACACCCGACGAATCTGACCGCAGGGTGATACAACTTCGCGTCACACAGCATGGTGAAAGAGTCTACAACGAGCTGATCGAGGAACTATCGAAGCTTGTTGACAGAGTTGTGGCTGAACTCGATCCAGACGATTCGATGCTCATATCCAAAGGTTTCGAAAAGTTCCTTGCGATCTTCATCGATTCCAAGGGGGCGGAAGTATGATCGCAGTCACCGGGGCTACTGGACATTTGGGAAACGTGCTCGTGAGAAAATTGGTCGGCATGGGTGAAAACGTCCGCGCACTCGTGGCGCCGTTCGAGGACACTAAACCATTGGAAGGTTTGAACGTCGAGATTTTCAAAGGTGACATAAGGGATCGGCAAACCATCGAGAGGTTCTGCGAAGGTGCACGAACGGTCTTTCACCTCGCGGCTGTCATCTCCATATTTGGAAGAAGAAAACTCGTTTACGATGTGAACATGAACGGGACGAGAAACATCGTTGAAGCCTGCCTCAAAAACAACTCCAAACTCGTCTATGTGAGTTCGGTCCACGCTTTCGCCGAACTTTCCAAAGGTTCGCTCATAGACGAAACTGTGCCCATAGATCCAGCTAAGGTCACAGGGTGCTACGCCAAATCGAAAGCGATCGCCACGAACCTGGTTCTCGAGGCGACCAAACGCGGGCTCGACGCCGTCGTGGTCTGTCCCACCGGGATAGTAGGTCCTTACGATTGGCGTATCTCAGAGATGGGGAATTTACTCTTGCTCCATCTGAGAGGTAGGCTCAAGGTCGCGGTCGAAGGAAGCTTCGATTTCGTCGATGTGAGAGACGTTGCGGACGCATTGGTGTCGGCATCCAAAATTGCAAAGACTGGAGAAATTTACATCGTCGGTGGTACACATGTCACCGTGAAGGCACTCGTTCAAACCTTGGACAAGATAGAGCCCAAACGTTCTGTTAAGATGTTCCTTCCCATCTGGCTCGCATACATCGTTTCGAGTTTCACATCACTCGCACAACTGTTCGGCAAAAAGAGCATCTTCACACCCTACGCAGTCTACACGCTCAGCAGGAACTATGTTTATTCACACACGAAGGCTTCAAAAGAGCTCGGATACACACCGAGGCCCATAGAGGATTCGTTGAAAGACGCACTCGAGTGGTTCAAGCGAGCTTTCCATTTCGAATCGAGAACGGCCATGAACACAGTGTGAAACTCATTCGTTCTTCGTCACGATGAGCGTGTTCCCGCTCGTTGTGGCGGTGCTCGGATTATTCAACCGAAACGAATTCAGAAGGTTGATCGTGGCTTCCAACTTCACAGAGGGATTCTCGTGGATCAAGGTCACCTTCACGTACTTCTTTGGTTTCGGAGGAGGAGAGTTGATGGTCTCGACAAAGAACACAGTCGAAGTCGAAGAAAGATTGATTTCGGCTATGAGCGTTGGCGTTGAATTCGTCGAAGTCTTGACGTAGAACGCTCCGTTTTCATAACCGAAAGCAAGTTCAGTCGCGGTGAGTGTTATCTCTTGTATCGACGTAGTGGTGGCGTTTGCGTCCTCTGCCAGCGTCAGTTCTTTTCTGAGTATCTCGAGCACCTTTCGCATTTCTTCGAAGGTCGTGTATTCTTGCTGTGTGAACTGCGCATTCTTGATGGGAAGATAGAAGAGCATCGAAATTATCGCAAAAACGACACCGAGGATTATCAACACGATCAAGAGTTCTATCAAGGTGAAACCGTCCTTACGAGAGAAGATGAGTTTTGACATTCAAATGCCTCCACGGTTTTATTGAGTTGCTGGCTCGAAGATGAACAGAGCTGTGTTTCCAAATTGATCGGATTTGGGTTTCACGATCTTCACTTCAATCGACGTGGCCAAGGAAGTTGAAGTTATGGTCAACGTCGAAAACTGAAATTCAACTCCGACTGTGGAACCTGTGGAGAAATACTCTTCCAGTTCCGTGTTCGCTTCAAATGTTTTTCTCAATTCGCGATAAACCCTTCCTATACCGCTCAAAGCGTTACTGAGCACTCCAAAGAGTGCGAGCGCACCTATGGCTATGATCAGCAGAGCCGTTATGACTTCGGCGAGCGTGTAGCCTCGCTTCATTGACCCCAACTCCTGTATTTCACGTACAAACCATAATGACCCGTGCTGGTGGCTGACGGATCGAACCCTATTGGGAACCAAGGTATCTGCGTTCCCGACGGATTATCTGGAAGCGCAAGATAAAGATTGTTCTGTACCTCAATTTTTTTAGCTACTATAGCTCCAAAGACATCTTCTTTTTGTTGATTCGGACTGTTTCCTATCTTCACCGACTTTTCTGGCGCATATATGTACAGTCCACCGCCTTTGGCAACGGAAAGACTGTTCCCAAAGTTGAAAGTGCCTGATTTGTTCGAGTAAATGAGCAACCGAAAATGACTTTGGGGTCCTTTAGGTTTTATCTCGATATTATTGCCAGCAGTGATATCACCTTCAACGTATATCATCACGATACCGCTACCATCAACTTCGATCGTCGCGTTGTTCCCAAGAGTGAGACTGGTGGTAGCGATCGAAAGCAACCCTGTCGATGGTATTTTGAGAGTGAGGTTTCTCGACACCTTCAAACCGTCCTGTAGACTATCTGTATAGTACGTTTTATCGCTCTCAGATATCACCGTGCCGTTGAGCTTGACCGCAGGATTCGGGAAAAAGGACGGTGTCGCGGGCAAAGGTGGACTCATTGGTGAACTTGCGTTCACGCGCCTCGAGATTTCATCGAGAACGTAAGCGCTCGATGCATTTTCTGTTTTATCCCCCAGCACTGTAACATTTCTTTCCACTGTTCCAGTAACAATAACGTTGCGCCTTATTGTACCACTACCTGTTACGCTCCCAACGGCCAAAACATCATTCTCGACAACGCTGTTGTTACCCAGAGTCAAGTTTCCATTTCTTAGATATATGTCACCAGTAACAACCGAGTTGTTACCGACATTCAGCGATCCATTCATTAGGTAGATGTTACCCGTAATGGCTGAGTTGTTGCCGATATCGAGCGATCTATCTCTGACGAGTACATCCCCCACGATCTTCAGATTGTTGTTGTTGACTTCCATCGTCACGGTATCGATTGCATATCTGTAGGTCAAACCACCCATCAAAATCAAAGTCAAGCTGTAGCTGTCCTCAACTCCATCGAGTCGTGCAGTACATGTTATTTTGTATTCATTCGAAATGGAAGTCACGCTGCATTTGATCGTCCCACGAAACTCAGGCACAGACAGAGAAGTCGGGGTGGCCGCCAAGTTTTGTACAAGATCCCCCTTGCCTTCAGTGAACCACTTCGCAACGGTCTCAGCCATCGCGTAAGCAGCGCTCTTCGCCACGTTCGAGACGAGTAATTTCTTCTGCTGCAACACATAATTGTTGGTCACTTGAGCGTAGATGGCCAACACCAGCAGAACTGTCAACGCAAGGAATATAACTACAAAGAGGCTCAAGGTGAGGACAGAACCTTTCCTCATGATCTCACCATTTTCATTGTAACGCATTTTATCGTAGTTTAAGCCTTGGTAGTCATCTCAAATTCACAAAACTTCGTGAAACTTAGACAACATTCAATTTCAATCGCTATGCTTGACTTCTCCAACCACCTTCATGATGCGTTCACGCAACTGAGTTTCGTAGTCAGGCTGAATTTTCTCGTACTCACTTTCAAACAAAGGAGAAGAGATCAAAAAGTCCGCCGTGGAACGATTGATCGCCACGGGTATGTTGTAGACCGTCGCGAGCCTTATCAAAGCTTTGATGTCCACATCGTGTGCGAGTGGCTCGAGAGGATCCCAGAAGAATATGAGTATGTCTATCTCACCCTCCGCGATCTTCGCACCTATCTGTTGATCGCCTCCGAGAGGACCACTCTTGAACTTGTGAACCTTCAGATTCGTCCTTTCTTCGATCAACGTTCCAGTCGTGCCTGTGGCGTACAGTTCATGCCTCGAAAGGGTTCCCTTGTTGAACTCGACCCATTCGATGAGATCTTTTTTCATTCGATCGTGCGCGATCAGCGCGATCCTTTTCTTTTTGGCAAGCTTCAACCTCATCACCCCTTTCATTCATTTTAAATCAGTTGCGTTAAAATCGCTCTGAGGTGGGAAGATTGAGCCGCACCAGAGCGGTGTTCTATCTGATTCTGACCTCCGTTCTTTGGAGCCTCGGTGGGTTGTTGATCAAGCTCGTCGATTGGAATCCCATCGCCATCGCTGCAGGTCGAAGCGCTATCTCTGCACTTCTGATTCTCGCGTACGTGAAGAAACCCAAGTTCACTTGGTGTAAGGATCAACTTCTTGCCGCTTTATTCTATTTTGGCACCGTCACGCTCTTTGTGACCGCGAACAAGTTGACGACGGCTGCGAACGCGATACTTCTGCAGTACGGCGCGCCCATCTACGTCGCGATCTTCGCACCCATGATTTTGAAAGAGAAGACCAGAGCTGTGGACTGGCTCGCCATATCGTTCGCACTGTTCGGAATGGTGCTCTTTTTCTTCGACGAACTGAAGATCGAGAACGTCGTTGGCATACTCGTCGCCATCGCGAGTGGAGTTTCTTTCGCACTGTACATCATCTTCATGAGGAAACAGAAAGATGCTTCTCCAATAGAATCAACCTTACTTGGAAACATCTTGACGGCGTTGGTCGGATTCGTGTTCATCTTCAATCAGAGCTTTGAACTTCGAAACATCCTCGGCATAGTGTTGCTTGGCACCGTGCAACTCGGTTTCTCATACATCCTCTATTCGATCGCAATCAAGTACGTCGAAGCACTGGAAGCGATACTGATTCCGATCATCGAACCCATCTTGAACCCCATCTGGGTCTTTCTGGCTTACGGTGAAAGACCAGGCAAATGGGCCTTACTCGGCGGTACCATCGTGCTTTTGTCTGTGACGTTGAGATACTCTCTGCCACTTTTGATGAGGAATTTCAGAACAGCCAGATGATGTCGATTTTGATTCACCAACGCTTAACCACTGGTTCATGTTTCGTGGCACGTTTTGGCTGTAGAATGACTACAAAATAATTATCAAAGCTAATCATAAACTCGAGAGGATGAGTTGAATGATCGTTCGCTGTGGGGTGTTGTTCACTCCGTTCGAAGAATTGAGGAACGTTGATGTACTGATCGACGGAGAAAAGATCAAAGAGGTGCGTCCATCCACGACTGGTAATGATGACAATATCATCGAAGCAGAATACGTGATACCAGGTTTGATCGATCCGCATACCCACATGGGACTCTACAGACTCGAAAACGAAGCGGGTGATCACGGCTTTGAAATTAATGATCCTGTCACACCACACTTGAACGTTTCAGATGCGGTGGATCTGTTCGATCCTGCGTTTAAAGACGCACTCTCGGCCGGTATCACTTGCGTGGGGATCTTGCCAGGCTCGTACATGTCGTTCGGATCCCCCGTCGAAAGAATCACGATCATGCCTGGTCAGGGTAGCGTGTACAAGACCAACGGAAAGTTGATCGAAAGAACTGCTTGCTTCAAAGCCGCCGTGGGTGAGCACGCAAAGAGGTTTCTTTCCGAACAAAAGGCTGTCCCCACCACGAGGATGGGTATCATGGCAGAGTTGAGAGCCATCCTGACGAAGGCGAAAGAGTACGCCGAATCAGAGAAGAAAGACAAGAAAGATCCCAAGCTGGAAGCCTTGATACCACTCCTAAAGGGGGAGATTCCCCTTCGTGTGCACGTTCATGTTGAAAGAGATATTCAGTCCGTTCTAAGACTCGCCAACGAGTTTGGCATCCGTGTCGTTCTCGATCACGCCACGGAAGCTCACATGTTGTCCGATTCACTGCAGAATGTGCCTATAGTTTATGGCCCCATTGTCTTCGCCAGAAGGGGTGTGGAACTCAAGAATCTCGACAGCGCGAATCTTTCCAAGATGAAAGGACTTCAGTTTTCCCTCACAACGGATCATCCAACGATACCGATCCAGTACCTCGATTTGCTCTGCTCGCTCGCACTGGCGCACGGCTACAGCTTGAAGGAAGCTCTGCAGCTCATCACCATCAACGCTGCGCGAGTCTTAGGGTTGGAAGGAAGAATAGGCTCAGTCGAGGCAGGTAAAGATGCAGATCTTGTCCTTCTGTCGGGAGCGCCGTTGGCACCGGAAACGAAGGTCTTGATGACGATCGTCGACGGCCGAATCGCGTTCAAGGCGGGTGAGCGTGAATGATAGCGATCAAAGGTGGAACCGTTTGGACTGGTATCGACACAATTGAAAACGGTGTTGTTCTCATAGAAGATAAGAAGATCGCGGCTGTGGGTCAAAATGTCAGCATCCCGTACGGTTGTGATGTTATCGATGCGCATGGAAAGTTCGTGACACCCG
Organism: Pseudothermotoga hypogea DSM 11164 = NBRC 106472; assembly: GCF_000816145.1. Taxonomy (NCBI): domain Bacteria; kingdom Thermotogati; phylum Thermotogota; class Thermotogae; order Thermotogales; family Thermotogaceae; genus Pseudothermotoga; species Pseudothermotoga hypogea. The sequence continues at coordinate 1,446,313 of NZ_CP007141.1, read as the reverse complement.
GCTTGATAGACGCACACAGCCACATTGGGTTGATCCCAGAGGGTTTGGATTGGGAATACAGCGATGTGAACGATTTTTATGGACCGATCACGCCCCAGATGCGGGCCATCGACGCGATAGATCTCAGAGACGCAGCCTTTTCGGATGCTTTGAACGGCGGAGTCACCACAGTTTACACGGGTCCAGGCAGTGCGAACGTGATCGGTGGGATTGGTCTGGTACTGAAGACCACAGGTCGCGTCTTGAAAGAAGAGACGGCACTGAAAGCGGCTCTGGGACCGAAGAGATCGAGAGAGTACAGATCGAAAGAGCCCTATCCGAGCACTCGCATGGGAAGCGTGGCTTTGCTCAAGCAGGTTTTGGAAGAAACGAGACTCTGGATGGAGGAACCAAACAAAGTGGATCAAGGCAAGAGGCATGTCTACGCAATCGTGGCTCGAGCCTTACGGCGTGAACTTCCCGTGAAAATCCATTTATCTACATCTCCGGACGAGATAACGGCAGCGATTCGTTTGATCAAGGAATACAATCTGGACGCCAGCATAGATCACGTTTTTGGTGGGGACCTCCTCGCTGAGGAAATCAAAAGAGCTGGCATACCAGTTGTCTACGGTCCCATGATGCTCAGCAGACTCTATTCGGGTTTCAAATACGTCAATGATAGAATCCCAGTAGAACTCTCGAAACACGGTGTCTTGGTAGCCCTCATGACCGATCATCCAGTTATACCTCAAAAGCATCTCAGACTGCTCGCCACCGTTGCGGTGAGAAATGGTGCATCCTACGATGAAGCTCTCAAAATGATCACGGTGAATCCGGCGAAGATCCTGCACATGGATGATTCTGTGGGCACGATCGAGGTTGGGAAAGATGCGGATTTGGTTGTTTGGAACGATCATCCGCTGAGGCCGAGTTCCTATCCAATCTGTGTGGTCGTCGATGGAAAAGTGGTGTTGAGAAACTTCTGAGAGGGAGGTGTTGGTATGAGGAAGTTCCTGGTCGTGGCATTCTTGCTAATGACCGCCGTCTTGTTCTTTGCACAAACGCCCAAGAAGGGCGGAACGTTGGTCATCGCACATTGGTCAGATCCGATCTCTTTCAACCCCTGCGCCAAGATCGACGACGCAGGCTACGGTATATACCATTGTATATTCAGCAAGCTCGTAACCCTTGATCATGACTACAACGTTATTCCAGATCTTGCAGAGAGCTGGGAAGTTTCGCCGGACGGATTGACCTACACGTTCCATCTGAGAAAAGGTGTCAAGTGGCACGATGGACAACCCTTCACATCTGCTGACGTCGTTTGGACGCTCACACAGATCAAGAACCATCCTGAAGCACCTGCATCCAAGCATTTCGAGAAGGTCACAGCGATCGAAGCACCAGACGATCACACTGTGGTCATCAAGATGTCCGAGCCACAGGCGCCTTTCATTGGATTCTTGGCTTGGTACGGCACCTTCATTATGCCGAAGCACATCTACGACATAACCAAGGACGGCCAGCCCGTAGACTGGTTGGACAATCCCGCCAACCAGAAACCGATCGGCACCGGACCTTTCAAGTTCGTCGAATGGGTGAAGGGAGACCATGTCACACTCGTGAAGAACCCAGATTACTACATGGGCGAACCGTACCTCGACAAGATCGTGTTCAAGATCATACCCGATCAAAACACAGCGTTCCAGGCGTTCATGGCTGGAGAAGTGGATGTGAACGGCAATGTGAGCAACGCACATATCCCTCTGTACCAAAAATCACCTGATACTGTGGCTTTGCAGCGACCCGCTCCGAGCAGGTACTACATGGGCTTCAACGTGGCGAGGAGACCTTCGCCCTTCAACGATGTCAAGGTGAGGTTCGCAGCGTCTTACGCCCTGAACAGACAAGAGATATTCGACAAAGCGATAAGGTATGGTTCTGTGAGCGATGGTTTCTACACCCCGGCGATTCCGTGGGCTTACAATCCCAACGCCAAGGCGCCTGGATACGATCCGAAGTTGGCGGAGAAGCTTCTGGACGAGGCAGGTTATCCGAGAGGAAAGGATGGCTACAGATTCGAGGCGGTTCTCGTCTACTTCCAGGGTCAGGTTTGGGCCGACATGGCTGCCGTGATAAAGGAACAGCTGGACAAGGTTGGAATAAAGGTCAAGCTCGAAGAGTACGAGATTGCGGCTTACATTGAAAAGGTTCTGAAAGCTGGAGATTTCGATCTGACAGTTCTGAACGGCTTTCAGGGGCCAGATCCAGACAACCTGAAACTGAGAGTCGGAACGGGCGGAGACATCAACGTCATGGGCTATTCAAATTCGAAAGTGGATGAACTCTTGGACAAAGCTGCAAAGGTTTCGAACCTGGAAGAAAGACAGAAGTACTACTTCGAGGTTCAAGAAATACTCGCGCAGGACCTGCCGTTTTATCCTATCGGAGAAGTCGCCGCGAACTTCGTGCACAAGAAGTACGTGAAGAACATGCCTTACGAACTTGTTGGAAAGGTTGGAATAAACAACTACGCTAAAACCTGGCTGGACAAGTAATGATTGTTCAAGGGCCACCCTGCTTTTGCGGGGTGGCCCATCTCTGTAAGAGGTGAATTTGATGGATGTTCTGTTCGTCAAATATCTGTCCAGAAGGATCCTTTCAGCTGTCCTTCTAATCGTTCTGGTCATAACGATCAATTTCTTTATAATCCATCTCGCACCTGGTGATCCAGCAACGATCATGACGGGACTCGAGAACCCTTCGCCTCAGATCATAGAAGCTTTAAAGAGGAAATACGGTTTGGACAAACCCCTCGTGGTACAGTATCTCAAGTACATGACCAACCTTTTGAGGGGTGATCTGGGATTCTCCTACGTTTACGATCAACCTTCTTGGAAATTGATAGGCCCGAGGGTTTTTCCCACTCTGTCGATAACCGTCACCGCGAGCATCCTCGCATTTGTCCTGGGGACCTATCTCGCTGTGCTCGCGAGTAGGCTGAGAAGGAAATTCGGTGATCTTTTTCTGTCGCTGATTTCGTACATACTCTACGCGATGCCATCTTTCTGGTTAGGTCTCATTCTGATCTTGGTATTTGCATCGAAACTCAAGTGGTTTCCAACTTCCGGCATGTTCGATATGAGGGCATCCTACGAAGGCTTCAGAAAGGTTTTGGACTATCTGCACCATTTGTTCTTGCCGGTCTTCACGCTTCTACTAATACAGCTTCCTGTCTTTTACAGAGTCACGAGAGCGAGCATAGTTCAAAACTTGCGTGAAGACTACGTCACTGTTCTATCGGCCGTTGGCATCTCGAACGACAGACTTTTCAAGAAGTACGTGATGAAGAACTCCATCATCCCAGCGGTCACGATATTCGGTATCACGCTGGGTTTCTCGATCACCGGGGCTGCCCTGATCGAGATCGTCTTCGCTTGGCCCGGCATGGGGAGGCTCCTGCTGGATGCGGTGTTCAGAAGAGACTACCAGCTCTTGTTGAGTATCTACTTTTTGATGGCCGTGTTCATCAGTGTGGCCATGATCGTGACTGATATAGTGATAGCCATCTTGGACCCAAGGGTCAGATTGCTCTGAGAGGTGGTTTTTTTGAGATTCAGAACAGACTTTGCTAAGCGATATCTTTCAAGCAGGTATGGACTGGCTGGACTAATCATGTTCCTTCTGATGTTGATCATGGCGCTCTTCGCACCCGTGATAGCACCCTACAAACCGACCGACATATCCCACGACATGCTCAGTCCACCGAGCAAGGTACATCCGTTCGGAACGGACCACCTCGGTCGAGACGTTTTCTCGCGCGTTGTCTATGGTGCGAGGGTATCACTGACGGTGGGGTTTGTGGCCGCAGGTCTCTCAGCACTCATAGGCATCGTCATTGGGGCGCTGTCTGGGTACATCGGAGGAGTTTTCGACGAAGTGATAAGCAAGATCATCGATTCTTTCCTGATGTTCCCCGTATTCTTCCTGATCCTAATCATAGTGGCCGTTTTTGGTCGGAACTTAGTCTACATAATGCTCGTGATAGGTTTGACTACCTGGCCGTCGAATGCGAGGATAATGAGAGCCCAAACGATGAGCATAAAGGAGAAAGCCTTCGTCAAGATCGCGAGGGCCAACGGTGAGAGCCCAATGAGGATCATATTCACACACATCATTCCCAACGGCATGTACCCCGTCGTGGCCAACAGTGCGATGCAGATAGGCGGAGCGATACTCACCGAGGCCGCGCTGAGCTTCCTCGGTTTGGGTGATCCGAGTGTCGTGAGCTGGGGTAAGATGATAAACGACGCACGAAGCTACATGTCGTTCGCGTGGTGGAGCATCGTGTTCCCGGGGATCTTCACGGTGATAACCGTCGTCACCTTCTCTTTCATCGGCGATGGTTTACAGCAAGCGCTGTACCCCAAGCTCAGCGAGGTGAGAAACGAGTGAAAAACGTTGTGCTGAATGTGCAAGATCTGACTGTGCACTACAAAATCAGTAAGAAAGTGATACATGCAGTCGAAAACGTGAGCTTCAAAGTCGAAGATGGGGAGTTCGTGGGCATCGTGGGAGAATCCGGTTCGGGAAAGAGCACACTGGCTCATACCATCATCCGTTTGCTTCCCATCAATGCGATTGTCGTCGATGGAAGAATAGAACTTCTCGGATACGACGTTCTCTCCTTGGGCGAAGAAGACATGAGAAAGATACGTTGGAAGGAGTTCTCGATGGTTTTTCAGAAATCTCTGAACGCCTTGAGCCCAGTGCACAAGGTCGGAAATCAATTGGCCGATGCGATGAAGGCCCACAATCCCAATCTCACCGAGGAAGAGATCATCGACAGGTTGAAACAACTCCTTCGGATGGTGAATCTTCCAGAACGAGTTCTCAAGGCGTATCCACATCAACTGTCTGGGGGAATGATGCAGAGGATAATGATAGCCCTGGCCCTTCTGAACCATCCAAAATTCATCATCTTCGACGAAGCCACCACTGCGCTCGACGTTGTGACGCAAGGACAGATCATCGAGGAGATCAAATCTCTGGTGAAGAGCCTTTCCTTAACAGGCTTGGTGATCTCGCACGATCTTGGTGTTGTGTCTGAGCTCTGCGATGAGATCGTTGTCATGTACGCCGGCAGGTTGGTCGAACACGGAACAACCGAGCAGATCCTCCAACAGCCACTCCATCCGTACACGCAGGGGCTGGTGAGATCTCTGCCAGATTTTGCTCGTGAAAGAAGACTGTTCGGCATACCAGGCAACCTTCCCGATCTGTCGGAATCAATTCATCGGTGCGTTTTTGCACCGAGATGTCCCATAGCAAACGAAGAATGTTTCACGACTGTTCCGAGTACGGAGGAAGTCGATGGTCGAAGAGTCGCCTGCTTGAAAGTGGGGGCTCGCGTATGAGTCTGCTCAGCGTCAAAAATCTGAAGAAGTATTACTCAGCCGGTCTGATCAAAAAGCATTATTCAGTCAAGGCACTCGACGGGGTTTCTTTTGATATAGAACCAGGTGAACTCTTCGGTGTGATAGGAGAGAGTGGCTGCGGGAAGACGACTCTGGGGCTCGTGCTGAGCAGGTTGGAGCGTGAGACGTCTGGAGAGATAACGTTCAAGGGCCTGAAATTGAGCGGCACGTTGAAGCTCGATTCGGACACCAGAAGACAGATTCAGATCATCTTTCAGAACCCTTACGAATCTTTCGATCCGAGACTTCGTATCGAGCAATCGCTGTTGTTACCGATGAGAATAAACCGCATCTGCGACAACGATGCGGAGAGGAGAGAGAAAATACTGGGATACATGAAAGATGCTGGTTTTGAGCCACCTGATGCGTTTCTGAACCGTTATCCCCACGAACTGTCCGGAGGTCAGCTGCAGAGGATATCCATAATACGTGCGATGTTGCTGAAGCCGACTTTCTTGGTGGCCGATGAATGTGTGTCGATGCTCGATCTATCGGTCAGAGCGAGCGTTGTGAATCTGTTGCTCGATCTGGTCGAGAGGGAAAAAACCACGGTCTTGTTCATCACGCACGATCTGTCACTCGCAGGACACGTGTGCGACCGCATCATGGTATTGTACCTTGGGAAAACTGTGGAACTATCGACGGCGAAGCGCATCGTGGAATCTCCTCTGCATCCTTATACACGCATCTTGATGAGCTATTCTCCCTCGATATTCAAGAAGCGCGAGAAAATCAGTGTTAAGAAGTTGGACGTTGAGACGGCGATTGGCTCAGGTTGTGTTTTTGCACCAAGATGTCCGTACAGTTTTGAAAAGTGCGTGGAGCAGATGCCACCTTTGATCGAGATCGAACCGAGCCATTCAGTGGCGTGCTGGCTCTATCTGAAAACATAGGAGGTGTTCACAGTGAGTGTTCTGGAGAAAGTGATCGAGAACGTACCGAACTACACGGGGTTCATGATCGTGGAAGAGTTGAACGAGTCTTCGAAAGCGTTGGCAAAGCAGTTTCCAAACCTCGTGGAGATGAAACAGGTGGGTGAATCTGTCTCAGGGGAGCCTATTTACTGTCTCAAAATCGGTCACGGGAAGAAAAATGCGTTGCTTTACGGTTTTCCACATCCCAACGAACCTGTGGGAAGTCTCATGTTGGATTATCTGTCCTGGGAGTTGGCGCGGAACGAGGAGCTGAGAAAGCTCTTCGACTTCACATGGTACATCGTGAAGGTGGCGGACGTAGACGGAGCGATGCTGAACGAAGGTTGGTTCAAAACACCGTACTCTTTCAGAAAGTACGTTTACAACTACTATCGTCCCGCGGGAAACGAGCAAGTGGAGTGGTCCTTCCCCATAGAGTACAAAACCTTGAAGTACGATAAACCATCGCCCGAGACGAAGGCTCTCATGGAAATAATCGATTCCGCCAAGCCTGATTTCATCTACAGTCTTCACAACGCGGGTTTCGGTGGGGTGTACTACTACGTGAGTGAGGACGCACCTCTGCTCTATCCGATATTCGAAAAGGCTGCCCAGGACAGAGATGTACCCCTCTCACTCGGCGAACCCGAGGTTCCATTCGTGAAACAGTACCACCAAGCCGTGTTCCAGATGCCCACAACTGTGGATATCTACGATTTCTATGAAAAGTACTCCCAGAGAGATCCCGCAGAGATCATAATGAGCGGTGAGAGCAGCCTTGGCTACGCGAGGAGGTTCAACCCGAACCTCTTCGAAATAGTTTGTGAGGTTCCATACTACTACGACGAAAGAATTTGCAATCTCAGGCAAACGAAATCCGTGCGTCGAGATCTGGTTTTGGAGAATCTCGAGTTCCAGAAAAAAGACATGGACACGCTGAAAGAGATCTACGAAAAGATCAAATCCCACATAGACACCCACACGAAGTTTCAGGACGCACTGGAGTATTTCATGAAATCTTTCGAGAAGGCTTTCGAAGCCGAGAAGAAGTGGGCAGAGACCGCTGAAGAGCTCTCAAGGAATGCCACCGTCGCCGAGAAGTTCGACAACGAGGTCGCGAGCAAATCCTACAGCCTTTTCAAATGGGGTATGCTCTACAGATTGGTCAAAAGCCAGAACAGATTCAAGAAAGATCCCATTCTGAAACAAGCAGCGGGCCAAATCAAGAAGCTGATCGATTCTCGCATAGAGCAACTCGAGAAGAAAACGAAGTTCAAAGTGATACCCGTGAAGAGTCTCGTTCAAATCCAACTCACAGCGGGACTTTACGCCAGCTTGTACGCGTCACTGAGGAGTTAAACTCAAGCCCCCACTCGGGGGCTTTTTCGCTCTCAGTTTGTCTCGGCCACGATCCATCTTCCACTGACCAGCTTGACTCCAAGATAGACAAAGGGTGTGTCTATGATTGCAATGATGAATTTAACGATGTACTGAGAGAAGATCATGCGCACGAGGATTTCTCCAGGCACAACGTTGAGAAATGCTATCGTGATGAACAGGCACGTGTCGATGAACTGAGAAACGAGCGTGGAAAGGTTGTTTCTCACCCAGAGGTGTCTGCCTTTGGTGAGCTTCTTCCAAACGTGAAATGCCCACACGTCGTGAGTCTGTGAAGCTACGTAAGCAACCATGCTCGCAAGGACGATCCTGGGTGTGGAAGAAAAGACCTTCACGAAAGCTTCGTTCCCTTCGAAGAAGTCCGCCGGTGGGTAGACCACAACGATTCTCGAGTACAGTGCCAGAAGGATCGAGACGAAGAAACCCGCCCAGACGATCCTTCGGGCGATCTTTTTTCCATAGACTTCGCTCACTATGTCTGTGATCGCGAAGGTCACAGGATAACAGAGTACAGCTATCGGGACAACGAATCGTCCGAGGTTCACCAACTTCGAAGCCGTCACGTTCGAAGCCACTATGGCGAAGACGAAGATGCTCGTCAGTGTGATGAGCTTTTCATTCAACTTTTCTGTCATGGCCTGCGAGGTCCCCCATCTGGGTCGTGGTCTTTATGCCTCCACGAACGTTGTACACCACGGTGACCCTGAGCCTGTCGGTCTTGAGAAGACGTTTGAGATCTTCGTAGATCCTCTTCGTTGCCTCTTCTTGGTAGATACCAACGTTTCTGAAGCTCACGAAGTAGTACTTCAGCGATTTCAATTCCACGATTTTCCCACCGTCTGGATAGTACTCGATGATCACGCGGCCTATGTCTGGTAAACCCGAGAAGGGACAGACCGCCGAGAATTCATCGGTCTCGATCTTGATGTACTCGTCTTTTCCATCGAAATCTATCGTTTCGAGAAAATCCGTCCTTATGGATTCGTGCCCTTCAAACTGAAAGGTCTTCCCTTCTGCTTTGGGCATATTTGCACCTCCTTCAGCGATCTTTCCAAGTTTTGTGATGACTCAGAGGCACAACGATCTTACTCAACTCTAAGTATACGAACCACGTATACCATATAAAACTCAATTTCCCGTGGTATGTTACCACAAAGTCAGGAAACAGGCAAACCTGAGAACGAACCTGCTATGAAAGCTTGTTCCTCAGGAACCTTTATCTTCTCTCTCGCGAGTTGCTTGCTACCAGATTTGATGTAACTCGTTTTCACGTGGGTATTTTAAGTGAAAGACTCCTTTCCTGAGTAGCCAAAGACCAAAGCCATTGACAGTTGACGTTGCGGAGCGTAGACTTATTTTATACGAAGTGTAACAACAGCGATATACCCACCCATTCGAGGATTCAAAACCGATCCTAAGTTTGCTTTCGGTGAGGATAGCAACAGAGAAGGCGTAGTTTATACAAAAGGTGTACAATCACGTAAGGAGGCCGACACGATGAAGAAGATCTTCCATCTTCTCTTGCTGCTCTCGATCTCCCTCTTGATTACGCAGTGCGCAGCTCCAGTCGAACAACCAAGAGGGTCCGTACGGGGTACTGTGAAGGACAGCGTGAATCAACTGGTGGAAGACGCAACGGTTGTTGTGAACACCACTAATTTGAGGACCGTGACTGACTCACAGGGTTCCTACCAGATATCGAACGTTCCTGCTGGTAAATGGACAATCACGGCATCTAAGAATGGGTACACCCCTGAAAGCAAGGTGGTGTACGTGGAAGCTGGACAGACTGTGACGGTGAATTTCACACTCGCGCCTGTGACCTCCACTGGGACTGTACGAGGTACCGTGAGGGACAACAACGCTCAACCGATACAGGATGCAACGGTTGCTGTGCAGGGCACAGAATTACAGACTACAACCAACTCGGATGGACAGTACGAGATAACAAACGTTCCTGCTGGTCAGAGAACGATTATAGCTTCCAAGAGTGGTTACGTCAGCGAGAGTAAGGCGGTGAATGTAGAAGCTGGACAAGTTGTCACAGTGGATTTCCAGCTCCGACTTCAGGAAGTTCAGCAGGTCGTTTGGCAGAAAGTTTTTGGTGGAAGCAACGACGACAGGGCATATTCTATTCAACAGACAAGCGATGGTGGATACATCGTCGCAGGCTACACATGGTCCTCTTCTAATCGGGAGGAGGTTTACATCCTGAAGCTTGACGCGAATGGAAACAAAGTGTGGGAGAAAACCTTCGGAGGAAGTTACGATGACAGGGCATACTGCATTCAACAGACAAGTGATGGTGGATACATCGTCGCAGGGTACACGTCCTCCGCTGGAGTGGGATCGTACGATGTTTACATCTTGAAGCTCGATACGAGTGGGAACGAGGTGTGGAGCAAAACTTTTGGAGGAAGTTACGATGATCTGGCATGGTCCATTCAACAGACGAGCGATGGTGGATACATCGTCGCTGGATATACATCGTCTTTCGGGGCAGGAAATTACGATGTATACATCATAAAAATGGATGCCAACGGTAACACCGGAGCTTATCCGATGGGTGAAGAATAGCCGGAATCGGCGGAGACGAGGACGAATTCTCGGTAAACACTACTCCCAAGTAGAACGTCGATAAGCGCAAAAGATAGCAAAGCGGGAAAGAATGGAACGCTCGTTGAACGTGGCCAAGTATATTATGTCGTAAAGCACACGAGTCGGGTAAAGGAGACTGTCGTTGCATATCTTCGTGACGTTCTTGAGGGCCTCAGCTGAGAGGATAGATTGGACTGGTGTCTGTTTACATGACGGTACTATAAGGAACCAGCCATCATTTGCCACGCATGCAAGCAGATAGAAGTTTCTAAGCGACTCACAGTGGTGTCATACCGCTTAGAGCTACAGAGTGTCGCGAATTGAAGCGCAAAAAACCTTGCATGTATCGTCGATGATGCGCATCAATGTGTCGGAATGATACCACCGCAAAACTTTCTGCTGATCCTCTTCGAAAAACGGCATTTATGTTAACACAACTCTGGGTAACCCTGTGATATCATAATCGGGGAATATGAATATTGTAATGACATTCTTTTTTGGGGAGGTGTTGCTATGAGGAAGGTCCTTTTACTGGTGCTTGCACTTCTGGCCTGTGCAGTATTTGCAACAGAGTACATGGTACAAGACGAACTTCTGACACCTGATCCATCACCTAAGACCGGGGGGACCCTGAGGCTCGCTTTGGCTTCGACCCCTGAATCTTTCCTACTGTACGGAACACTCGATGGCTCAAGCTACAGTGTCATCATGGGACCCATGTTCTCACCGCTGGTGGAGATGCATCCCGTGACGAACGAGATCAAACCTGCGCTCGCTAAGTCTTGGGTCGTTTCAGCTGACGGAAAAGAAGTTACATTCAGGCTCCGTGAAGCTTACTGGTCGGATGGAACTCCCATCACTGCGGACGACGTGGTGTTCACTTTCCAGTACTTCGTCATGAACCAGTACGCGCGAGGCAATTCGATCGCCAGGTTCACGATACCGGACGAAAAAGGTGTCAACAAGATGATCGAGTGGGTCAAGATCGACGACAAGACCGTCAAGGCCATTCTTCCATCACCTTACGGTGCCTTCTTCACGGTGCTTTCACACGTCTACATTTATCCAAAGCACAAGCTTGAACCTCTCATCGACAAGAACGATCTCGGTTCGGTCAACAAGGTTTGGCTGTCCAACACCGACCCGAAGGAAATCGTCGTGAACGGTCCCTTCAAACCTGTTCAGCTCATCACGGATCAAAAGCTCGTGCTCGAGAGAAACCCGTATTTCTGGAAAGTCGACCGTTTCGGAAACAGACTGCCCTACTTTGACAGAGTGGAATATTTGATCATCAGGGACGCAGAGATAAGACTTGCAAAGTTCATGGCTGGCGAGATCGATTTCATGGCGATCTCCTCGAGAGACTTTCCGATGTTGAAAGAACAAGAATTGACTGGAAAAACACCTTACGTCGTTTACGCGACCCAACCAACTCAGGCAACGCCGAGTCCGATACACATTTCCTTCAACTTCGACGTGGACGATCCAGAACTACGTGATCTCTTCAGAAAACTCGAATTCAGAGAGGCCATGGAGTACGCTCTCAACAGAGAGAGAATCATAGACGAAGTCTTCGCCGGTTTGGCGATACCCGATGCGGGCTTGATACTCCCGTCCAACAAGGCCTTCTACAACCCGAAGGTGGAAGAACTCTTGAGACCGTACGATCTGAAGAAGGCCAACGAACTGCTGGACAAAATCGGCCTGACGAAGAGAGACAAAGAAGGCTACAGGCTCTTTCCGAGTGGCAGGAGAGTCGAGTTCAATCTGCTCGTTCAGAACTCGCCGAAGGAATATCAGGATGTCGCAGTCATATTTGCTGAGGATTTGAAGAAAATTGGGATAAAGGTCAACTTGCAGATCCTCGATGCGTCCCTGGTCGGACAGATGTTCGGCGCGAGCAATTTCCAGGCCGGCATAAGGGCGTTCGGTAACCAACCAGACCTGCAACTCAGAAAAGCCATATGGCAACCTGGAACACAACTCTACTACTGGCACTACTCGACCATGGACAAGACCAAGACGCCTCCACAACCAGTCTTTGAGGAAATGTTAGACTGGGAAAAGAGGATCTGGGAACTGTTCGAAAAGGCTCAGATAGAGATGGATCCTGCCAAGAGAAAGGCTTACTATGATGAAGTTCAAGAGTTGTACCACATCTATCTGCCTGTGATCTTCGTGTGCAAGGGTATGAACATCTGGGGCTTCAACAAAACCTTAGGCAATGCGGGCGTGACAGAAGAGGGCGTGCCCATCTTCACCGTCTGGACCAGCTACAGGAAATGATCATTCTGGGCTCCCCGCCCGGGGAGCCCTTTTCAAAGGTGATCTGAGATGTGGACTTTCATCGTGCGCAGGATTTTGATCATGATACCGATGATGTTCTTCGTGTCTGTCATCTGCTTCGTCGTCACGGAACTTCAACCGGGTGATTTTCTTTCGCAGTATCTCGAAAATCCACGCATCTCTCCCGAACAGATCGAATCTCTGAGAAGGGAATTGGCCTTAGATAAACCAGCCTACCAAAGGTATTTCATGTGGATAAAGAACATCGTCACCAAGGGAGATTTCGGTTATTCCTTTTCCTACCAGAGGCCAGTGGTTGAACTGATATGGGAAAGACTCGGTTGGACCGTGGCGATCTCCGTGCTGACGATAGGTTTTCAATGGCTCTTTGCAACACTCATGGGCATCTATTCCGCGCTGCATCCATACACGCCGGGCGATTACACACTCACGGTTCTGGGATTCATTGGTCTTTCAATCCCAGAATTCTTTCTCGCGCTGGTCTTAACGTATCTCGTACTGAGACTGGGAGGAACTGCGGTGGGTGGTCTGTTTTCACCACAGTTCATAGGCGCTCCGATGAGCTGGGCAAAGTTCATCGATTTGCTCAAGCATCTGTGGTTGCCCATCGTGGTCATAGGTGTGAGTGGGCTTGCTGGTTTGATGAGGATCATGCGTGGAAACATGTTGGACGTGCTGGGTTCACCCTTCGTCACTGCTTTGAGGGCGCGGGGTCTGGACGAAAAAACCGTGAGGAGACACGTGATAAAGAACGCGATGAACCCCTTGGTGAGCATAGCTGGTATGGAGCTTCCCAACGTTTTCAGTGGCACGATCATCGCCTCGATAGTTCTGAACCTCCCGACTATAGGACCGTTCTTCTACAGCGCACTGTTGAACCACGATCAGTATCTGGTGATGGCCTTTCTCCTGTTCATAGCTCTGATAACACAGATTGGAAACTTGCTTGCCGACATTGCCTTGGCTTTACTCGATCCCAGGATAAGGATCAGTTGAGGTGAAAACATGAACACGTGGCAGAGAGTTTTCTACCAGTTCAGAAGACACAAGCTCGGTTTGATCGGTTTTTGGACACTCGTGGTACTGTACGTCTTGATAATCTTCGCAGACTTCATCTCACCATACAACTTCACCGAGACCCACAGTCGTTTCACGTACGCACCTCCCACAAAGATCAGGTTCTTCCACGAAGGAAAATTCAAAGGGCCCTTCGTGTACGGACTCAAAAGAACGAGGGATCCTGTCACGTTCAAAGTGAAGTACGAGGAAGATAGGTCGAAGATTTACCCGATCAAACTGTTCGTCAAAGGTGAAGAGTACGAGTTCTGGGGACTATTCAAGACCGACGTGCACTTGTTTGGGATAGAGTCAGACCCAAATCAAATGATGTTACTACTCTTCGGGGCAGACAGATTCGGCAGGGATCTGTTCTCCAGAGTGCTGCATGGTGGCAGGGTGTCACTCACGGTGGGTCTGGTTGGCACGTTCATCAGTGTTCTCATTGGTTCGATTGTTGGATCGGTATCAGGTTACTATGGAGGTTGGATCGATGTTTTGATCCAAAGATTCATAGAACTGCTGAGGTCTTTCCCGCGAATCCCACTGTGGCTCGCCTTGTCCGTCATACTGCCTCCGAGCTGGCCGAGCACGTGGGTGTACTTCGGCATCGTGATCGTCCTGTCACTCATAGGCTGGATGGGTGTTGCGCGTGTCGTGAGGGGAATGGTTTTGAGTATGAGAGAAAAAGAGTTCGTGCTCGCAGCGAAAGTAGCAGGTGTTTCGAATTTCAAGATAATCACAAGGCATCTGATACCCAACATCATGAGTTATCTGGTGGTCGTTTCAACCTTATCAATACCAGGAATGATCCTGGGAGAGAGTGCGATAAGCTTTCTGGGCTTGGGCATAAAGGAACCCATGACGAGCTGGGGATTGCTGTTGAACCAGGCTCAATCGCTCTCGGCACTTTCGACGAGCCCATGGTTACTGATACCAGGCTTTTTCATCATGGTTTCGGTCTTGGCCTTCAACTTCGTTGGTGATGCGCTCAGAGACGCACTCGATCCCTACAGGACGGTTGAGAAGGTATGAAGCTCCTCGAAGTGAAAGATCTCAAGGTCCACTTCAACACACTCGATGGTTTGGTGAAGGCCGTCGACGGTGTCTCATTCACACTCAACGAGCAAGAAACGCTCGCGATCGTCGGAGAATCTGGTTGTGGCAAGACGGTTACCGTGCTGACGATCCTTGGACTCATCAAGAAGGCGATCGTGAGTGGGAGTATCCTGTATCGTGGTGTGGAATTGACGAAGATTTCACAAAAAGAATTCGAAGAGATTCGCGGTAAAAAGATCTCCATGATCTTTCAAGAGCCGATGTCATCCTTCGATCCACTCTACACGGTGGGAAAGCAGATGATGGAAGTTGCCATGAAGCATTTGAAGATAGATGAAGAGCGTGCGAGGCAGCTGTGCGTAGACATGCTGAAAAAGGTGCAGATACCTCTGGCAGAACGGCGGTTCGATGAATATCCCCACCAGATGAGCGGTGGAATGCTCCAGAGAATCATGATCGCGATCGCTCTGCTCACCAATCCGGACATCGTCATTGCGGACGAGCCCACCACGGCGCTGGACGTCACCATACAGGCACAGGTGCTCAATCTCTTCAAACAGTTGCAGAAACAGTACAAAACGTCTGTGATCTTCATCACGCACGATCTCGGTGTCGTGGCGGAGGTTGCCGACAGGGTGCACGTAATGTACGCTGGAAAGATCGTGGAGAGATCAGATGTCGTGAAACTCTTCAAACAACCCTTGCATCCTTACACGAAGGGATTGCTCGAATCGAGGCTCAAAAAGGAGTACAAGAACAAGAAGCTTCCGTTCATCGAGGGCGTCGTTCCCCCTCCCACGAACTGGCCGAGTGGTTGTAGGTTTCACCCCAGATGTCCAAAGGCCATGGAGATCTGTCGCAGAGAAGAACCTGTGGAAGTTCAGCTGAATGGTTCCTCCGTAGCGTGCTGGCTGTACCACGAAGGTGGTGCTCGATGATAATCTCACTCCGCAAGGTTAAAAAGTATTTCCCCATCAGGGCAGGAGTCTTCTTGCAAGTCATAGGTTGGGTCAGGGCACTCGAAGAGTTGGACCTGGACATAAAAGAGAACGAGACGGTGGGCGTGGTTGGAGAATCTGGCTGTGGAAAAACAACGCTCGGAAGGATCGTTGCGAGAATTCTCCAACCCACTTCTGGCAGGATCGAATTTCAAGGTCTCGATGTGACGAAGAAGGCTCCCAAAGACATCGAAAGACTCTTTCGAAGAACCGTTCAAATGGTCTTTCAAGATCCGTTCAACTCGCTCGATCCGAGGATGACGATCGTGGACGTGGTGAAGGAACCACTCGAGGCGCACAGAATCTTCACATCAAAGAAAGAAATGGAAGACTACGTTACGGACCTTCTGGTGAGAGTTGGATTGCACAGAGAGCACTTGTCACGCTATCCACACGAGTTCTCAGGTGGGCAGAGACAGAGGATAGCCATAGCAAGAGCCATAGCCTTGAAACCGAAGTTGATAGTATGCGATGAGCCGACATCCGCCTTAGACGTTTCTGTGCAGAGTCAAATAGTGAATCTGCTTCAAGAGTTGAGAGAGGAATACAGGATGTCGTATCTTTTCATATCCCACAACCTCGATCTGGTTTATCACATGAGTGACAGACTGATCGTGATGTACTTGGGCAACGTGGTGGAAGAAGGTGAAGCAGTGGAGGTTTTTGAAAATCCACTGCATCCCTACACGAGGGCGCTCATGTCGGCCGTTCCAAGCTGGGACCCGAGGCAAAGGAAGCTGTCGCAGGTGAAACTACACGGAGAACCGCCAAGTCCGGTGAATCCACCATCTGGGTGCGTTTTCTCGACGAGGTGTCCCTACAGACTCGAAAAATGCGAAAAGGAAAAACCACAGTTGCAGGGTGAACAAAAACACAGAGTTGCCTGCTTCCTGCACGAGGGGTGAGGAGATTGAGCGAAAAACTTTTCAGGTGTGTGGACAGGATCGTTGAAGAAGGTTTGAACAGGATCTATCCTGGCGCAACATTGCTGATCGGATGGCCCGACGAAATCGTCTACGAGAAAGCCTATGGAACTCTCGATTTTGAGAGAAAGACCAACATAGACACCATATACGATCTTGCGAGCGTGACGAAGGTCGTTGCGACCACCACCGCAGTGATGAAACTGTTCAGCGAAGGTTATCTCCACTTGCACGACACAGTTGGAAGGTTCTTGAACGTTGAAAAGCCCAAGGCCGACATCACCATCTTGCAGCTTCTTTCACACACCTCAGGCATGCAACCTTACTCGGAACTTTGGAAATGTTTCAGGGGCAGAGAGTTGCTCGAAGAGATAGTGAAAATACAACCCGTCGAAGAACCCGGCAAAAAGATCGTTTATTCGTGTCTCAACTTCACCACACTCATGGCGATCGTCGAGAGGATAACCAATCAACGCTTCGATGAGTTCATCTACGCGATTTTCGAACCACTGGGGATGAAGAACACGAGGTTCTCACCGGGATATGCGGAAAACACAGCGCCCACGTCAGAAAGGGACGGAAAGAGGCTCGTCGGACTTGCGGATGATGAACTTGCTTACTACCTTGGCGGTGTGAGTGGAAACGCGGGTCTGTTCTCGAACGTTAGGGACCTGTTCACGTTCATGAGTTCGCTTTTGACGGGCAAAATAGCGCCGAAACCTGTGGTGAAATTGTTCACTCAAACAATTGTCGAAGCGAGCAACGGAAAAAGACACCTTGGCTGGATGTGCCCGGCGAGTGGTACGAGCAGTGGGGACATGCTGACGGAGAAAGCCTTTGGTCACAGCGGTTTCACAGGCACAACGATCTGGTGTCGCCAGGACGGTCTGTTCGTCATCTTTTTGACGAATAAAGGTTTCATAAAGAGGCACGAAGAAGAGATCATGAGAATCAGGGCACTGTTGCACAACGTGGTGTTCTTGAACATCGATGAGAGAAAAGAACTGTTCGATTGAGATGATTTCTCTCACAAGTAAAAGATCGAGCTCGCAGGCGTTCACTTTTTCGGACAGCGAACAAATGAGGACATTCTGCGATCTTTCCAAACATTTGGACTTCTTTGATATTCGTAGATTTGGTCCATAGAAGATTTGAAATCTGTCATATCGAGTTGACATAAGGTAGGTAGATCGTCTATACTCGTTTCAGATAATGTTTCTTCGCCAGTGGTATGGAGGAGAATTGGAGAAGGCCATACCTCGACAAGGGGTATGGCCAATTTTTTTGAAGGGGGTGTGTCTGCGTGAAGAAGGGTGTTTTCTGGGTCTTGCTCTCGCTCGCATTGGTGTTCGTCGGTTCTCTCATCGCTCACCTGGTCCAGACAGACTTTGGAAGGGTTCAGGTCAAAGACGTGCGTTTCGTCAGCAGCGACGGTAAAATTCTGAGCGCTTTGCTTTTCATCCCCAAAGGTGTCTCTCCCGAGAAACCCGCACCAGCAGTTTTAACCATGCACGGATACATCAACTCTCGAGAAACGCAGAGTGGCTTCAACATCGAGTTCGCGAGGCGAGGTTATGTGGTCTTCGCCATGGACATGGCCGGGCATGGTTATTCTGAGCAGATCAAGGGCGGACTCGCCAACCCTGCGCGCGGTGCGGCCGATGGACTGCTGTATCTGGCCAGCCTGCCATTCGTCGACAAAGACAACATCGCCGTTGAGGGACACTCGATGGGTGGTTGGTCCACGCTGAGTGCGGCCGGAAGATACCCGCACCTGGTTCGAACAGTCATACTCGTTGGCTCTTCTTCGGAAACGTACGGAGCACCGAAGGTGACAGCCGAAACACCGTTCAACTTCGCCGTCATATTCAGTAAATACGACGAGTTCAGTCGGTTGATGTGGGGCGTTGAAAAAGCTTCGGACATCGTCAAGACACAGAAATTGAAAATCGCTTTTGGAACAACCGAAGACGTCGTTCCCAACAAGCTTTATGGTTCCTTTGAAAACAAGTCTGCAAGAAAACTCTACATTCCCAACTGCACTCATCCCGGGGACCACTTGTCGACCGAAGCGATCGGCAACGCCATCGAGTTCTTGCAGGACTCCATCAAGCCACCGAAGTACATAGACCCAAAGAACCAGATCTGGCCATGGAAGGAGTTTGGAACTCTGCTCGGTTTGATAGGAGGTATCATGTTCCTGCTGAGCTACGGTTACTGTCTGCTCCAAACGGCGTACTTCTCGTCTTTGAGAAGCAGACCGATCGGTTTCCAAGTGAACAACAAAGCCTTGAGCATCATCACGTGGCTTGTAGGTTTCTTCCTCGTGACCGCGATCCCAGCGTTCACGTTCTTCAGATTCCAGCAACCGGGTGGGAGGACTCCAACACCAAATGCATTCTGGCCGCAGAGCCTCACGATCGGTTTCGCACGATGGGCGACGTTCAACGCCTTGATCGCGATCGGTTTGTTCATCGTCTGGCACTTCGTGTACCATCGCAGGATCGGTGGGAACTTGGTCAGTTACGGTTTGGCCACGAATCTTGAGAAACCCAAGTTCCACCTTGGACAACTTTGGAAGGCATTCGCGTTGAGCGTTTGTACGGTGTTCGCGACGCACATAGTTTTGTCAATTGTCTATTGGGCGTTCAAGGTGGACTTCCGCTGGTGGGTTATAGCTCTCAAACCGATGGACTTCGCGAGATTTTGGATATTCATCAAATTCCTGCCACCGTTCGCACTGTTCGCCTTCGTGAACGCACTGGTTCTGAACGGTCAACTGAAAGCGAAAGAATCCAAGAGCGAAGTAACTTCCACAGCTGTGTGGATGGTTTCATCCGCACTTGCTAACTGTCTTGGGATACTCATCCTCGTGTTGCTCCAGGTGGGCAAGCTTTTCGCCACACAGACTTTGTACTTCCCAACGCAACCTTTGCTTGGAATCGTCGCGTACCAGTTCGTCTTCTTGACCGCCGTTGTTGGAGCGATATCATCGTTCTTCTACAGAAGGACTGGAAACATCTACGTTGGTGCGTTCGTGAACGCTCTGTTCGTGACCTGGTACATCGTGGCGGGTCAAGCCATACAGTTCGCAGGATAGAGAGTTTGAAAAGCCGGCGCGTACGCGCCGGTTTCATTTTCTATGTCTTTTCAGTTTGAGCCACCGGTTCAAAGACGGATCTGGACAACTCCAGAGCATCGTACAAAGGTTTGAATTTCAACAGTCTCATTATCGCCTCCACCAAAAGGCAAGCTGGCAACATTACGATCAAGAGATTGAATTGATTCGACATTTCACAAACCAAGAGCGCACTCGAGATTGGTATCCTCAACACAGCCGTGAGTGTACAACCCATGCTACAGGCGACGAGAACTGGTAGGTCTTGACCAGCGTCGAAGAACGAACTTGTGAACATCCCAAGCATCGATCCAATAGCGAGTGAGGGAACAAACAAGCCGCCAGGAAGTTTCGCAGCGAAGCAAACCGCAGTGAAAAGCGTTTTGATGAGCAAGAGCGAAATCGTTTTGGTTTGAGGAAGCGTGCTCGACAAACTGGTTTTGATCAGCAACGTACCACTACCAAGTACCTTTGGAGAAAGAATTGCGAGCAGCAGTGTACAAGAGATCGGCAAGGAAATCTTGGCTTTCGAGCTTTTCCAACGGGTCAGGCCAACACAGATTGAAGTCAGAAGAGCTCCCAGCATGGCTGAAAGAGCGGCTAAGATGAAAACGACCTTCACGTTGGAAGGGATCACCACGGAAGCCAAAGGATGATGTGTTTCTCCTTTGAAGATCAACCCGGTCAGGTCAGACAAAACCAAAGTGAAAAACAACAAGAAAACTGTTTGCTTCAACCTTGGTCTGTAACGTAAGCCTTCCACCAAGAAAGCAACGCTGGCCAGAGGCGCATCGAAAGCCGAAGCCATTGCCGAACAAGCGCCAAGAGAGATGAAGAACTTTCGCCTCTCGCGCCCCTGTCGGGACCTTTTTGCAACAAAATGCCCCACCGTCGAGCCGAGTTGAACGGTTGGACCTTCCGTGCCCAAGGAGTAACCACAGAACATGGACAGAACTCCGGCGGAAAACTTGGTCAGAAACACTTTCAGCGGATCGTAATCCAGTTGTCCCGAGAGAACCTTTCTCACCTGTGGAATACCACTTCCGCTCGCGCAGGGTTGTTTCTTCAACATTTTGATGATCAAGAACGTTGCGAAGAGGATCAAAGTGAACCAACATAACAGCAATTTGCCGCAAGACATGAAGAACAAAAGCTCTTCCATTTTGCTTGTGACGAATTTGTACGAACAACCAATGAACGAGGCGATCAGGCCAACTATAATGCTCAATCCCAGGCTCCTCAAAAGAGATCAACTCCGTTTGTCGATCTTCTCCTCAACGATTTTACACAGCCTTTCTTCTTCCTCTGTGACGTTCAAACAAGGAACATCGAGTTCTCGCTCTATGGCCTTCGAGAGCTCACTCAGATCGATCCGTGCCAATGTGTAACCTTCCATCCTTCTTTCCGGGTAACATGGATTCACCGTGACACAGAGGAGCTCCGGTTTTCTCATCACCGCGACGTTCGTCTCGTTCAAGAGTTGTTCGAGTTTGGTGAGGTCATCGGTGAGAAGAAGGTGCATGGGGGATTCCACCAAGACATGCTCACCGCGTAAGGAAGAAAGCTTTTCGAGGCTGACCAATCCCTCGACGATCTTTCGACCTTGTTTGTCAATCGGTAGTCTCAACGTCTTCACGATGACTCTCGTTTCTGAGAGCAGAAAGTCGAGGTTCGTGGACCTCGAAGCTCCAACGGCGAGTATCACGAAGTCTGAGTGTTGGAACGGAACGATCCTGTTTATCGCACCATCGATCAGGAAAACTTCGACCATGTCTTTTTCCAGAACTTCTTTGATCGCGAGCAGATCTTCGCTGCTGTGCGGACCAACCAAAACCACCGTGCCGGATCCTCTGACTCTATACAGACAGATCGATCCCAAAGCCGTTTTGATGTCGAATCTTCTGAGCAGATGCAACCTTGCGGTCGAGTGTTTTGCGGCCTCCTCGCTCGTCACAACGAAGTTTCCTTCCTCTACCAAGACCTTGGGCTTCGGAAGGCCCGTGATGTGGTCGAGGTCCTCTCCATCGAAGCCTATGCTTGTGATGGCTATCGATTTTTCACTCAAACATTTCAGCAATGCGTTGAGCGTGGTCGTCTTACCTGTGTTCTTCGCCGTTCCCAAGACACCAAGGCTCAGCACTTTCTCACCGTACCTCTCCCAGCCCTGCCAGGATTCGCACCCTCTTCACGTGTTCCGAACAAACCTTCGTACAGCGCGGCTACGAAATCTTGCCTTTCCGCCACTTTCTTGAGAGTCTCGTAGATACCGTTCAAGATCTTGTCCGCATACTCCTCTGCCTTCTTCGTTGGTTCTATCTTCGCGTGACCGAAGAATCTGAACGCCTCAGCGATCGCCCTCAGTGTGTCGATGCGTGCAGTCACACTGATCGCACCACGTGCGTAGGCTTCGTCGGTCGAAGCGATCGTTATCGCATCCAGCCCCAGTGAGCTCGCGAGTGCGGCGTGCAGCGCCGTCGTCATGGCGGATTGAACCCTGTCTTCCGTGTGGGTCATGAAACCGATGGGTTCACCGGGCCAGATTGGGGCGTCCATGATGCGCCTGAGTGCCAAGATCTTCGCAACGTTGTAGTCGACGTAGTTGTCTTTCATGTAGTCGTTGATCATCACGTCTGGTGAGTAGCAGAACAAAGGTTTCAGAATGGGCCTCGCACCGAGCTTCACACCAAGGTGCGCCACGACGAGCATGCCCGCGAACGCTTTGTGTGCAGGCACCCCACCGAGTTCCTCGTTCGTGGGTATATCGTAGGGAAGTTTGTACTTGGCCGAGAGCTGTAACGCGTACACACCGTCCACGGTGAGTCTTTCTGGATCTGTACCACCGTTCAGTGAACCGTAGACCATGTTTATCTTCGTCAAGTCTGCACCGGCATGTGCAGCCAGCAAGACAATCTCAGGTGTGTTCAAGCCTCTGTGAGCTCTGACACACCAGAGCGTTGAATCGCTGAGTGCAGATTTGATCAACTTGAGGTTTTCGAGCGTTATTATCGATCCATCCTCTTCGTGTGCTAAGGAACCTTCCAGCAGTCCTTCGCACCTCGCACCCCAAGATGGATCGAAGTGTAACACCCCGTCCGCACCCCACGCCTCGCTCACCTTTATGTGCATCGCGTCCATGAAGGGACAACCCGTTCCGTATTGAACGAAGACGAGAGGTTTATCGAGACCGTGACGAAGGATCTTACCGTCGAAGTTGATCTCACGTACGAGCCGTTCGAACTTCTTTCTTTCTTCTTCGGTTATGAGTCTCACCTTTTTTGGAAGAACGTTCTTTCTGAAGTATGAAACTACGACTTCGTCGCACAACCTCAAATATTCCTCAAGCAAGTGTTCACCTTCGAGCATTTTTTCCTTGATCTTCGCTCTCTCGATCCCAGGACTCGTTCTGTCCTTCGCCCAATCGAGTATTTGATCCGTTATCTTATCGAGCAGTTCTTTGAAAGTTCCATCGCGAACTTCGTAGGTGTAACCACAGGTTATGTCGCGCTTGGTCTTCCTGATTGTGACCTTCTCTCCCTCGAACTTTCCTCCTTCGACGTATGCGATCACTTCTTCCCAGCTCGTTCTCTCACCGAATCCCGCATCGTAACCCAATTCCGCAGCAAGTTTCTTCGTGATCGCCTTGCCACCTACCACCACCTTGCATTTCTTTCTGAGCCCTGCGGCGTCCAGCACGTCTATGAACCTGGCGAGCAATTCTGCAGCACCATAACCCACGGTCCTGCTCACCATGATGAAGTCGGGTATCTCTCTCTGACAAATCTCGACGACCTCTTCCATCTTGGTGTCCGGTGGCAAAAGTACGGTCTGATGCCCTCTCTTCAACAGTTCTCTGTTCAACATCTTGAGTGCAACGTCGTGAACAGGATCGAGTGGAAACAGTACGAACTTCATCATGCATCGCCTCCAAAGATCCAGGCGTACTTGTCACCGGGCCTGAACACGTAGGCACGCAGACGAATCCGAGAGGCGAAACCGGTGTGCTCGACGAACACGACGTCGACATCTTTGAAACCGAGAGACCTCAAATACTGAATGGCCGTGTTCTTCGCGTCTTCCTCGTCCTTAGAGAGCAAAGTCGTTTCGATATCTATGGCGTCCACAATTCTTTCTATCATCAAACCCACCTCGCTTTTGGGTCATTCTTTCCACGCATCGGGTAGGATGTAACCTTCAGCAACAACGCGCGCATCGCCTTGGAGATAGACGTTCTTGAACTCATCGGCGCATCTCTCAAACCCGACCTTCAACTCTCCACCTCTCACCTTCACAGTCACTGGTGGTTCCACAGCATGGATCAGGAACGAAACGATGCTCGAGGCGATCGAGCCAGTCCCACAGGCGAGCGTCTCGTTCTCCACACCCCGTTCGTAAGTTCTGACAATTATGTGAGACGGACCCACAACTTTGACGAAGTTCACATTCGTTCCTCTTGGAAAAACATCCAAAGCGTACCTGATCTTCCTTCCCCAGTTCAGCAAAAGCTCATCTTCCATCGACTCGACGTCTCCTCTGAAGATAACGACGTGTGGTACCCCAACTGTGCCGAAGTGGTACTCGATAGGCCCAAAGCCAAAATCGTGTCTCTGCAAGAGTTTGAAGTCGTTCACCTTGAGATCTGGAAACATTATCTGGACCTCTTCGCCCACGATCACGGCTTCGTGGATACCAGCGATCGTTTCGAATCTCATGTGCTCTTTCGCAACATTCATCAAATTTGCGAACCTCGCGATGCACCGTGCTCCATTACCGCACATTTCACCTTCTGAACCATCGCTGTTGAAGTATCTCATTTTGAAATCAGCGGAATCTGAACGCTCGAGCAACATGAGTCCATCGGCACCTATCGATTTGCCACGTCGACAGACCATCCTGACGAAGTGGCTTATGTCGAAATCTTTGAGCGCGTTCTCTCTGTTGTCGATCACGATGAAATCGTTTCCCGCTCCGTTCATTTTGAAAAATTTGATCTTCACAGTTAAAAAACCTCCCAAAGAAAAGGGGCGCTCGAGGCGCCCCCTTCTTCACATGAGGAACATCGCGACTATCGTTGCAGCAACGTAGCCCAGAATGACGGGCAAGAAGTTCCTCCTCGCGATCTCTTCGGGCTTCGTCTTACAAACGGCTGCGACGGCTATGAGTGCCCAAGGAACGATCGTTCCACCACCGCAGTTCACCGCGGTGAGCTGACCGAGAGCCGCCAAGAACGGTGTCTTCACATTGGCGATGGGCGCCAGACCACCTGCGAGTGTACCCATCAGCGGAAGGCCAGAGAAACCAGAACCGTCCAAGCCTGTTATTGCTCCTACGACGGCCTGCATGGGTGCGACTGCGAACTTGTTCAGAGGCACTCTGTCAGCGAGGGCGTTCGCCAGATCGAAGAGCAAGGGCCTTCCAGCGTCACCAAAGATCTGTTTCGCCGCACCGCTACCCATGTAGAACATTGCCGCGATGATGAAGACTGGTGCGAAGATCTTGACACCGAACATGAAACCATCTCTGAGAAAGCCGACGCCGGTTTCCAAGCCTTCGGTTTTGTACTGCAGTAGCGTAAACACGAACAAGAGCACAGCAGCCGTTCCACCGAGCAACGCCGTAGCATCGCCGCCGCGCAACTTCAGCGCGAGCATCAGAACTATGTTGATCAGGAAGGCGAGACTGACTATTGCGGCTTCCGCTTTGGCGAAGGTGCTGAACTCTTCGCTCTTGGCCTTCATGACGCTCTCACCGAACAGTTCAACGTCCTTGCGAGGATCGTAGTTCTTGTTCGCCTTCATCGTCCAAAAGTAAGCGAGCGGTATCGTCACAACGGCGTAGGCGATGATGAGTGGCACCATTGCGCTCATGACTTCTCCCACACTTATCCCCGCGGCCTTCGCTGTGAGCGTGGGCGCACCCTGAATGACGAAATCCGTCGTGAGAGACACACCGTAGGCGAACATGGCGATCGCGACACCTGCACCCACCGGTGAAAGACCCGCGCTGACAGCCACAAGAACCAACAAGCTACCAATCAACGCAACAGAGGGCGTGGGCCAAATGAACAGTGCGAGTATCGCCGTGATGATGCCGACGAACCAGAACGCAGACCTGGGACCCTTGATGGGTTTACCCAGAGTCCTTATCAGCACGGCGGCAGCCCCACTCTTCTCCATCTGTTTCGAGAGAGCCACCATCAATGAGATGACGACCACGATGCCGAACAATTCGATGCCAGCGACGACGATGGCGTTGAATACGGACTGAAGGGCCCCAATGAACGATTTGGTCACCGCCCAACCGATGAGCAATGAACCAAGCAAACAGATGAGTGGTGTGTCCTTTCGCAGAAACATTGCCACGATGACTGCGATCATGAAAGCCAGATACAACCAGTGGGCCAACGTCAACTCCACCACGACCGAAACACCCCCTCACACCAGTTTGGTGTTAAAGATGTCCTTCAAATTGGCATTGTGTACCCTCTTCTTGATCTCTTCAACGTTCGTGGTGTACAGATTCTTCTGGACCATCCGCTTGAAATAGATCGAGCCTGAGAATGTGTACTTGTACTGACGGCCTTCCTCTTTCTTCATTTCTTCGATAACGTGGTTCACAAAGTCTCCCACGGCGAGTTCATCTGGATATCTGAGCAGCTTCTCACCGATCGCCTTTCTCACTGCGTTGTGTCCAGCCAAACTACCCGTGACGATCGCTTCGGTGTGTCCCACCATGGCTCCTGCCTTCTCACCCGCACAGAAGAGGTTGTCCACCGGTCCGATCGCTTGAAGCTCGGGCGTGCAATTTGCGAAGCCGAAGTATCTCATCGAGTTGCCCTTGCCACCGGCGATGGGATCTTCATAACGAGCCCTCTCCATACCCGGAATCTTTCTGAGTTGCTCGAGTGGGAAGAACGGGGTCATCAGCTTCACCGGGCCCGTGTCGAGCAGAACCAAATTTTCGATGAATTCCGGTAGTGCGTACTGCTGACACGCCTTCATGCTTAACAACTTCTCTTCTTCTCTTACATGTTCGGGCACAGGAACGAGTGCACAACCTTTCTCCTCGAGTTCTCTCACTATACTCGGATCGATCGAGTCTTTGCAGAGTTTGCAAGAACCACTCATGGCACCCAGGCTACCATCCGGCTTCTTTCCGATCCACTCTTCAACGCCGACCCTCGTCGTAAGGCTCACCCTGGGGCCGAAACTGTGGCACCTCAAGATGCACATCGCACAACCGTTGCCGTACTTCGTGCAGTTCGCCGGCACGGCCGATGTACCGGTCGCGTCGACGAACACGTCCCCACGCACGGGTTCATGCTTCTCAACAACGACACACACGATCTTGTCTTTCTCCTTGGCGACGTCTATAACACGCGCGTTGGTCATAATCTGAACGCCGAGACCCGTGAGGTATTCTCGAACGGCGGGTTCGATCTTGTAAACGCTGTACAAGCTTGCGTGCTTGTGTCCGGGAAACTCCACGTTCGTGTGGATGGCGCATCTGTCCATCACGGCGAATATGTCCGCACCCATCTCCAACATTTCTTCTGCCGCCGTGAACCGACCGTTGTTTCTGAATATGCCACCGACGAGGCCGGTTCCGAGCAGCATGTCCGCTCTCTCTATCAAAACGACCTCGGCTCCAGCTTTACGTGCGGCCGCGGCGGCCGCACAACCACCCCAACCTCCTCCAACGACAACCACCCTTGGCACCTTCGCCATACCACCACCCCATCACAGAACGTTCGAATACTTGGCAACGATCTCGATCAACTTCACAAGACCTCTGATAGCCAGTCTTGCTTTGTCTTCGATGATGTCACCGTTTTCGTCTGTCGTACCAAGACCGAGCGAGATGAATATGTTTCCATCGTACGCGATCGTCTGGATGATACCCATCGCATCGGTACCGATCTGGAGTATGTTTGTACCCGCGTACATGTCCTCAATTGGAAAGATCGGGAAGGGCACACCTTTTTCCCAGCAATCGTCGTAGTTGACCTCGACGGCGCCCGAGTTGTAGCTCTTGGAGATCCTGAAGATATGTCTGATGCGTGAATCAAGATTGGAGAACTCCTCGACGGTGATCTCGTAAAGCCTATCGACGTTCCTCTTGAACTTGTCTGCTTTCTCTTTCAGAGCTTTCAAAGCGGCGATCGCGCCGGCGAGCGCCTCTTTTCCTGGATCGAAGGTCACGTAGGCCGCCTTGCCGTAGCTCGACCAAGTTCCGTACCTGTCACCGTGCGTGCCCATTGCTCTCCTTATGGGGACCATGATGTCTTCTCTTCCGATGATCAATCCACAGGTTGGTGCGCCCGCGGCCTTGTCCATGCTGTAGGTCATGACCCACGCACCAATCTTCCTCGGATCCGTCCCAATGAACGGAACACCCCACGCGTTGTCGACGATGTACGGTACGTTGAACTCTTCTGCGAGTTCACCGAGCCTCTTCTGCAGTATCGGCGCACCGTCTTTATCTTTCTCACCGTAGCCATAGCCAAACGTGTCGTATCCGAGAGAAGAGAAACCTGCAAGCATCTCGATGTTCTGTTCCGCCACCTGTCTTATTCGTTTCGCCGTCTCCTCAGCTTTCACACCGCTCAAGAGGATCGTCGGATGGTACTTTATTCCGTGCACCGTGTAGCGCGCCCCAACCATGGGAACGATGACGACATCAACATTTTCAAGTCTCTTGCCATAGAATCCCAGCTCCCCTGCGGTGCAACCTCTATCTGCGAAGATGTCCTTGTACTGAGGTGGGAAGGGTCTACCGTAACCACCGTGATGGTGCAAATGTCTCTCATAAGGCACGATGTATCTGGTTCTGTACTTGTCACCCCTGCCAGTGAACGGTGGTGAGACCAACACGTCGAAGCTCAGCCAGAGAGCCGCCTCACACGTGCTCACGAGCAAAGCATCGTACTCGTCACCGTAGTGATCCTTCACTATGTCCCTGATCTCGTCCGCGAAGACCCTGTTGGGAATGACCTCGCGTGCAACCGCACTGATCGCTTCGTCCACTTCTTTACTGATGAGTCCGTGACAACCCGATATCGCACCGGTGAGGCCGAACTTACCTCTCCATTCCTTGGGGATACCGATCTCATCTGCGGCTTTCCTCGCTTCTTCCAGAATCTTCGGCAAAGACTGTTTCAGATGCCTGTACAGATGGTATCTGTACTTGAACATGCTCATCCCTCCTTTTCAAAAACGATCATCTCGCCAATTTCCAAGCCGAGTTCTTCACCGCTGATCAACTGGTCGGAGTAAATCACGATGTTCTGGTGGTTCGGCATGTGAGTCTCATCGAAACCGACCAGCCTTCCGATCTGTCTGCCATCGCCCAGTCTGACGATGTCGTTCGAGACGATGACGCCAGCCTGAACGATCTCCACGAACGCGATGTATGCCACACGGTTCACCGTTTTTCCCGGGATCGCTTCTTTCTCGTCGGTCATTAAAATTTCGTGGATCTCTCCGATTCTCAGAGCCCTCGAATGAGGTTCTATCAAACTGAGGCTCCTGTTGTCCAATCTGCCCCTAAGAACCACCACCACCCTGCCGATCACAGGTTGTTTCTTCGCATAGGGATCAAACTTCAGCATACCGGTGGAGTACGGTTCTTTCATGATTTTGCCTCCTTGACTGCGATGACCTCGATCTCCACCTGTGCGTTCCTCGGCAACGCCGAAACTTCCACGAAAGATCTGGCGGGTTTGTGAGCGTTGAAGTACTCAGAGTAGACCTCGTTGATCGAGGTGAAGTTGGAAATATCGTTCGTGAAGACTGTGACCTTGACAACGTTGCTCAGATCACACCCTGCAGCAGCCAAGATCGCTTTGATGTTCTCGAACACCCTCTTGGTTTGTTTCTTGATGTCTCCATCGACGAGCTGACCCGTCTGAGGATCGAGCGGTATCTGACCGGACACGAACACGAAACCGTTCGCTTCCACAGCTTGAGAATAAGGCCCTATGGCCTTGGGCGCTCCATCGGTTTGAACGATTTTCACCGCAAACACCTCCTCAAATCATTATTGAGTCGCCCTTCTTCCTCGCTTCTCTCAGATAAGCGTAAACTGTGAACTTCGAATTTCCAAGCTCCTTCGCAAGCATTTCCACGGCACCCTTCAACAAGAAGAAACCTTTCTCGTCGAGCTTCTTGATGACCGCCAGCTTCTCTTCCTTGCTGGCGAATCTGAGTGGTTTTCCCGTCAGACTCTTGATCTCCTGCATCGCTTCGAGGAGCAGTTCCTCAACCTTGCTCACGAACCTCTCTTCTTTGGTACCAGCGATCTCCTCGAGGTTTTGGAACTTCAGATACTGTTCGACGAACTCTTTCACCGCGAACGCTTTGGTCGTATCGTAGTTGATACAGAGAAAACCTATAACCTCACCAGCTTCGTTCCGTATGAACACCGTGGTGGATCGAAGTTTTCTTCCATCGTTGGTCCTCGTCATGTAGTTCGCAACGTAGTCGACGTTCTTGAACCTGGGCGATCTCAGCAAATAGAGGCCAAAGTCCGTGAGTGGAGAGCCGACGGTTCTGCCGGTCACGTGGCCATTCTCTATGGCAACAACAGAACGCTCCGGATCGGAAACATCGTGCAGGACCACTTCACAGTCTGGCCCTAAAGTTTCAGCGAGCGCCTTGACCATCGGAACGAAGGCCTTGAGAATCGGATGCAATCTCTTCATCCTACGCCCCTCCTTATTATACAACCCGTTGATATGGCATACAAATTTTTGTTGTACGAGATACAACAAATTATTTGAAGCGCCCACGAGATCTTTTATGATATTTAAGCATATTCAACCGGATTCTACGAAAAACAACCCGAAACCACCAGAAAGTATTGCAATCATTTGTCGGCGCCGAACGAGGTGATTCTTCCTGCAAGACTTGTCAAATGGCTTTGTTCGTCCGAGTTAGGCAAAATCTCGTTCGTGTTAAATGATTCACAATTTTTTCGATCGGTCTGTACGTTCGCATGCGTTTTGGACTGACAGAATCTATAATTCTTCTGGGAGGTGCTGAGGTGCGAGCTGAACTCTACAGGTTCAAGTACGAATCTCTCTGCAAAGCCGTCAAGCCTATACTTGAGAGAAAGGGCTTTGAAGTGTACATCGCCGAGGACGAAAAACAAGTACTCGAGTTGGTGGAGAAACTCATACCAGCCAACTCGGTCGTGAGTTCGGGAGGTTCTTTAACACTTTCAGAAACGGGTGTTTTGGATCTTCTCAGGTCCGGCAAGTACGTCTTTCTGGACAGGTACAAAGCATCTGACAGGAGGGCCGTTGAGCTTGAAGCCTTCAAAGCAGATTTCTATCTGTGCAGTGCCAACGCTATCACGATGGATGGAGAACTGGTGTTCATGGACGGTTGGGGTAACAGGGTTGCGGCGGTAACCTACGGTCCGAAGAACGTGATACTGATCGTTAGTGCGAACAAAATCGTTGAGGATTTGGATGCTGCAAGAGAAAGGATCAGATACATTGCGCCCATGAACGCGAAGAGATTATCTCTGTCAACACCGTGTGCGGTGACTGGCATGTGCCAGGATTGTGACTCACCCCAGAGGATTTGCAGGCACTATCACGTCATCAACGATTCGAGAAACCAGCCAGGCAGGATAAAGATCATTTTAACGATCAAGGAATTTGGGCTGTGAGGGATCAAAATGCATAAGAAATGGCTTGAAATTTTCGAAGCACTCGTCAACACAGACACGGGCTTCGATCTGGACAGTTCAACGAAACTCGAAAGGACTCAATTTGTAGCGGATTTTCTTGAAAACCTCGGCTTTGAGCTCCACAGAGAAAGAGCCGCACACGTGGCTTTGAAGGGTGAAGCACCGTATCTGACGCTCATAGGACATCTCGATACGGTGTTCAAGGAAGGCGAAGCGGTTCGAAGACCGTTCAAGTTGGAAGACAACGTTGCGAGAGGCCCAGGCGTTGCCGACATG
Organism: Pseudothermotoga hypogea DSM 11164 = NBRC 106472; assembly: GCF_000816145.1. Classification (NCBI taxonomy): domain Bacteria; kingdom Thermotogati; phylum Thermotogota; class Thermotogae; order Thermotogales; family Thermotogaceae; genus Pseudothermotoga; species Pseudothermotoga hypogea. The sequence goes on along the minus strand of NZ_CP007141.1, from coordinate 1,414,513 downwards.
AAGGGCGGAGTAGTGGTGCTTCTCGCCGTGGTCGAGGAAGCAATCAAAAAAGGTTTGGACGGTCTGTGCGTGATCCTCAACGTCGATGAAGAACTGGGTTCAAAAGAGAGTAGAGAGACCTTCGAAAAGTACGCGAGACAAAGTTCATGTTGTCTCTCTTTTGAGCCAGGAGGAGTTCACGGTGAGATAGTTGCTTCGAGGAAAGGTATCGCATCGCTCGACATTCAGGTGAGAGGTATAAAAGGACACGCGTCGAGACTTCAAGAGGGAGCCAACGCCGTCGTCGAAGCATCACACAAGGTTTGTCAGATATACGCACTCAACGGCCAGATAGGAAGTTTGAGTGTGAATCCAACCATCATCAACGGTGGAGAGAAATCGAACATAACACCCGATCTTTGCAGAATCTACTGTGATGTGAGGTTTTCGAACACAGAGGAACTGGAAGAATTCAAACGAAAGCTCTCTGAGATAGCCCGTACCAACCATATAGAACGCACCTCTTGCGACTACAGTCTCAATGAGAGAAGACCAGCGATGGTTCTTATGGAAGAGATGAAGCAAGCGCTCGAAGAAGCATTCCAAAAATTAGGAAAACGTTTTGAGCTTGAACATTCCAGTGGAGGTGCTGATGGTGCTTTCTTCACAGCACTCGGTGTACCCACGTTGGACGGGCTTGGACTGTGCGGTGGAAGGTTTCATTCGGAAGAAGAATTTGCACTCATCGATAGCTTCGAAGAGCGCGTGAGATTATCGTCAGAACTGCTGGATCACTTCGACAAGAAGAGAAGGTGATAACATGAAGTTCGTTGACACAACGCTCAGAGATGGCCATCAGTCGCTCATCGCCACTCGCATGTCTATTAACGATATGCTTCCCGCACTCGAGGCGATGGACCAAGTGGGATTCTATGCACTCGAGATGTGGGGCGGGGCGACCTTCGACGTCGCAGTGAGGTTTCTCAACGAAGATCCATGGGAAAGGATCAGAAAGATCAGAGAGAAGGTCAAGAACGCCAAGCTTCAGATGCTTCTTAGGGGTCAAAACCTGGTGGGTTACAGGCATTATGCAGATGACACAGTAAGGCTCTTCGTCAGAAAGATGGCGGAGAACGGGATAGACATCGTGAGGATCTTCGATGCGTTGAACGACGAGCGCAATCTGATCGTAGCCATCGACGAAGCCAAGAAGTGTGGATTGCACGTTCAAGGTGCGATCTCTTACACCGTGAGTCCCGTGCACACGCTCGAGTACTATCTGAGCTACGCCGAAAAGCTCGTGGAACTTGGGGTAGACTCGATCTGCATAAAGGACATGGCCGGTCTACTCACACCCCAGGATGCGTACAAGCTGGTGAAGGCTCTCAAGGAAAGGTTTGCGCTTCCTGTAGACGTTCATACGCACTGTACGTGTGGCCTTGGACCACTCGCATATCAAGCGGCCATCGATGCGGGTGCAGACATCATCGATACGGCCCTCTCTCCCTTCGCACTTGGCACTTCGCAACCTCCGTTCGAACCGATCTATTACTCGCTCAGTAAAGAAGGCTTGCTCCCACCGCCTAATTGGGACTCGCTATCTTATTTGAACGAACACTTCACGAAGGTGAGGCAGAAATATGCGCAGTACGATGTGAACATGACGAGCATAGATTTTCGTGTGCTGTACGCTCAGGTACCTGGAGGAATGTATTCCAACATGATAAAACAGTTGCAGGAACAGAAGATGCTACACAAACTCCACGAAGTGCTCCAGGAGATACCAAAGGTCCAGAAGGATTTGGGTTATCCTCCTTTGGTCACCCCAACCAGTCAGATCGTGGGCGTTCAAGCTGTACTCAACGTCATGAGCGGTGAGCGCTACGCGAGGGTCACGCGCGAGGTGAGAGATTACGTGAAAGGTCTGTACGGAAGGCCTCCCGCACCGATCGATCCAGAGTTGGTGAAGAAGATCCTGGGAAATGAGAAACCTATAGACGTGAGGCCAGGTGAGTTGATAGAACCTGAAATCGAAAATGCAAGAAAGCAGATAGGCCTGCTGGCGAAAAACGACGAAGAACTTTTGATCTACATCATCTTGGGCGAAGTCGGCAAGAAGTTCTTGCAGAAGCGTTATTACGATCAATTGAAGATAGATCTCGAGCTGGTCAAGGAGTTCGAAGCTCCCGTGCACCCCGTATGATCATCGGAGTCGGCGTCGATGTGGTCGACATCGAAAGAGTCGATGAAAGACTCGCCAAGAGGATCTTGACGGATCGTGAGCTACAAGAATTTCAACGAATTCACAACAAAAAGCAGTTTCTCGCATCGCGCTTTGCTGTGAAAGAAGCGTTCTTCAAGGCGCTGGGAACAGGCTTGAGAGATTTTTCTTTCAAGGATGTCGAACTGACGCACAATGAACTGGGAAAACCTGTGCTCGTCTTTCACAGGGACGTAGGTTTCAACTTCGCCCACGTGAGTGTGTCGCACGACAGAGTCGCGATGGCGATGGTCTTACTCGAGAAACGAGAAGGTGGCATTTACGTTGCGCTGGGCTCGAACATGGGTGAGAGGCTGAAGAACATACAGCGGGCGTGTCGCTTGATGGAAAGCTCTGGCATGAGATTGCTCAGAACTTCTCCGGTGTATGTGACGAAACCCTACGGATTTGCGGATCAACCCGATTTTCTCAACTGTGTCGTCGAGATCGAAACAGAATTGACGCCCTTTCAGCTTCTTGAAGATCTTCTGAACATAGAAAAGTTTCTGGGAAGAGTTCGTGACAGGAAATGGGGACCGAGAACGATAGATTTGGACATCGTCCTGTACGGCAACGTTGTCCTCGAGACTGAGAATCTGACGATACCTCACTACGACCTGACGAACAGACAGTTCGTGCTCAGACCTCTTCTCGACATTGCTGACGTCGAACACCCTTTGAAGGGCAAACTCAGAAACTTCCTGAAAGAAGGTGGAGAATGCCTACTGATGACGAAGAACTGGTACAGCAACTGATACAAATCGAAAGTGAACTCGACAGGGCGCTGGAGCGTGAGGATTTCGAGCGCATGAACATGTTGTTGGAACAACGCGAGTTGTTGCTCAAGACGCTTTCCAAGATCCCTGAAGAACTCGCCAACAACATAATTGAAGCCGACAGGGTGAGGCTGGAAAAGATGAAGAACTTCATGGAGAACATCAAGAATCAGGCGCTTCAGACTCGAACCTCACAGGCTGCTTTGAAAAGTTATTCGAACCTACAAGAAGGAACAAAACTGGACGAAAGAAAATGAAAGCGGGGTCTGCGCCCCGCTTTCTTTTATGGATATATGCCCCTCAGTTTGACCGCCTTTGCCACTCGTTCGATCGCCACGATGTACGCTGCGGTTCTGAAGTCTGTGTTGTACTTCTCCTTCGTCTTCGCCACTTCTGCGAAAGCAGCTTTCATCATCTTGGCGAGCTTGTTCCTCACGTCGTCCAGGTCCCAGAAGAACGACTGCAGATCCTGTACCCACTCGAAATAGGAGACCGTCACGCCACCAGCGTTTGCGAGGATGTCCGGTATGATCGTCACACCCTTTGAGTACAGGATCTTGTCAGCCTCGGGTGTTACAGGTCCGTTTGCGCCTTCCACGATGAGTTTCGCCTTGATCTTGTCTGCGTTCTCCTCCGTGATGGCGTTCTCAAGAGCGGCTGGAACGAGTATGTCCACGTCGAGTTCGAACAGCTCCTCATGCTTGATCTTCTGAGCCTTCGGATAACCGTCGATGAGTCCCTTGTTGCTGTCCCTGTAAGCCATGAGATCGCTGATGTCGATCCCGTTCGGATCGTAGTAAGCCGCTGAAACGTCGCTCACGGCAACAATCTTCGCTCCGAACTCTTCCTGAAGTATCTTTGCAGAGAAGGAACCAACGTTACCAAAGCCCTGAACGGCGACCTTGGCTTTAGAGACGTCCTTGCCCAAAAACTTGCATGCCTCAGCTGCCACCACGGCAACGCCTCTACCTGTGGCTTCGTTTCTGCCGACCGAACCTCCGAGTTCCACAGGCTTTCCCGTCACGACTCCGAGCGCGGTGTAACCAACGTGCATGCTGTAGGTGTCCAGATACCACGCCATGACCTGCGGGTTCGTGTTCACGTCAGGAGCTGGAATGTCCTTGTGTGGACCAACGAACTGCGATATCTCGAAGAAGAACCGTCTCGAAAGCCTTTCAAGTTCACCCTTGCTCAGTTTGCTCGGATCGACTTTGACGCCACCTTTACCGCCGCCGTAAGGCAGGTTGAGCAACGAACATTTCCATGTCATCCAGAACGCGAGGGTCTGGACTTCGTCGAGCGTGACGTTTGGATGGTACCTTATGCCTCCCTTTGCAGGACCGAGTGCCGTGCTGTGCTGACACCTGTAACCAACGAACATTTCGACCCTGCCGTCGTCCATTAAAACCGGGAACTCCACGATTATGGTGCGCTGAGGCCTTTCGAGGAACTTCTGAATGTTGGGATCCAGCTGCATGACTTTAGCTGCTTGTCTGAAGACCTCGAGCGCCTGTTCATACAGTGACTTTTCCATTGAAGAACCTCCTTTCACGTAGGGTGAATAGCTTGTCTCGAGTCATTCGTGAATTAGTTCACAATTGAATTCTACCACCAACCTGTCCGAAACGAAAGCATCGCAAAACAGAACTTTGGCCTTTTTTTGACCATCGTGCTTGAAAAATTTGCACCTTCTGTCTCTAATCTCTTCAAATCTCGAGTATGCACGGGTATGCTCCGTGTGTTAACATAACTTGCTCTTCTTGACGCTGCTGCTTCGAACGTGATAATCTAATGTTGCGGAGGTGGTTTCATGAGGAAGTTGCTCATCGTGGTGATGGTGCTTACGACACTGCTGATCTTTGCGCAGACGAAGCTCACCATCTGGTGCTCCGAGAAGCAGGTCGACATCTTGCAGAGGCTCGCGGAAGAGTTCAAGGCCAAATACGGCGTGACTGTCGAAGTCCAGTACGTGAACTTTTCGGACATCAAGCCGAAGTTCTTGACGGCGGCACCGGAGGGTCAGGGAGCAGACATCATCGTGGGTGCGCACGACTGGGTAGGAGAACTGGTGGCGAACGGCTTGCTCGAACCCATACCGAACTTCGCAGAGCTGACGCAGTTCTTCTCGAGTGGTTTGAACGCCTTCTCGTACGGTGGTAGACTCTACGGCCTGCCCTACGCACTTGAAGCGATCGCCTTGATCTACAACAAAGACTACGTGCCCGAGCCTCCGAAGACGGTGGAGGACATGATCAAGATCGCGAAAGAAATCGATGCAGAATTCGCAGGAGAGGTCAGAGGGCTCATCTTCCCAGTCACTACTTTCTACTTCGTGGTACCTTTCATCTTCGGACACGGTGGTTACGTCTTCAAAGACACTCCAGCCGGACTCGATGTCAGGGACATAGGTCTGGCGAACGAAGGAGCAATAAAGGGAGCCAAGCTTCTCAAGCGCCTGGTGGACGAGAAAGTGGTGGATCCAGCCGACAACTACCAGATCATGGACTCGATGTTCAAAGAGGGCAAGGCCGCGATGATAATCAACGGACCTTGGGCGATCAAAGACTACAAAGACGCAGGCATCGACTATGGCGTGGCGCTGATACCGGAACTTGAGCCCGGTTTGGTTGCAAGACCTTTCGTGGGCGTACAGGGCTTCATGGTGAACGCCAAGTCCACGAACAAACTTCTGGCGATCGAGTTTTTGACCAACTTCATCGCCAAGAGAGACACGATGTACAGGCTCTACCTCGCAGATCCAAGGCTGCCTGCAAGGAAAGACGTTCTCGAACTGGTCAAGGACAATCCAGACGTCGTTGCCTTCACACTGAGCGCAGGTAACGGTATACCCATGCCGAACGTACCGCAGATGGGATTCGTCTGGGGCGCGATGGACGATGCGCTGAACCTCATCGTCAACGGTAAAGCCACACCAGAAGAAGCCCTTAAGAACGCGGTCGAAAGGATCAAGGCTCAAATTCAATGAATCCTCACCCGGGGCTGTCCGCCCCGGGTTTTGGAGGGAGAGTACGTGATCAAAAAGCTTTTGAGCTTTTTCTTTGTCGGCCTTCTGAACGTTTTTTTCTTCTGGATAGCCTTCTTTCTGTTCAACAATGCCTACCACGTTTTGGGTGCGCTGTTTCTGGTTCTCGTGTTTTTGATCGATTTTTTCATTTTCAATCCCAAGGGATACCCATACAGGTACGTTGCCCCCGCGTTGGTCCTGCTGACCGTGTTCGTGATCTATCCGATCTACTTCACCGTGAAAACCGCCTTCACCAACTACGGCACAGGACATTACATGTCGAAAGAAGAGGCCATCGAAAGACTTCTTTATGATCCAGTCTACACGTACACGATCGAGGACAAAACTGTTCAATACAAAGTCTTTGTCGCTTACGACGGTCTGACGCCGATCCACGACGACTTTTTGATTTTGTTCAAAATAGAAGGAACTCTGTTCATAGCTGAAAAACCGATCCCCGTCAAAAAGAAAGGAAAAGACGTGCTTCTGAGTGAAGCTCAGCTGGTACCGATTGAAAGTTCATCCTATCAGCTCGTGCCGTGGTCTGAGGAGCTCACAGAGATCAGAATGATCACTTCGGGAGAAAAAACCTACAGGGCTTTCTACTCACCACGGGAGGAATTTCTCAAACTGAACGCACCTTTGTTCAAGAGCCGAATCGCACAGTTCTACCTTCAGAGGTCGGATTTCGTCCACCCCAGCGGAAACAAATACGCGTTGAGAATAGATCGAACAGGTGAATGGAACTTCCTCAGGATAGAGAGGTTGTACAGGCTCGATCTGGTTCAGACGTTGGAGAACGATAAGCCCAGAACGAAATTGGTCGTTGTGAACAACAGAACGAACAAACCTTTGATCGAGAGGGAAGGTTCTTTCTACGACGTGAACGAGAAGAACGAAGAGGTCTACCTGATAGGCTACATAGACTTCGTCGGTTGGAAGAACTTTCTCAGAATCTTGAGAGATCCGAGAATCTCAGGACCGTTCTTCAAGATCTTCGCTTGGACCTTCTTCTGGGCGTTGTTCAGTGTGGTGTTTTCTTTGGCTGTGGGTCTGCCCTTCGCTTTGGTTTTGAACGATCCAAAGCTCAAAGGAAGAAACATCTACAGAACCTTGCTCATCATACCTTGGGCGATCCCCGTGTTCATCTCGGCGCTGGTTTGGAGGAACGGACTCCTCAACGAGAGCTACGGAGTGATCAACAAGTTCCTGCTGCCTGCACTCAAACTCCCCGCGATCAGATGGATGAACGATCCTTTCTGGGCGAGGGTTGGTGTTCTGCTCGTCAACGTTTGGCTCACCTATCCGTACATGATGACCATCTCGCTCGGGGCGCTTCAGGGTATACCTTACGAACTCTACGAGGCAGCCATGATCGATGGGGCTGGAAAGTTCAGACGGTTCACGGGCATAACCTTTCCGCTGCTCATGACCGTGATCGCACCGCTTCTCGTGAGTAGTTTCGCGTTCAGCTTCAACAACTTCACGATCATCTATCTCATCACGGCTGGAGGTCCACCCATACCAGGTTCGACCACACCCACGGGTTACACGGACATTCTCATATCCTACGTCTACAAGCTCGCGTTCCAGGCTGGAACGGGTCAAGACTTCGGCCTGGCGGCGGCCATATCGATCCTCATCTTCTTCCTTGTCGGTGGAATCAGTTACATCAATTTCAGATTCTCCGGCGTCTTCGAAGAGGTGGGAAGATGAAACTGCACGTGCACGCGATCTTGATATTTCTGATCATCGTCATTCTCTTTCCGACCGTTTGGGTGGTGACGACCTCTCTGAGAAGGGACGAGGCAGCCTTCTCGACCGATCTGTTTTCGAGCAGGCTCACGCTTCAAAACTATGTAGATTTGATCGTTCAGGAACAGAATGTGCCGGTGCTCGTCAAAGAACTTCAAAAGCTGATATCGCGTGTGAGCCCTTACGATAAACTCACCTTGTCACGAGCCCAGGAGAAAGCCTCGGAACTTCTCAAGAAGTTGAGAAACTATCTCAATGAATCCAACAGCAGGAATGATGCTGCCAAGAAATCTTACGAAGCTTTGGTGAAGATCTTCGAGGCGAACGCCGATCGTGCGAAGCAGTCGACCTTGAACGATCTGAAGCAAATCGAAAAGAGTGTGTTCGAAACTTTGAACGAGTTGAAGATCAACGAAGAAGAGCTGACTTTCATCCTTTACGAAGTGTTGAGCAAAGAGAAATTCAACTCCCAGCTGGAAAAGATTTTGAGATCCAACGTTGAGACTATCGTTGGCTTCAAAATCGAAGACGAACAGTCTTACACGCTCGCCTTGGATCGTTTGAGAGGCGTGTACGAAGAGCTCGGTGGAATGTCTTTGAAGGATCTCGAAGCACTATCGACTCAACTTTCTTCGATCAGCTCAGAAATAGAAGCGCTGAGAAAAGCTCTGCAACCTTTGGAACGATCCATCTTGGAGGCGCAGCTTTTACTGAAGGGTGATCTGTTGTCCGAGCTTCGTTCCTTGATCGGTGCCATCGAAGCGCTCAATAGAATGAAGGATTCGCTCGCACGCACGACTGCCAAGAGCATCTTTCCCATCGACGATACGGCGTTCTTGCAGAGTCTTCAAAGCGTCGCTGCTCAACTGAGAAACGCTTCGAACTCTCTACAAGGTTTCGAAGACTTATTGGAAGTTCGAAAGACCACAGAATCGCTTTCTGAAAAACTCCTCGAGCTCACTTACGTGGATCAGCAACGAAAGAACTTGAAAGTTTACGCCGACATGGTGAAGACCTACGAAGAGATCAGACCGAGGCTCGAGAGGATATGCGACGATCTGGGGAGGCTATTGGAACGATACAGCTACGAAGTTTCAAAACTTCGAGAGCTCAACAACTCTATTTTGATGAAAGAATCTGATCTTCAGCAAATCAAGCAGAGAACGGTGAAACTCCAGAGAACGAAAGAATCGCTCGAGGTCAGCCTCACAGAGGAAAGGGCATGGCTGCAGCTCATCCTCTTCGAAAACGATTTGAAAGTCAGACTTTCCACCGTTGAAGCTATCAAATCTTTGTCCAGGACGGATCTTACACGCTACTCTGCTCTTCTCACGTGGCTGAGGAACTTCGCGAATTCCTACGAGCGAAACGACAGAACGAAAGAGAGCGTGCAAAAGGCCATCAACAACCTGAGATGGATCGAGGATTACAGGACTTTCACGTCGCGTTTCGAGAACTACGCGAAGAATTACGAGCAGACCGTCAAGGAATTCGAGCAGGTGATGGTCGACTTCGAAAAGATCTGCAACGATCTGTTAGCGCTCTCTCACAGTGGAACCTTCGTGACCTCGGAGCATCTGACAAGGTTGCTCGATTTGGTGAAGCTCGACTTCGTGAACAAGGTTCGTGCGGACCTCGCGGTGGTTTCGCGCCGAGCAGGTACTCTGATGAAACTCTCCCTCTTTCCCGAAGCACAGAAGTTGTTCCGCAACGTGGACAAACAGCTCTTCAGGATAGATCAGATCTGGAAGGAGAAGATGAAGCACTATTTTGGCTGGTGGGTGCTCAACTCGATAGTCGTTTCCACGATCGTCGCACTCATCACGACCTTCGTTTGCGCCACGGCCGCGTATCCGTTCAGCAGGATGCGTTTCGTCGGCAGGAGGTATGGTATACTGAGCTTTCTTTTGATCCAGATGTTCCCCGGCGTGATATTCATGATCGCGATCTACAACCTGCTCAACTTCCTTGGAAAGTTCGTACCCTTCCTCGGCATAGACACCATAGGTGGTCTCGCATTGGCCTATCTGACGAACATCGCTTACAACGTTTATTTGATCAAAGGCTTCTACGACCTGATACCTGCCTCGCTCGAAGAGGCTGCGATAGTCGACGGCGCCACCAAGTTCCAGAGTTTCTACATGATCGTTCTTCCACTTGCAAGACCCATACTCGTCGTGGTCTTCCTTCTGACCTTCATAGGTACTTTCAACGAGTACGTGGTTGCAAGGATCGTGCTTCAGAACGTTCGAAACTACACCTACGCACTCGGTCTACAATCCTTCGCCGTGGGACCGTACGAAACGGAATGGGGTTTGTTCACTGCTGCCGCGTTGCTCGGCATGTTACCCATGGTGATACTGTTCTTGGCAATGCAACGATACCTCGTGAGCGGACTGACGAGAGGGGCGGTGAAGGAATGAAGGGTCTATGGAAGGTGGGTGTGATAGTCTTGATGCTCTCAAGCCTGGTCTTCGCTTCTGAAAAACCTTTCATCTTTGGTGTCGATGTTTCGATGCTGTACGAAATCGAAAGGCTCGGTGGGCGATTCTACGACGCCGGAGTAGAGATAGACTGTCTTCAGATCCTGAAAGGTTACGGCGTGAACTGGGTCAGACTCCGAATTTGGAACGATCCAACGAACTTGGGCGGTGGGAACTGCAACCACGAGAACATGACCGACTTGGCTGCCAAGGCAAAGAAGTATGGTTTGAAGGTCTTGGTAGATTTTCATTACAGTGATTGGTGGGCAGACCCTGGCAAGCAGAACAAGCCGAAGGCGTGGAACGATCTTCACGGTGAAGATCTACAGAAGGCGCTGTACGACTACACGAAGTTCGTGCTCGAGTACATGAAAGAGCGAGACGTTCATGTGGACATGGTGCAGGTGGGTAACGAACTGAACAACGGCTTTCTCTGGCCCGACGGTCAGATATCTGGTCCCAACGCGGGTGGTTTCGACGGTTTCACAGCACTGCTCAAAGCTGCGGTGAAGGCGGTACGAGATTTCGATCCAAACGTTCCCATCGTGGTTCACCTGGCCGAGGGTGGAAACAACTCACTGTTCAGATGGTTCTTCGACGAACTTGTCAAAAGAGACGTTGACTTCGACATCATCGGAGTTTCCTACTATCCTTACTGGCACGGTACGTTGGAAGAGTTGAGCTTCAATCTGAACGATGTCTCACAACGTTACAGAAAAGATGTGCTCGTCGTCGAGACGGCGTACCCATGGACGTTGCAGGATGCAGATGGTCATGCGAACATCTTCGGTGACGAAAGTCTCCAATGGACGGCAGGTTATTTGGCGACCGTTCGAGGACAGATGAGTTTTCTCAGAGACCTGATCAGAGTTTTGAAACAAGTACCCGAAGCTAGAGGATTGGGTCTTTTCTACTGGGAGGGTGCGTGGATCCCAGTGAAAGGGGCCGGTTGGAAAACTGGTGAAGGAAACCCTTGGGAGAACCAGACGCTTTTCGATTTTCAGGGTAACGCGCTTGAGACTTTGAAGATCTTCCGCAACTACGAAGAATTGCTCGAAGAGAAGGCTGAGCTCGTTCGAGTGTTCCCTGTGAGTTTGGAATCGATCGTGGGCGAGAGGATGGAACTTCCCCAGAAAGTTCAAGCACTCTTTTCGGACGATTCTTTGAGGTCCGTTCGTGTGGTTTGGCAAGTAGAAGAAGAGGAACTGAAGCAAGTGGGGGAACATCGAATAGTGGGAAAGATTCTTGATTACGACTCCACCGTTGAAGCCAAACTGTTGATCAAGGAGCCGACGAACTATCTTTCTAACTGGAGCTTCGAGACGGGCAACTTCGAACCATGGATCGTCGAAGGCAACAAGCAGTCGGTCAAAGTTGTGCGTGCGAATCCTCCACAGAATGCGCACCACGGTGTGTATGCCGTGAACTATTGGCTCGACAAGCCCTTCGAATTCGAAATGTACCAGATCGTACGGGATCTTCCCGAAGGAACATACAAACTCTCGATGTGGATCCAGGGCAGTGGTGGAGATGAGGTTGAACTATCGATCAGCGAGCATGGTGGTGAAAGAGCGTCTGTGAGAATAGAAAACAGAGGATGGCTCCAGTGGAACCATCCTGTCTTAGAGGTAAGGATCACGAGCAGAGTTGTCAAAATCAGCCTTCGTGTGAAAGGCAAAGCTGGAAACTGGGGCTGGGTCGACGAATTTCAGCTGATCAGGGTGAAGTGAACCTGCGGATCAAACCCCTCCTGACGAATTTCACCCCGGTGATAAGACTGTCGCTGTTGAAGATCTTCACGTTGATGGTCAACAGAACGGCGGCGAGGGCGAAGTTGTAAAGACTGCCGTAGATCAACAATGAATAGTTGTCGAAAAGAACGTTCCTCACCGAAGTCATCGCATGGGTGAAAGGAATCGCGAAGACGACGATCTTCAGGGCAGTGGGCATCGTTGAAAGGTCTTTGAACATGGTCAAGAGCATGCTGAAGACGGCCAGTGCGACGAGTGGAAAGGTCAACGTCTGCGCGCTCTTGAAGTCTTTCGAAATCAGTCCCAACAACATGGCGAGGCTTATACCACACAACAACGTTGAGAACATGGACAACGCAACGAACATATAATCGACGACGCTTGTGCCGAGATCTATCCCCGCCGACGCCGGAATTTCGAAAGATCTCATGTATAGACTGAAACCGACCATGTATATGCCAGCCATGACGAGGCCTGCGATCGTGGCAGCCAAGATCTTCGCCAATATTATGTGACTTCTCGCCACGGGCATCGTCAAAAGCGTTTCGAGCGTTTTGTTCTCCTTCTCGAGTCCCAAAGAAGAGATTACGGTGCTTCCAGACATGATGATCAGCATCATGACGACGATGGAAACGATGAGCCACCTGTTGGAGAGGTAATTCAACAGTTGTGACGGGGACATCCCTTCCAGAACCTTACTCAAGTACACCGTCGCCTCCTCTCTGTCGATGGGATCGAGCACGAAGTTCGGATTCTCCACGCCGTACTTCGTCAGCAAGGTGAGAACCATCTGGTGTTCCAAAGCTCCCAGAAACTCCTTGAAGACCTCGGACTGCACGGTATCCATGATGCCCAGACCTTTCAGGATCGAGACTACCTTGACCTTCGCCTGCTGGTTGGAAGTCAGCTTCTCGGTGAAATCTTCCTGCACGATGAGCAGAGCAGAACCGTTGTTTTTCTTCAGTTTTTCCATCGCTTCATCGACATTGTCACCTTTGTAGATCACAGTTGCGTACGACTCAACGGCATCCTCGATCGCTTTTGAAAATTCCCCCTTGTCCAAATTCACAACCGCAACGGTCAGTTTCTTCGAAACTTCTTCCGTTATGCTACCAACGCTTTTTCCTATCATCGCGTATATGAGGGCCATCGCAACGATAGAAATCACGCTCGAAACGGTTAGCACCTCTCTCAACTCTTTTTTCAGCAGGTTCCAGAACATCGAACCACCTCCGCAAATACTTCTTCGATGTTGGAAGCTGAGTATTTGCGCTTCAGTTCTTCTGGCTTTCCGATTTCGACGATCTGCCCGCTGTTGATCAACGCGATCCTATCACAGAGGAACTCCACCTCGAGCATGTTGTGCGAGGACAGAAGGACCGTTCCTCCATCGCCCGCGAAGTTCTTTATGATGTTCCTCATCTCTCGTGCGTTCAGCACATCGAGGCCAGATGTGGGTTCATCGAGTATGGCAAGTTTTGGATTCACCATGAGTGCCCTGGCGATGAGGAGTCTTCTGGTCATTCCCTTACTGTACGTGGACACCTTCGATTTCAACCTCTCGTTGAGGTTCGCGATCTGAACACCTCGTTCCAACATCGCTTGGAATTCCTTTTCTTCTCTTGCAAAAAAACGAGCTACGAACTTCAAATATTCAAGCCCCGTCAGTTCCTTGTAAGCCCCCGCGTCCTCGGGAAGATAACTTATCAGCTTTCGAACCTCGTGAGGTTCCTTCTGCACGTCGTGGCCGAAGACCAAAACTTTTCCTTCGTCTGGTTTCAACAGAGTCGAGATGATCCTGAGCGTGGTGGTCTTTCCGGCGCCATTGGGTCCAATGAGTCCGAATATCTCCCCACGTTCGATCTCAAAACTTATGCCCTTGACTGCCTCTATGGGGCCGAACCTTTTTTTGAGCCTTTCAATCACGACGACCAAATCGAACACCCCCTTGGTGCGATTATGATGGATCGAGATTTCTCTGAAGTGAATCTCTCATTTCCATTCGACCAGTGAAGATCTCGGTCTATGGTACAATGAACAACGAGGTGTGATGTAATGAGAAGAATCATCAATCCCAGCCTGAACGACTTTGAGAGGTTCGTCCTGTTCGAAAAGCGAACAGAACCACCTTTCTCTGGTGAGTACACCGATCATTTCGAAAAGGGCATCTATGTGTGCAAAAATTGTGGAATACCGTTGTACAACTCCTCAGACAAGTTCCATTCTGGTTGTGGCTGGCCCGCCTTCGACGACGAGATACCGGGTGCGATCAAGAAGCAACTCGACCGAGACGGTGTCAGGATCGAGATCCTTTGCTCCTACTGTGGGGCACACTTGGGCCACGTCTTCCACGGCGAAGGATTCACCCAGAAGAACGTTCGTCACTGCGTCAACTCAGTCTCTCTCGTCTTCGTCCCAGAAGGCCAGAAACCACCCATAGATAGGATGTTCTTCGCGGGTGGCTGTTTCTGGGGAGTTGAACACCTTTTCAAACAACTGGAAGGTGTCTTCGACACTCGGGTCGGATACATGGGTGGCAAAAGGAAGAATCCAACCTACGAGCAAGTGTGCACCGGATTGACGGGGCATTACGAGACCGTTGAGGTCATCTTCGACCCCGGGAAGATCGACGAAGAATCGCTCGTCAAATATTTCTTTGAGATCCACGACTTCACACAGGAAGACGGTCAAGGGCCAGACATCGGCGAGCAGTACAAGAGTGTGATCTTCTACACGAACGAAAGACAACGCGAGGTGGCCGAGAGGATAAAGGATCAACTCTCACAAAAGTACAGAGTCGCAACTCAAATAAGAAAAGCGAGCGACTTCTGGCTCGCTGAAGATTATCATCAAGATTACTACGCGAAAACGGGGAAAAAGCCCTACTGTCACTACAGGAGAAAGATCTTCTGATTCGCCATCGTTCATGCTTTCACGGGGAAAGGGGATAAGAGAATGAAGCGCCATGGCTGGATCATCATCGTATTGATAGGTCTCGGTATCTGGACGCTGTTGCCCATACCTGGAGCGAGCAAACCTTGCCTTCTGGGTTACTACGCACACTGCAGTTTCACACCCATCAGCACGATCATGTGTTGGATTCCGGTGGGTATTCTCTACTGGCGCAAGGCAAAACAAAGCGCAAAGTGACCGTTTACTGAGTTGATCGAGCCCGCTATCTCAACTTCAACAACCTCGTCAGTTTATCGACGCTCTGACTCAGTCCGCCCGGTCTGTTCGATTCGAGCCACAGGTTTTTGTATTCCTCGACGATCCTACTGAATCTGGTCGTGAAATCTTTCCAGATCACTTCGTCGATCCGATCGATCCGTCCAAACCTTTTCGCCATCAAGATCCATTCCATCGCGAGTTTGAGCATTTCTGCGTTGTTGACGATCCCATCCACGAAGATCCTGTTGGACTCGTTTCGAAGTTTGAAAAGCTCACGACATACACTCTCTATCTGCTCGAGACTCTCTCTGATCGTTTCGACGTCCTTCTCGTTCAGGGCGTCCAAGTTTTCGAGAAATCTTTCAGGAAACATCAAAGCCATGAAATAGGCACTCGCGTTCGGCAACTGAACGCTCAATTTTTTGTACATGTTCCCGAGGACGCAAAGTTTTTCAGAAAAAGACTCAATCTTAAAGATGTGAAGGTCTGTTTCCTTCGAAAGTTCACTCGTCGGAAGGTCCACCGACGAGTTCCAGCCCAATGTGGCCGCGTAGACGATCGGAAGTATCGAAACCGCAAGATGCTGTGGATGGCCGTTGTCACCCCAGTCGGTGAGAAGAAATCCCAAAGCACCAAACTTTTTTCCATTCTTAACGGCATTTCTTACGTTTCCCAATGCGTTGTCGAGCCTACCCACGAAGGAGTTCCAGCTGGAAGTGCCTGGGCAGACGTAAAAACTAACGCCTTTGCTCGCGAACAGTTCACACTCACTCTCGTAAGGATGATCTTCTTCATAACCCCACAGCAAAGCAATGACGTCTTTTGGAAGTTCACCCACCAACTCTGGATAGTTCTTTATGATATCTCCCCAGAACATCATGGTCTTGCCGTGTCTTTTGACGATTCTGTAGAGATCGAGCAGAAAGTTCAGATAGACCCTGCCCTTCCCCAACCTCTCGCAGAGTTCTTTCGATCTACCCAGCCCCAGATCGAAGGTTTCATCGGCACCGACGTTGACCTTCGTGCTGGAAAAATGTGGCAGAAGCTCTTCCAGCAATGATCCTACGAACTTCAAAGATTCCTCCACTGTGGGCGAAAGCGAAAATGGACCGGATGGAACGCCCCAGGGGAAGACGAAACCGTCGGGACACTCTGCCAGATGTTTGTACTCATCGTGCATGAGCCATTTTTCTAAATGGCCAAAACAATTCTGGTTCGGTACCAGCTCTATGAAACGTTCACGACAGTATTCGTCGAGCTCCAAGATTTCTTCGTGCGTCAGAGGAGAATAATCTTTCCAGACCTTCTCGTGCTTTTCGTAGGCAAACGTGTGTTCCATGTAGAGCTGAAGTTGATTGTATTTGAGTTCAGATAGAAGATCAACGAGTCTCTTCAGCGTCTCCATCTTGGGCACTCTATCTCTGCTTATGTCGAGCATGAAGGCTCTGTTCTCGAAGTCTGGTTCGTCCTCGATCAGAACGGGTTCGAGTGAACCGTTCCGCTCTCTCAAGAGTTGCTTGAAAGTCTGAACCGCGTAGAACAAACCTTGGTTCGTTGCGGCAACGAAACTGACTTTCGATCCTTGAACGACGATCCTGTTACCTTGTGGATGGTTCACCAAGTTCTCGTCGAGCAAAAGCTCGAAGGTTGAACCGTTACTGGAATGTGAGACGATGGAAAAATCTTTCCCCCAGGAAGCTAACTCTCGCTTGAGCATCTTCGCGATCTTGAAAGATTCAATCCTCGAAAAGATCTTCCCAGATTCGGGCAGATGGAAAACTCCTTGAAGCTTGGTGATCCTCTTCGCGGTTGGTATCACAGTCTCACCTCTCTGATATCATTCTCCAAAACCAAAGTTGTGATGAGCTGACACTTGAGATTATACAATTGCTTAAAGTTTCCAACGGTATCCTCCACTGTAGCTCGGTTGTGAGGACCACTTATTAAGTTGGATTTTCAAAATAGATATGCTATAATTCAAATCAGTAGAGTAAACTGTGAGTAAAGAAGTTAGGAGGGGCACCATGGAAAAGAGGAGAAAGAGATGGCTCACGGATTGGTGGCCAAACAGGCTGAATCTGAAAATTCTCAGGCAGAACTGTCCAAACTCGAATCCTTATGGAACCAACCACGATTACGTCAAAGAAGTTGAGGCTCTCGATGTCGATGCGGTGATCAAGGACTTGAAGGAACTCATGAAGACTTCTCAAGACTGATGGCCCGCGGACTTTGGTCATTACGGTCCTCTGTTCATCCGTCTTGCATGGCACAGTGCCGGAAGCTACAGGATCCACGACGGTAGGGGTGGGGCAAGAAACGGAAGTATTCGATTCCCACCCAGAATAAACTGGCCGGACAACATAAACCTCGACAAAGCCATCAGACTCCTTTGGCCAATCAAGAAAAAGTACGGTAAGAAGCTCTCGTGGGCAGATTTGATAATCCTCGCCGGGACAGTTGCTCTGGAAGACATGGGTGTGAAGA
This sequence comes from Pseudothermotoga hypogea DSM 11164 = NBRC 106472, assembly GCF_000816145.1. Classification (NCBI taxonomy): domain Bacteria; kingdom Thermotogati; phylum Thermotogota; class Thermotogae; order Thermotogales; family Thermotogaceae; genus Pseudothermotoga; species Pseudothermotoga hypogea. The sequence goes on along the minus strand of NZ_CP007141.1, from coordinate 1,396,829 downwards.
TATTTGGATTTTCACTGGGAAGGGAAGACATCTTCGAAGCAGATGAAAGCCCAGATTGGGGAGCCGAAGAAGAAATGCTCACGGGGAAAGAGCGGTTCAAAGAAGGTGAGCTCGAAAAGCCGTTCGCGGCAACTGAGATGGGCTTGATCTACGTCAATCCAGAGGGTCCAGGGGGAAAGCCAGATCCCTTAGGATCTGCTGAGGAGATAAGGCTCGCCTTCTCAAGGATGGGTATGAATGACGAAGAAACGGTAGCTTTGATTGCCGGTGGTCACTCTTTCGGTAAGACACACGGCGCTGGATCGAGCAAAGAACTCGGTCCAGATCCCAGCTCCTCACCTTTGGAAGACATGGGCTTGGGGTGGAAGTACGGTTACGAGACCGGTAAAGGACCTCACACCTATACATCTGGCTTCGAAGTCATATGGTCCTCGAAGCCCACACGCTTTGGAATTCAGTATCTGAAGTTCCTCTTGGAATTCGAATGGGAACTCGAAAAGAGCCCAGATGGAAAACACCAATGGGTGGCGAAGAACGCCCCAGAGATAGTTCCAGATCCATTCGATCCCAACAAGAAGCATAAACCGAGGATGCTCACCGCTGATCTTGCCCTCAAGTTCGATCCTGTCTATTCGAAGATCGCGAGAAGATTCCTCGAAAACCCGAAAGAATTTGAAAGAGCCTTCGCTGTCGCTTGGTTCAAACTCACCCACCGAGACATGGGACCCAAGTCATGTTACGTCGGACCTTACGTTCCAAAAGAAGAATTCATCTGGCAAGATCCGTTGCCAACGAGGGACTACGAGCTGATAGACGAGGAAGATATTAAACAGTTGAAAGATAAGATTCTCGGATCTGGTCTGAGCATCCAACAGTTGGTCTACACCGCATGGTCTTCAGCTTCCACTTACAGAGATTCAGACAGAAGGGGCGGGGCAAATGGAGCGAGAATAAGGTTGTATCCATTGAACCAATGGGAAGTCAACCATCCAGATGATCTGAAGAGAGTTATGGCTGTTTACGAAGCGATACAACAACAGTTCAACCAAGAACAAGAGGAAAAAAGTAGTAAAAAGAGAGTTTCCATTGCCGATCTGATAGTCCTTGGAGGATGTGCAGCCATCGAAGAAGCTGCGAGAAAAGCGGGGTTTGATGTGAAAGTTCCGTTCATTCCGGGTAGGGTGGACGCTTCGCAAGAGCAAGTGGAGGTGGAATTCTACAAGGAGATAGAACCTTTCGCGGATGGCTTCAGAAACTACTTCAAAGATCCGAGCAAGATAGATGAGAAAGATGTGTACACCACGCCAGAGTACCATCTTGTTGACAAAGCCGAGCTTTTGAAGCTCAATGTGCCGGAGCTCGTCGTGCTCGTTGGTGGTCTGAGAGTATTAGGAGCGGTCTACAAATACAATAGTCTTGGTGTTCTGACACAAACTCCTGGTGTTCTAACGAACCACTTCTTTGTGAACCTGCTCGACATGTCAATCGCGTGGAAGTCAGCGGATGAACATCGCTACATCTTCGAGGGGTACAACAGAAAGGATGGTTCTCTCAAATTCAGAGCAACGCGAGTGGACCTCATCTTTGGACACCACGATGAACTCCGCGCAGTCGCAGAGGTTTACGCTTGTGACGATGCGAAAGAAAAGTTTGTCCAGGATTTCATAAAAGCGTGGGACAAGGTCATGAATCTTGACAGATTCGATCTCAGAAGATGATCTTTTCAGTTTTTAAAAATTCCCAGCCACTGTGCTGGGAATTTTTTCGCTTCATTATAGGGCGTAAGGTGGTCCAAAGAGTTCTCTGCGAACCTGAAGATCGATCGTGTTATGATGTTCTTGGTGATTCGAATGACACTTAGAGGAAAGTTTCGAAGTATCATTTTCGTCTTGTTCATGGCGCTTTCAGCGTTGCTTTTGACAAACTGTTCAGCACGCAACCTAAATTTTCTGCAACTGTGTATGGGAAGGTCTCTGCGTACGTTGGGGATGTGACGAAATCGATGAGCTTTCCGACTGTTTCATCGTTGAGCAAAAAAGTTGAGTCGGACATCATCGACAATCAGTACGTGGTTCGATTCGATGCAAGATCGAGTGTGAAACAAAAGCTTTCGTTGCTGGGTAAGGTTCTGGATCAACTTCGCGTGCAAGATGAGATCTATTATCTTTTGGAAACCTCCACCGAAATTTCCTCGTTGCGTGAGGAACTTTCCAAAATTCCAGGTTTCCTTGGCATCGAACCCCACCGTCTAATGACCCTTTCGAGCATCACACCGAACGACACTCACTTTCCTCTTCAATGGAACCTTGGACTCATCAGAGTTCCAGAAGCTTGGTCTGTGACAAAAGGTAGCGACATCGTAACGATCGCCGTCATCGACTCGGGTGTGGACTTTTCACACGAAGATCTTCAAGGCATCTTCGTGCCAGGTTATGACTTTGTCGAGAACGACGCCTATCCACAGGACGACAATGGTCATGGAACACACGTGACTGGAATCATCGCAGCTTTGACGAACAACAACAAAGGTGTGGCGGGTGTGACGTGGGGTCAGAGGGTAAAGATAATGCCGTTGAAAGTCCTCCGCGGCGATGGGACTGGCGATGTATTTTACTTTGCCAAAGCCGTCGTCTATGCCGTCGATCACGGCGCGAAGGTCATAAACGCCTCACTGGGTTCTCGAGATCCATCTCCTGAGGTAGAAGCTGCCGTCAGGTACGCTTATCAAAACGATGTCGTCATGGTCTGCGCCGCTGGAAACGATGGAAGTTCTGGTATCGACTATCCTGCCGCCTATCCAGAAACCATCGCCGTTGGCGCCGTCACGATAGATGCCAGAAGAGCCAGCTATTCAGACTACGGACCAGAACTCGACGTCGTGGCACCGGGTGGGGATGAAAATCAGGCGATCTTGAGTACTTACAGAGGTGGAGCGTACGTTTATAGCTTAGGAACTTCCATGGCAGCACCGCACGTGACCGGCATCGTCGCTCTCATGATCTCTCAAGGCATCGTGGGTATCGAGAACATAAGAAACGTTTTGAGGGCAACGGCGATCGACCTTGGCCCTTCGGGACACGATATCTATTACGGCGCAGGCTTGGTAGATGCCTACGCGGCGGTGACTTTTGAAGATGGCTGGAAGCCGTTGATCGTCTTCAGCGTGGATGAGAATGGCAAGTTAGACAACATGACTGTAGCGAACGGTTTGGGTCAGTTCGTTCTCGAAGTCAAAAAACCGAGGGTGAAGATCTACGCTTGGCTTGACTTCGATGGTGACGGACAGTTGAGCTATGGTGATCTTTACGGTTACTATGGCTATGTGGGTGGAAACCCTTCAACAGGTTCAGCCATCGTCTTGACACTCGACATGTTCGAAAATCGTGAGATCAACTTCAACATCGCTCCGATCGTCGATACTTCCAACAGACCGAACCTGCAGGCTCAGGATATGCAAATTCTCACGAATTACAAAAGATCGATCGTTGAGAAACACTATCTGAAGTTGAAGAATCGCTGAAGCGGGGTGATAACGTGAAAGACTATCTCTCGCTCACGTGTGAGGAAGTCTCGAAGCTCGACAGAGAAAAGACCGTCTTCGTTTCGGTCGTTTCTCCCACCGAGACGCACGGAAGACATCTTCCTTTAGGAACCGACGTTTTCATAGCGCGAAGAGTGATGGAAGAGACCTGCCAGATTCTAAAAAAGGATCACGAGGTTGTGAAACTGTTTGAGATTCCTCTCGGCAGCGACGCACAACCCGTCTTCGGCTCGATCTGGTTGAGTTATGGAACGTTCAAAAGACTCATCTTCGAAATAGGCTCTCACCTTGCCAAGATGAACTTCAAACACTGGATCATTTTCGACAACCATGGTGGTCCAAGACACCAGCTCGCACTCGCTGAAGCTTCGAAGAAGTTGAAAGAGAAGTACGGTTTCAACTTGGTCGTACCGTTCCTTCACATCTTCCAAGACATGCTGAACGATTTAGAAGAGATCAAGATTCCCGCAGGTATGAACGGCGATGCGAAAGATCTTCACGCCGGCACGAACGAAACTTCACTGATGCTCCATGTGGATTCAAGCATGGTGAGAACGAAAGATCTTCCACGATACTTTCCAAGTAGAGAAACCTTCCTCGGCAAACTCTTGAGATTTCTCAAAGCCGAGAGTTTGGCGGTTACGGTCGACTGGATCAGTGACCAACAAAATCCTTACTATCTCGGAGATCCCTCGCTGGCCGATCCAGGAAGGGGAAAAAAGATGATCGAATATCATGTGAAAAAATCTGTGGAATTGTTCGAAGAGGCAAAAAGAGGAACCTACCGGCCACCAAAACTGTTCAATCCTATCGTGAAACTTTTGCTAAAGCTTGCCAAATGAAATAAATCCTTTCCCATTTTCCTTTTACAGCGTTACCTCTTCAAGAGATTGGGAGTGTACCAATCTTACCGTCTTTCTTTCGCTCTATCATCACTTCTCACTATCTCGAGCACAGTTTGGACCGCCTGATCGACTCCTTGTAAAACAGAATGGGGATCTGCTCGAATGACTACATCTGGTATCACGCCTCTTTTGTCGTCAAACCCCCCACAGCGAACGAAGTATTTGAAGGATACGCCGAGCCGAAGTCCCGTGTTTGGTAGGGTGAGAGGCAAAACGTCCCCATAACTTGATGCGAGCCCTCCTGTTTCTTCGCCAACTATCGTGGCGATCATTAAGTCCTTCGTCATGGCGGCAAAGTCGGTAGCGGCTGAAAAAGTCTGTGATCCAGTCAGCACAAAGATGTTTCCGTTGAACAACAGATCATTCTTTTTCGGTTTCTTTAGACTGTTTCTGTAAACAATCGTTTCTTGCTTCAGCACCTTGATTCTAAAAAGCAACAACGGATCGAAGATCTTCAATTTTCTGATCGCATCATCCGAATATTTCACGTGTACTTCAGCATAAATTCTGTATGGCTTGTCACTTATAAAGGAATAAAGATATTCCGCAATTCTTGAGTCCCCACCGCCGTTTTCCCTGAGATCTATTATTAAGTTCTGGATGCCTTCTCTCTTCACTCGCTCGAAAGCTTCCTTTATGAACTGTTTAAGATCTTTCTCGTAATACGAGCCAAAGGTATCGATTCTCAAGATTGCCGTGTTCTTCCCAGCTGTTGAAAAATCCCACAACTTTTCGTTCGAGAGATTCAGTTGATCTCTGCGGCTTTTGTATTCTTCAAAGCTCACCGGGGCAAGCTCTATTTTGTGTTGTACACCCTGTTTTGTCGAATATTCGACTCCAAAGCTTTCTGGTTCTTTGAAGATCACCCAGCAATATTGATGAAACAACTTTGAGGCCTTAACATAGGCAAAGGAGACTTTTTCATAACTGATCATCCTGAGAATTTCGTCCTTCAACTCCTCTGCGGGGATTCCGTTCAAAGACATCAGAAGACACGGTTCATTTATCTTTCCTTCGACGTCTGCTAAAATGATTATTCCTTCATCGGTGAAGGAAACTAAGATGGGCACAATTTTGCCATCCGCATCGAGATACTCGTAAAATTGATCGGTGATAGATAAATATGTGTGCCCGTCCTTAAATAGAGCAACAAACTCAGAGAGCAATTTGAAGGCCTCGCGGAGTCCCAAGTACTGTTGAGCACTGAGACGCGATTTCAGTTTGGAAAACTCTTCCTCTGCCTCGATTTCAGAAAACGTATGAAATATGTTGACGTGCACATCTTTCAACTTCTGATAGACAAACTCGGCATCTTGTAAGACCTCAGCGGCAGAAAACATTTGAGCGATCGCACAACTACCAATTAAGAAAAACAAAAACACCACAGATCTCATTCGAATACTCACCATCCGTTGTTAATTTCTTTTATTATACATGAAGCACAACTTTTAAAGGGAAAAGATACACATCTGTTTCATTTACCACCGCACACGGCCGTTCAACGAGAATCCAAATATGGATGAACTTTCCGGCTCGGTTCTGCGGAGATCTTGATCTTTCTCCGGAGCGGAGTATAATGTAATACGTGGAAATGCTGTGTGGTCTTAATAAAGACATCCTGGCATAAGCCAGCCAAATCGCAAGATCGGCGTCTTCAGGTTTAAGGCTCTGTCTGGTTGTGTTAGAATAGATACCAGCACAGGGGCTTTTAGCCTCTCGACGGGAGCGGTTCGGAGAGGTGGCCGAGTGGTCGAAGGCGCTTGCCTGCTAAGCAAGTGTGGAGGTATTCCTCCACCGAGGGTTCGAATCCCTCCCTCTCCGCCAGTGCGTGCCCGTAGCTCAGCTGGATAGAGCGCCAGACTGCGGATCTGGAGGCCGGGAGTTCAAATCTCCCCGGGCACGCCAGTCTCGAAAAATCACCTCAAAGAATTTTTCCTGCCGTCGGTCCTAATAGATCACACGAGAACCACGGCACAAATTTCAGCGACCCCTGACCCAAGGTCTTTGTATTCCTCCTTCTTCCAACATTCTCGCGAGGGTGTGTCTGAAACCCTTCGTTGAAACCTTTATTGATCCACGTTTCGCTATCGCGAGCGCAACGGCGCAGCCTGCAACGATGGTTTTCTCTCTTCCAGCTGGTATGATGTTCCAGCCACGTACCTGCTCGAAGGTGTTTCCCCTTAGCTGTTGGATCACCGCTTCCACATCGTGGTGAGTCAGAATGAGACCTTCGACCGCTTTCAAATCCCACTTTCCTATCCTCATCGAGGCGATCGCGACGAAGGATCCCCCAATACCGACAGGATTCGTAAAAGAAGGAAGCATTTCTTCAACGTGTCTCAGGGCATCTTCGAACTGCTGGATCGATGGAAGTGACAGATCGAAGAGATTGTTCAGAACGTGCGTCCCGAGTGGAAGACTCATGAACCAATCTTTTCTCACCACTTCCAAACTTCCACCACCCAGATCGAACACGGTGATGTCTTTCTCGAAGCTTGGATCCACGCTCATGTAGGTGAAATAAGCTTCGTCTTCCTCAGAGAGTATTTCTCCTTTCAAGCCAAACTTCCGAACGATCCTCTCGAACAGATGTGGCTTTTCCCGAAAGATAGCCGTGCCGAAGACGTGAATGGGTACATCCGAAACTTTGGCTTTGATCTGAGACACCACTCGACTCGCTGATTCGAATGCTTCGTCTTCGTCTCCGATAGACTTCAACCCAACTTCGTACACTTCCTCCAGTAGCGTTTCACCTTCGTGCTGAACCAAGAGTATGAACGAGTTCGAACCCAGATCGACCACCGCCACCACACCGATCACCTCGCAAAGCTTCGACAACAGATACCATACCACCTGTCTGCCACGGAGCGTTTCTCTCATTGTGTCTTGTCACGACCTCGTGACAAAAATTGTCAATGACAAACGCCAGGGCAGAGCCTTCAAAGATGACTGGCGAGCTAAAGTAACATCGGGGCGGAAGTGTGATACAAAGAACGCTGGCTTCGTTCAACGTGATTTTGAGGAAGAGTTTCTTCAAAAACGAGCTCTTCAAGATGTCTATCTTGCACGATCGGATCGACTTTCGATGTGTTGAAGACAAACGCCACAGTTTCAGTGTGCCTTTCAAGGCGATAACCCGCGTTTTGATCTGCAAAACTTCCAACCGTGAGATAGAGATAGACACGATCGAAGAAGTCATCTTCGGAAACTTCAAGTCCAACAAGTCTGTGGATCGAGCCTTCAGACTCCTTGAATCGCTCTTGAAAGAAAGGGTATCGTGCATCGAAGTATGAAATGAAGTTCGGGTGGTATCTGCTGAGCTTTCCAAGGGGCGCGGGGTCGTATCTGTAGAATCTTCTGAACGCCACTTCGGGGCCGTACGGCCCTTTTTTATTAGGAGTTCTCCATCCCTCCAAAGAAAAATCTGTTGGGAGGATCTATTCTGGCAGAAGCGCAGAAGAAAAAGAAAAAATTTGCGGCGTTCCTGAAAGCGTTCGCAATAATTCTTTTCCTGGGTTTCACCGTCTTGGTGTACGGTTATTTTGCCTTCGAGTTTCAGAGGCTTCAGGGTCTTGGTGTGAGACCGATCGAAGACTGGAGAAGCTACATTTCGTTCTTGCTCTCGAAGATACCTTATGTGAACAGATACATAAAGTACGAGCCTCTGCAGATGCTTTTTCCTTCTCAGTATTTCGAAAGAATGGCGAGCGCCACAACGGAGAGAGTACAGCAGCTGCTGCAACAGCTGAACCAGGAGAGAGAACAACTCGATAGAGAAAGACAGCAACTCGAGGCACAGAGAAAGCTCGTCCTCGAGATGAAAAAGACGTGGGAAGAAAAGAACCTGCAACTCGAAGCGGTGTTGAAGAAAATTCAAGTTCCAGAAGACGTCGAGAAGGTCTCTCAAACCATCGCGAGCGCCGATCCAGCGGCCATAGCGTCGGTGCTCGCGAGCGAGAAGTACTCAGTGGAATCCATCGCCATGGCGCTTTCGAAGTTGGATGCAACCACACGCGCAGATGTGATTTCAGAACTCGGGAAACTGAACCCAAACAAAGCTGCCGAGGTTATGAACAACATTGCGAGCTTCGAGTTGGTGAGCAAGAATCTGTCTGAACTGAACAAAGAGCTCGAGGAGAGACAGCGGTACATCAACGCACAGCTCTCTTCACTCATCGAAGCGAGCGTGGTTCAAACACTTTCCATCGAATTTTTGAGACAGATGAGCGACGAGGAAATCCTGAACATGATCGATTCACTGTCTCTGGATGAAAACGCCGTGCTGGTTCTCTTTTCCAAACTTGAGCCTGAACGAACCAGAGAGATCATGAAAAAACTCAAAGACCAAAACGAGCGACTCTTTCAGAAACTCGTTCTCAGGGGGGTGAGTCTATAAAACCTCAACCAGTGAACGAACAAGGTCAAGTGATCGTCGAAACACACAACTTCGTCAAGAAAGGATCCATCTCGTTCGCAGACGTTTTGAAAATGGTACAACAAAAAATACTCAACCAACAAGCCGAAGGCTTCGTCACGTTGCAGAAAGCTCCCAGTTCGACTCAAAGTATCGTCCAGCTCGCACAGAACATCAATAAAGTTTCACTCGAAGGCTTCAACCCGCTCACCATCGAAAAGAAAGCCAATGACGAATCCGCCGAAGGAAAAATGCAGAACGATGTTGATCACTCTTTGAAAGTACCTGTGAAAGACCTCCCCACGAGCCAAGGTCCCGAGGAAGAATCTAACCAATCTGAACCACAGATCAAGAAGGACCTCCCCACAGGTCAGTCAAGCTCGATCGAAACGAAAACTTTTGAGAAACGTGAGAACGAATCAGAACAGGACATCACGGCGAACGTTCAAAAAGTTCACCCCAAGGCACAACATTTCGTATCGAATCCAGACATTTTGAACGCCACGGTCTCGAAGCAGAACCAACTGGTCCAGAACGGCAACGAATCCACACGCACTCAAAGCACCGATCAGAGAGGACAAGTACAACGATCTGTGCAGAGTCAGAACGTGTCGAACGTTACGTCAGTGAAGCAAACGAACCAAGGTGAGCAAATCACACAGATCAGTGAATTTTCACGCGCTCAAGACGTTCACCAAACAACGCAACGAGCTGGACAGAACCAAAATGTTTTGAACGACGCGTTGTTGATACAAACGCAGAAAAACGAACAAGCAGCTTCAAAGAGCGAAGAGCAAAACAGACGAGAAACCGTCGTTGAAACCGCGCAGAAAAACCTGACGAACATCAACGTGAAACCTTCGCATGGTGCGTCGAATTTCAGACTTCAAAGTCAAGAAAGCCAGAACGTCGCGAGGTCCGAAAATCTCACCCAATCTCAAGGCGCTCAGATTTCACAAGCTGCGCAAGTGACGTTCTCACAGGAAAATCTTTCGAACGTGAGCTCAGCCATACAGGTTCAGTTCAACAGAAGTCCGCTGAAGAACAGCGTCGAAACTCAGCAAAGGTTCGAGTCAAAACAACTCCAATTTTTGAAGAAGGAAACCACACACGAGGAATTGAAACCGATCCTTTCAAAGGTTCAAAACCTCGAGGCTGACGCCACCGAGCCAGAACTGGTCTCGCCATCCCGCCAGAAGATCGCGTTGGTTGCACAGCAAATAGAGATCAAGACCAAAGATGTGAAGAACAACGAAGCTGATGTGACGAGCAAGAACGTTTCGATGTCTCAGCCAGGACCCGCGATCGTTCTCAGCGCCGCACAAGTGAGATTGATCGTGGACAACCTTTCTCGCTACGTCAAAGAGGTCAGCAGTGAAGCGACGCAGTTCAAACATCTGAAGAGAGAAATGCCAGAAACGATCAAGGTGAGAGAGCCCATAAAGATAGAAACCTTCAAACTCACGGTCGCGAAAGAGGTCAAGCAGGTTGAACAAGAACCACTTCAGCAAAGAACCGAGAAACTCCAAAGCACTGAGCAACTCAAAGAAACCATGAACAACAAACTCGCCAAGAGAGCTTACGAGCAGGAACAACCATCGATCCAGCATGTCAGAGTCGAACACAAGAGCGTCGATCAGATCGTTGTGAGGGTGGAGCAAGAGCAGAGGTCTCAGAATCTACAAACGATCGTCGAGACCATCAAACAGATGAGAGAAACCTTCAGTGAGAGAGCAGAGCTTCAACTCTCACCACCTTCACTTGGAAAACTCGAAATAGAACTGGTCAAACAACAGGACAGACTGACGATCCTCATGAGAGTTTCAACGCAAGAAGCCAAACAGATGATAGAGAACAGCTCCAAGGAATTGGCCTCGAGACTCTCGAGTTTGGGTTTCAAAGTCGAACAGATCGAAGTGAGGATGAACCCGAAGTTCGAGCAGGAACAGACGAACGAAGAAAGAGAAAACAACCAGCAATTCACACAGCATGAACAGCAGCACCGAAGAAAAGAACAGGAGGGTGATGAAGATGATCAACGCGATTGATCCTTATTCGAGCCTTTATGTTCCCTCCCAGAGAACCGCGAGCAAAGAGCTCGACAAGAACGCTTTCCTGCTTTTGCTCGTGACACAGCTGAAGAACCAAAATCCTCTCGAACCCATGGAGAACAGAGAGTTCATAGCCCAACTCACGCAGTTTTCAACGCTCGAACAGATCACCAACATGACCAAGTCCATCCAAGATTTCCTGAAGCTCCAGCAGGGATCTTTACAAGCCCAAGCCGCTTCGTTGATAGGAAAACACGTCGTGGTTCAGTCGAACCAGATCACTGTTGCCAACCAGCGTGCAGAGAGCATTGTGTTCGATCTCGATGAGAGAGCTCCAGTTGTGGTGAGAATCTACGATTCGAACGGCAATCTGGTCAAACAGGCAACGAGTGGTGTTCTCGACGCTGGAACTCACGCCTACGTGTGGGACGCGAGGAACGATGCGGGGCTTCCCGTAGCCGACGGCACCTACACCTATACCGTCAGCAAGATCACTGAAAGCGGTGAAGTGTTGATCGGAGGTGTTCAGGCTGGAGTGGTGGAATCTGTGAAGTTCAAAAACAACCAGATCTACGTCTACGTCAATGGTAAAGAGTATCCTTTGGCTTCCGTCATCGAGATCTCACAGGAGGTGTGAACTGCCATGATGCGCTCAATGTTCAGTGGCGTTTCTGGAATGAGGAACTTCCAGTACGAGCTCGACGTGATAGGTAACAACATCTCCAACGTCAACACTGTGGGTTTCAAAGGTTCACGCGTCACCTTTCAAACCGCTCTGCTCCAGACTCTCAAAGCCGCGCGTGCTCCGCAGAACAACGTCGGAGGTACGAACCCAATACAGATAGGCCTTGGTTCACAGCTCGCCACGGTGGACAAGATCATGACTCAAGGTTCTTTCCAGAACACTGGTAGAAAACTCGATCTGGCGATCCAAGGAGATGGTTTCTTTGTACTGAGCGACGGTCAAGGTTACTACTACACGCGCGCAGGTGCGCTCGATGTGGACATGAACGGAACGCTCATCCATTCTTCCACGGGTATGAAGGTGCAAGGTTGGACAGCTGTTCAAGATCCAACCACGGGTCAGCGCTACATAGACACGAACCAACCCATAGGGGACATAGTCATAAGTGCGGGAATGACGATGCCGGCGAACGCGACGAGCTTGGCGAGGATGGAGGGTAATTTGAACTCCACTTCGGGCATACTTCCTTTCGCAATGACTGTTACGGACGATAACGGTCAACAACACACCGTGAGGTTCGTGTTTTCAAGAACTGAGGCAGATATTGCAAGGCAAAACGGTCCGTTCACGGAGAATCAGAGCTACACCTGGAGAGCCTACGATGAGAGCAACACCTTGATAGGAGAAGGCTACGTCGTCGTGAACCAGTTCGGCAGGGTGGTGGAGTCTGGAAATTATCTGTTTTCCACCCTTAATCCTACCTCCTCTTACACAATCAACGCAACGGTGAATGGGACTTTAAGTGTAAACGATGCTACTCGGCCGAACGGTACGTACTACGTCATGGTGACGGACAGCAACGGTAGGATAATCTACCAAGGAGAGAATACTTCCACCGGTGGAACGATGACGATAAACGATACGGATATAGTGAGTGGAAGAAGTTACAACGTCTATCTCTACTTCAGGCGAAACACAGTCTCAGGCGTCACTCCTGCAAGCGATGATCAAATCACACATACGGACATAACAAACTCATTGGACATCCCACCAGACGGAACCTACAGGGTGAGGGTGATAGATGAGAGCAACGATCAAGTCATCTTCGAAGGACCCGTGGACGTCAGCAATGGGCAATTCACCATCAGTGATGATGGTATATCAAGCGGTCAAAATTACACAGTCGAGTTCGTCTCGACCGTGTCTTTGCCATTGAACGAAGTCGTTGTTGCCCCCGGTGCGTCCATCTCCATCCCGTCCTCCGGTGAGCTGAGGTTCTACGAATCCGACAGTCCTTCCAACTTCGTCACGGCGAGCTTCGAAAGTCCACGCTACGTCACCGCCGTCGAAGTTTACGACACGCTCGGAAATCCATACTCACTGTACATCGAGTTCATCAGGCTCGGACAGTACGATGACATGAAAAACGCTTGGATCTGGAGGGTCTACACGGCGAGCGGTGAACCGATCACTTACATAGATGCGAACGGTCAAACGAGCTACAACAACACACCTTACATTGGTGGTGTGGTTGACTTCAACGAATCCGGCCGTCTGAGCACCCTGTACGGTATCACCTGGGACGAAAATAATCAAACTTTCCAGGTGAGCGATTCGGAACTTCGCACGATACAGTTCGACGCTTCGCACATGGGTGATGGCACGGTGACGATCGATTTGGACTTGACCGCGCTCACGCAGTTCGCCGGTGCCAACAGCGCCACGTTCACCTACCAGAATGGAAACGCACTTGGAACGCTTCAGTCTTTCGCGGTCAACGAAGCAGGACAGATCATAGGGACCTTCAGTAACGGTTTGACGGACCTGCTTGGGCAAGTGGCGCTCGCCATATTCAACAACCCCGCAGGTTTGACGGAAGTCGGTAATTCTCTCTATGTGCCATCTGCGAACAGCGGTCTTGCGCAGATAGGTGCCGCCGGAACGGGTGGAAGAGGCACGCTCATTCCCGGTGCGTTAGAGATGTCGAACGTCGATCTGGCAGAGGAGTTCACGAAGATGATCATCGCCCAGAGGGGTTTCCAAGCGAACGCGAGGGTGATAACGACCGCCGATACGATCCTTGGAGAACTCGTGGCGCTGAGAAGATAAGGTGATGGTGAATGATCTGGCTGACGCGCCTTAAAGGTCAAAGATTCGTGCTCAACGCTGAGATGATAGAGACCGTCGAAGCTTTACCGGACACGACCATAACCCTGTTCAACGGTAAGAAGTACATCGTTCAGGAGAGCGTCGAGGAAGTCATTCGCCGGGTGATAGAATACAAGAGACAGGCTTACCCGGTGCTCGATCTAATCAAATACATCCCTCGTGAAGGGGAGGGGTGATGCGTGGACATATCGACAATTCTCGGCGTGCTGATGGCCTTCGGCATGATATTCTTTGGAATATTCATCGGTAAATCTGCACCGAGCGCGTTTTTGGATCTACCGTCTGTTTTCATAACCATCGGTGGCGCGTTCGCCTCCACGATCGCCTCTCATCCCAAAGAAAGGAGTTTTCGTATCTTGGGCGTCATCATGTCCACTTTCAAAGAGCCCAAGATCGACAACATCGGACTGGTGAGAACGCTCGTGTCTTTTTCGGAGAAGGCCAGGAGGGAAGGTTTGCTTTCTCTGGAAGAGAACCTGAACGAGATCGAAGATCCGTTCATGAAGAAGGCGTTGCAGTTGGTTATCGATGGAACAGACCCAGAACTTTTGAAGAGCATGATGGAGGCCGAGATGGACTTAATCGAGGAAGACCTCATGGCGAACAAAGCGATGATGGACTCGGCAGGTGCTTTCGCGCCAGCCTACGGAATGATTGGAACACTGATCGGTCTCATAGGCATGTTGAGAACGTTGAACAACCCCGAGACCATAGGTCCGAACATGTCGGTGGCTTTGGTCACAACCTTCTATGGCTCGATCCTTTCGAACGCTGTCTTTCTTCCCATGGGTGAGAAACTCGGAAGGAGGGCCATAAAGATCCTGAGGCAGAAACAGATGATCCTCGAGGGAGTGCTTTCTATTCAAGCTGGAGAAAACCCGAGGGTCTTGGAAGAAAAATTGAAATCGTTCCTCACCAACGAGGAAAAGGCTGCGTACGAAGCATCCCTCGGTAGGGAGGCTGCCTGATGCCTCGCAAGAAAAAAAGTTACGAGGCACCGAAGGCCAGCTGGCTCACCACCTACGGTGACATGGTGACCCTGCTGCTCACTTTTTTCGTGCTTTTGTTCTCAATGTCCACGATAAGCCCTGGAAAGTTCCAACAGATCGTTGTGGGTTTGAGATCACCACTCACAGGTTTACCACCGAGCGTTCTGACTGGTGGCAAGAGCTTGGCCGAAGAACCGTTGATCACGTCGAAACGCGGTGTCTACGAAGAACTCATGAGGATCGCCGAAGAATACAAAGGCAAGATCACCGTACAGGAAAAGGACGAAGGAACAGTCATAATAATGCAGGACATGGCGTTCTTCGAACCGGCGAGCGCGAAACTCACGGTCGAAGCGAAGGAGTTGCTCGGAAGGATAGGCGCCATAGTGATCGAGCACACGATGAACGTGATCAACGTCTACGGTTATGCGGACGATCGACCTGTTCCGGCGGATTCCATCTACGTTTCGAACTGGCATCTGAGTAGCGCGAGGGCTGCGAGTGTTATACAATTCTTTACGGACGAGTTGAAGCGTCGTAGATCCATCGAGAGGCTCGCCGACGTCAGGGCTGGAAGGTTCGATCCAGATTATTTTTACGATCCTCAGCGTTTTTATCCTATAGGTATGGGAGATTGGCCGATAAGAAAAGAGATAGAAGCACTCCAAAAGGAGATCGAGATCGAGAGAAATTTGGTCTTGGAACGCTTCAAGGCTGGGGAGATATCGGCTTCGCAATACACAGCTTCGCTGAACGAGCTCGAAAGACGCTACGAGGCCCGATTGAACCAGTTGAGAAACGTCTACCGCAGGATAGATATACTCATAAAGAGAGAACGAGCGAAGTAGGTGATCCAAGATGGCGGATGAAGAGGTTAAGGAAGCCAAAAAGAAGGGAATCGGCGGTTTGCTGATGTCGATAATCGTGCCGGCGATCGTCGCGGTGGGAGCAACCATCGCCACGATCATGTTGCTGGGTTCGAATCTGACACAACCGAAACAGCAGACAGCAACCCAACCTGCACCCACTGAGATCAAGGCGGTGGTCATCCAATCGGGTACCTACACCACCTTCATGCTGAAGGGTGGAAAAGAAGTTGCCGTCATAGAATCTTTGACGCTCACGGTGGCGAGTGATGCGTGTCGTGCGGCGATCGGCGAACGAAGGGACATGATCATGGACGGGCTCATGCTCATTTTCTTGAGCAAAGAAAGATCTGAACTGAACACGGCCGCGGGCATAGAACTGCTCAAAAAGCAAATACGCGCCATGGTGAACGAAGTGACAGGATTCACCGGTGAAAGGGAAAGGCTCGGGGTCATAGGGGTGTATCTGTACATAAAGGCTATCAGCTCCGTCGAATGAGGGGTGATGGAGCTTGTCCGATGTGCTCAGTCAAGACGAAATAGACAGGTTGTTGCAGGCGCTGAAATCCGGTGAGCTTTCGGCTGAAGAGATCAAGCGAGAAGAGAAAAAGGTAAAGCTGTACGATTTCAAGAGGCCGAGCAAGTTCTCGAAAGAACACGTGCGCGTGTTCGACATGATACATGAAAACTTCGCTCGGTCCGTCTCCACGTACCTCTCCGGTAGAGTGAGAAGTTTTGTGAGCATAAACTTGGCGAGCATAGACCAGATCACTTACGAAGAGTTCATAAGGTCTCTCCCTGCACCGGCGTTCATAGTTGTTTTCTCAGCTCCTGAGTTCGTTGGAAACGCCATTTTGGAAATGAACCTCGAGCTGTTCTACACGATCTTGGATCTGATACTCGGTGGACCAGGTATGCCAAACATAAAGAGGCCACCGTCGGAGATAGAGATAAGTATCATGAGAAAAGAGCTGATGAACATTCTCGCGAATTTGGCACAAGCTTGGAGCGACGTGTTCGGTTTCTCACCGACGATAGAGAGCGTCGAGAACAATCCGCAGTTCGTTCAGATAGCACCACCGAGTGAGATGGTACTGCTTGTTTCGCTCTTCCTCACGGTTGGTAAGACGGAAGGGTTCATGAACATATGTTGGCCTTCGTCTCTGATGGAACCGTTTATGGACCGATTGAGTTCCCGGAACTGGTTCAAGGTGGTAAAGAAGGAACAGGTTTCTGAGAAAATCCAGCAGGATCTGACGGCAAACCTGAGCCAGATGAAGGTCGTTCTGAATGCGGTGCTCGGTGAAGCTGTCTTGACGGTGAGGGAGATCTTGGAACTGGAAGTGGGGGACGTGATCAGGTTGAAGTCCCACAAAGATGAAGACATCGCCGTACACGTTCAAGGCAAGGCTAAGTTTTTGGCAAGACCTGGGACCTACAAAGGCTACAGGGCTGTGAAGATCACCAAGATCGTTGAACCGGAGGTGAAAGAATGAGCGACTTCCTCTCTCAGGATGAACTCGACGCGTTGTTGAAAAGCTTTTCAGAATCTTTGCCCGAAGAAGATAAGAAAATGATAGAGGCCATCGCCACACTCATTTTAGATCCGGCTTCTTCTGCGCTCGGTATGATCGTCGGTAGAGAAACTCGAATAAAACCCGCTCAGATAACACAGACGTCTTTGAAGGACTTCATTACCAAGTCCAAGGAGAAGATCGTGCTTGCGGATGTCAAACTGAGCGATGCTTTGCAACTGAACTTGTCCATCGCGATGCCGGCATCTTTGGTGTTGAAAATAGCCGATCTCATGATGGGTGGATCGGGTGAAGTTACCGATCAGAACGTGGACGAGATAAAGCTCAGTGCTCTGACAGAAGCGTTGAACCAGATGCTGGGGGCGAGCATCACCCTGCTCGCCGAGAAAGCGAAAGGAAAGGTTTCTCTGGGAAAGCTCGAAGTGAAGCTCGTGGACGATGTCGAGAGCATCAGTACCATTTTCAATCCGACAGAACTTCTTGTGTGCGTCGAGTGCCAGCTGGAGATGGAGAACAGTTCTTCTTCAAGCCTCTGGTTGCTCACACAGCTTACGGCGATCAAAGATGTTCATGAGAAACTCTTTCCGTCGAAGAAAGAAAAGGAAGAGGAAAAGGTCAAGGTTCAGCCAGCGAAGTTCGAAGAATTCAGCCCCGCTGAGACCCAGATTCCGCCACAACCGTCTGAGATCCAGCAGAAGCTCGAATTGCTCTTCGATGTGCCTTTGAAAGTAGTGGTCGAGCTCGGCAGGGCACGCATGACGCTCAAACAGGTTATGGACCTAACCATAGGTTCACTCATAGAACTGGACAAGCTCACTGGTGAACCTGTCGACGTGCTGGTCAACGGCAAACTGATCGCCCGCGGAGAAGTGGTCGTCATAGACGAGAACTTCGGTGTGAGGATCACGGAAATCGTCAGTCCGAGGCAGAGACTCTACTCGATAAGAGAAACGAACGGCATATGAGAAAATTTTTCTTCGTGTTCTTCATCCTCTTTACCGTACTGTCTTTTGCGACGAGTTTGCTCTTCGAACTCGTCGAGCAGTTCGCCGGAGTCAGAGACTTCATAGTGGATTTCGATCTCGCAGCGGAAATAAAACTGGACGGTGTCAAGCCTTTCCGTATGTCGGGCCTGCTCGTGGTGAGAAACTTGGAGGACTTTTATTTTCTTGTGAAGAAACCTGATTTCGTTTCGAATCTATCTTTTGCTTACTTTTCACGAATCAAGCGACTCGTTTTTGGTGCGGAAAGCTTTCAGGATTTTGAGAACTTAGAGATTCCGATATCTTCCATCGTGCAGGCGATCCAATCAGCCCTCAGGATGTTGCAGACACCGTTGGTGAGCGTGAGATCGGAAGGTGATTACGCTATTCTGACGTTCTCGAGGTTCGTGGCCCAGCAGTTGCAGGAACCCATAAAGGTGAGGCTCGAGATGAAAGACGCACAACTCAGATCGATCGAGATACTTAGTCCCTCGGAAGAAGAGAAAATAATCCTGAAGATCAACAACCTGATTCTCAACGCGAAAACTGACGAATACTTTCAGCTGCGTCGCTGATGAAGAAGGTTTTCCAAACTCCAGCTGAACAGTTCCGGAAACTTCCTCTTCGAAAAGTTCTCGTCCGACATCGCGTCGTGAAGGTTCAAAGCGCCATCGAGTAGTCTCTTCATTTTCACCAAATAGCGTTGCATCGCTTTGAGACACTCTAAGGTTGCGACTTCACCGTGTCCAGGTACGATCCAGGCAGGTCTCATGTCTTCGATGAACTTCAGAGCAGAGAGCCATTCGTCCAAATCGCTGTCCGCAACGATCTCTGCGTGAAAACCGTTGAAGATCAAATCACCGGCGACCAGAAGTTTTTCCTGTTTGAAGAACACGATGGACGAATCGAGAGTGTGTCCACCAAGACGTTTGATGAACAGATTCTTGTCCTCGTATTCTTCGTCGAAGGTGAAGTTCGGCGTGACGATCTTTTCAATCGGTGGTAATTTTGATAGATAGCGCTCGTCAAAAACCTCCATGAACGACTTGGTGAGCTCGCTCGCGAGTATCTTCGTTCCTTCGAATGCAACGTTTCCAAAGGTATGGTCCGGGTGATAGTGTGTGTTCACGACCATCTCTATGGGTTTTTTGAAGAAGTCGTCCAACAGTTCTTTCACCTTACGTGCTTTCTCAGCGAACAGCGACGTGTCAACAACGATGACGCTGTTTTTCACAAGCACACCTGTGATGTTCGAAGAACCCTCCGCTCCGATGACCACCACACGATCGTTCAGGACCTTTATCAAACGTGAACACCTCCGGTATAATCCAATTGATACTTCTCGCTGAGGAGATGTTTTTCCTTGAAGAGAGCGATGCTGTTCGGTTATTACGGTTACGACAACCTTGGCGATGAACTGCTCTGCGAAGAGAGCATCAGGTTACTCAAAGAAGCTCGTTTCGACAGGATCTACCTCTTGCTGAAAAGGGACAAAGTGAGGGATTTTTCTCAACCACAAATTGTCCCCATCGACAGGTTCAATCCTTTCAAGATCCTGATGGCGATCGCCAAAAGCGATGTGATCGTGTGCGGCGGTGGTGGCATCCTACAAGATCAAACGAGCGTGAAGAGCTTGCTCTATTACGCTTCCATCGTTCTGACCAGCCTGATGTTTCGAAAACCTGTGCTGCTCTTAGCGAACAGTCTGGGTCCTCTGAAGCACAAGCTTTCCAAATGCGTGGTGAGGTTTCTTCTCAGCAAAAAGAATGTCTTCTTCATCGCTCGCGACGAGGTGAGTTACAGGTACGCCAGAATCGTTGGAGCGAAGAACGCATCGCTTGGAACGGACCTTGCGATCGGAGCGATCGAACGCTTGCCGAACTGTGAGAAGCAAAAGAAGATAAGTCTCTGTTTGAAGAGCGAACTGAAACTCGATATCGTCATCGAAACGGCAAAATTGTACGGCTTTGAGACCATCCTTGTTCCTCTCAGTCCACAGGATCGACCAGCATGCGAAAAGATGGCTCGCAAATACGGCCTTTCAATCTCGAACGAATCAATGAAGGAAATTCTGCGTTCTTCGCTTGTTGTTTCCCAACGCTTCCACGGTTGTCTTCTGGCTTGTCTTGTAGGTTCACCCTTCGTTTCCCTGAACAGTTCCAAGAGCAGAAGGTTTTTCGAACGTTACTTTCCAAAGTACGAAGGATTCTGCGCGAAAGAAGACCCAACGCAGATCGCTCTGGCAATCGCTAAATTGAGTAACTCCAGACTCGAATCAGGCAGGATGATCGAAGATTTCAAGAAAATGCGTGATGACGTGATCGCGCTCTTGAAGACTCTCACAAAGAGAAAGAGGGGCTGATCAGCCCCTCAGCACGCACACGGATTTCGGCTCTCTGACAAGCAACGCGATGCTTTCAGACACGGAGAACTCCAACATGTGGTCTTTCGGACCTATGAAACCTATCGACAGATCCTGACCGACTATCAGCGAAGCGTAGAAAGGTGAATCACAGATCAACACCCCGGCATTCTTCAACGCGGGTGCCTTGTAGATCTTTTTGACCATCATGGAAACGTGTTCCAGTTCGGTCTGATTACCGCTCTCGTATCTTCTCATCAGCTTGTTGTATCTGTCCGGCGAGAGTGCGAGTAAGTATGGGCCGTGAAAACCTGACTCGTCGAGCTTCGTGATCGCTTCGATCACATCTTCCGCAGCCTGACCGATCTTGCTCCACTCGCCCATGTTCAGCTGAACGGCCTCGTCGAGGTTCAACAATCCTTTCTGATCTGCCAGACCGTGGAAGATCAGCTTCTCTTCGAATTCGAGACATTCGAGCACGGCTTTCCTGAAACTGGTCAGATCGAGCGTGACCTTTTCCGATTCGAACGCGGCGATGTCTCTCATGGAGAGTTCGAACGTTCTGTGAACGTAGTACAGTGGCAAGCTCTTGGGAGCGAAGACTCCCTCATCGATCTTCACATCACCAAGAGAAACCTGCTTGACTCCGAATCCGAGAGGACCGATCATGTTGAGGAGTTTTCTGCCTGTCAGGTTCGTCTTTGCCAGATCTACCATCACATCGTTCAGCAGTTTCCAAAGCTCTGCACTTATCGGGGCATCTTCCTGCATCAGATACCTGTTCGCCATGTCAGTCACCTTCTTTCAGTGAACCTATAGTCGGTTCTTCATCGTCACCCTCGGACATGAGTTCTTCAACTTCTTTGAAACCTTCTTCCATGAACTTGGATTCATCCTTGGTGAGGATATCCAAAAGTTTTGTGAACTCGCCGATG
Source organism: Pseudothermotoga hypogea DSM 11164 = NBRC 106472 (assembly GCF_000816145.1). Classification (NCBI taxonomy): domain Bacteria; kingdom Thermotogati; phylum Thermotogota; class Thermotogae; order Thermotogales; family Thermotogaceae; genus Pseudothermotoga; species Pseudothermotoga hypogea. Next base: position 1,375,394 of record NZ_CP007141.1, on the reverse strand, counting down.
TGGACTCTCTCTTCGTTCGCTATGTCGATGAGCACCTTCTTCGCCAGAGGATGATCCGTCGCATCTGCAATCGCCATGTACTGATGCACCGCTTCGTGCTCAGCGGCAACGCTCAGTCTTATCGCACGGATGAGTTCAGAAAGCGTGAGTTTCCTTTCTGGAACCTTTCCACTGAACGGATTAACGAATTCTGGCATCTCATCACCCCTATTAGATTTTAGCACAAAAATGTAGCGAAACCATTTGTTATATTCGAGGAAAGGCTCATGTTTGGCTCCACGAATCTTTTGTTCGTTGGGCGAAGCAAGGTTTTGGATTAGAATTTGAATCGGAGGGGAAGAGCTTGAAGAAAGATCAACGCATCTTGCTCAAAATGCAAAAGGCAGAGATGACCGAATACATAGTGTACACGAAACTCGCCAAAATGGACAAGAAGAACTCGGAAGTTCTGTCCAAGATCGCCAAAGACGAGCTGAGCCACTACAAGAAGTTGAAAATACTCACGCAAATCGATGTTGCACCGAGCTGGTGGAGGGTGATCTTCTATCTCTTTCTCGCTAAATTGCTGGGTATAACGTTCGCGCTCAAGTTGATGGAACAGAACGAAGAAAAGGCGCAGAAGAGTTATAAAGCGCTCGAGCAGACAGAAATCCTGAGTGACGAGGAAGAACACGAGAAGGCGTTGTTAAAACTCATAGACGAAGAAAGGATCGAGTACATAGGTTCGATGGTGCTGGGCCTGAACGATGCGCTCGTTGAGCTGACGGGTGCGCTCGCTGGGTTGACGCTCGCAATCCGAAATTCCAAGATCGTGGCACTCTCTGGCATCATCACGGGTCTGGCTGCGGCCCTTTCGATGTCAGCTTCGGACTATCTCTCTCGCAAATCTGAGGGTGGAAACAAAAAGCCTCTCAGATCCGCACTGTACACGGGAATTGCTTATCTGATCACGGTCCTGTTTCTGGTCTTTCCGTACATGGTGCTGGATCGACCCATGGTGTCGCTGTACTGGACGATCGCGAATGCCGTTCTCGTCATATTGATCTTCACGTTTTTTGTCTCTGTGGTGAAGGAGGAGAATTTCAAAAAGAACTTTCTCGAGATGCTTTCGATCAGCATGGGCGTTGCTGTCATTTCGTTCTTCATCGGCATGGTCGCGCGAAGATTCTTCAACATAGAGGTGTGAGCTTTGAAAATTTACTGCGAATCTCTCATGAGAAAGCTTGAATTTCCCGACAAAATTGAAAGAATCGTCAGCCTCGTCTCTGGTTTCACCGAGACCATCTTCGAGATGGGTCACGGTGAAAGAATCGTCGGTGTATCGAAGTACTGTTCGCGCTATGTGAACCATCCAAGTGCCGAAGTGGTTGGAGATTATCTGAAGGTGGATCTTTCGAAGTTGAAATCGCTCAGACCAGATCTTGTGCTTTTGACCACAGGTGTTCAGACGCAACTCGCGCTGGACCTTTTACGCAAGAACCTGCCGGTCTGTGTTTTACCGTTACCTCGGAGCATCAACGGCGTGTGGGAGAACGTGATGTTGATTGGAGGTCTGTTGAACGATGTCAAAAGTGCGCGAGAACTGGTGCTGAAGTGGCAAGAGGTGTTTTTTAATGGTCGCGAAACTCTCTCTGAGCGACCTTCGGCGTATGTTGAGCTGTGGTTTGGAAAACATATGAGAACCGTCGGCGGTTTGAGTTTCGTGAACGATCTTGTAGAATACGCAGGCGTCAAGAACATTTTCAGTGATGTCAATGAAAGCTTCTTCGTACCTCCACTGAAAGAAGTTCACAGGCGAAGGCCGAAGTTCATAATCTTTTTCTACGAACCAGAGTTTCCCATAGACCCTTATCGGATTATAGAGTCGAGAGGTTGGGATTGGAAAGCGAAATTGATAGAATCCACAGTGGAATGTGGAAAGAACCTGATACACGATGGTCCTTCCATGATGAGAACGATCCAGTGGCTCAGAGAACAAATCTGGGGGTGAACCTCGTGGAAGATTTCAAGTACTGGAAGGTGTATCTACTGGGGTTAGGGTTTTTTGGAATAAGCGTGCTGTGGCCACTGTACAACGCTTATGTGCCCATTTTTCTTAAAGACTTCGCCCTGCCATCGTTTCTCATAGGTCTCATCATGACGATCGATAACTTCTTCGCCATCTTCATGTTGCCGTTCATAGGAACACTGAGCGATCAGACAAGGACGAGAATTGGACGGAGAAAGCCTTACATACTCGCTGGTGCTCCACTTGGAGCTCTCTTCTTCGCATTGATACCTCTATGCAAGGACCTTGGTTCGCTCGCGCTCATGATGTTCGTCATCATCCTGATGAACTTCTCGATGGCGCTCTTCAGATCTCCCCTGATCGCCTTCATGCCAGACATAACCCCGTCTGAGAAGCGCAGTCAGGCTAACGGGATCATCAACTTCATGGGAGGTTTTGGGGCGCTTTTGGCTTATTTCGCGGGCAAGCCTCTCTACGATGCGAACAAAGCTTATCCGTTTCTTGCCGGTGCCGCTCTGATGCTCCTGGCCAACCTTCTGGTCGTACTCTTTGTTGATGAACCTTCACAGTATAGAGTCAAAAATGAAAAATTGAATGTCTCAGACACGCTTAGAAGGGGTTCGAAAGAACTAAGAGAGAATCTACGCGACGTGTTCGCCTCGAAGGAAAAGAGTTTGATGATGATGCTCGCCTCCATATTCCTCTGGTTTGTTGGATTCAACGCGATCGAAACCTTTTTCACCAGCTATGCAAAGTTTCACATGAACATAAGTGAGAGCACGGGAGCGCTCGTCTTGGGAGTTTTTTCCTTGTCTTTCATGATCTTCGCTTTGCCCTCTGGCTTCATAGGAGCAAGACTCGGCAGGAAGAAAACCATAAGGCTTGGACTCACGATCATAGTCGTGTGTTTGCTCATCGCCGTCGTATTCTCGCGCCTGTTGAGGGATTCTGCGCTTTTGTTTCTCTTCTATCTCGTCTTTGCGATCAGCGGTGCTGGGTGGGCGCTGGTGAACGTGAACTCTTTGCCCATGGTGGTCGACATGACCAGATCCGAGAAGGTCGGTGGTTACACCGGTCTGTACTACTTCTTCTCGATGGCCGCCAACATCGTCGCACCACCCCTTGCGGGCGCTTTCATAGATCTGGCAGGTTATGGTTCGCTTTTCGTGTTTTCAATAGTATTCCTGGTGACTTCTTACGTGACGATGGGCTTTGTGAGAAGGGGAGAAAGGGCCGAGAGCTGAAGGGAGGAATTGGATGAACGTTTCGGAAAGGATCAAGAACATTGCGGGTTCAAAAACGCTCGAGATCAATGCTCTGGCGCAGTCGATGAAACAAAAAGGTATCGACGTGGTTAACCTCACGGCGGGCGAACCCGACTTTCCAACGCCACAGCCCATAGTGGAAGCGGCGATAGAAGCTCTGAAGGCTGGTCTGACCAAGTACACGGACTCTTCGGGTATCCCACAGCTGAGAGAAAGGATCGCTAAGCACGTTTCAGAAAGGCACAAGGTTCCTTGCACCATGGAGCAGGTGATCGTGACGAATGGTGGAAAACAGGCGATCTACAACTGCCTTGCGGCACTAATACAGGAAAACGACGAGGTTATCATCATAGACCCGTCCTGGGTCAGTTACGAACCGATGGTTCGCATTCTCGGAGGAAAAGCTGTGCACGTGAAAACGAGCTTTGAAAACAACTTCAAACCCTCGATCGAACAGATAGAGAGCGCGATCACTCCCAGAACGAAGGTGCTCGTGCTGAACAGCCCAAACAACCCGACGGGAGTCGTGTACGATGCCGATTTGCTGAGACAGATACACGCGCTTTCGATCGAGAAAGGCATATTCATCATCTCGGACGAAGTGTACGACTGTCTGGTTTACGATGGAGAGTACGCCTCCATGTACAGCATTTCGCAAGGAAACAACGTCGCGCTCGTGAACGCCTTTTCGAAATCTCACTCCATGACCGGCTGGCGTGTGGGGTATCTTGTGGCACCGATCGAGATCGCGAAGGCGGCGGCAAAGGTTCAGGCGCACACCACTTCGAACATAAACACCGTTGCCCAGTACGCCGCGTTGAGGGCCTTCGACGTGGACACGAGTTACATGTTCGAAAGGTTCAGACAGCGACGGGATCTGGTGTGCGAGCTACTTAAAGAGGCTGGATTCAGTTTCGTTCGACCCAGCGGAGCGTTCTACGTGCTCGTCAACGTGAGCGAGTTCGACGAGGATGATGTGCGCTTCTGCACCAAACTTTTGCAGCAAGCCCATGTCGCTCTGGTACCGGGCTCTGCGTTCAACGCACCCGGTTTTGCAAGACTTTCTTTCGCAACGAGCGAGGAGAACCTGATCGAAGGGGTCAAGAGGATGAAGAATTTCGTTGGAAGGTGATCGCGTGCTTCTGGATTTCATAAAGAAATACTGGTACAGATACCTTACAGGCATTTTAACTCTGATCGTTGTTGATCTTCTGCAATTGTACATCCCCAGGTTCATAGGGCGGGTTGTGGACCATCTCAGATCTGAACAGCCCACGATGGGTTTCGTCACCGTGATGGTCAGCTGGATCGTAGGCATCGCCCTGGCGATAGCCATCATGCGTTTCTTTTGGAGGTATTTCATCATAGGTAACGCGAGACGATTCGAATACCTTGCCAGAAAGACCCTGTTCGACAAACTGCTTTCGCTCTCTCCGGGTTACTTCGATAGAACGAGAAGTGGCGATCTGATGGCCAGGTTCACGAACGATCTTCAAGCCGTCCGAATGGCGCTCGCTCAAGGGGTCGTCATGACGGTGGATGCGACTTTCATGGCGATCATGACGGTTCTCTTCATGGGTCGCACGGTGAGTTGGAAACTCACCTGGCTCGCTTCGATACCGCTACCAGCGCTCGCGCTGGTTGCGCTCTTCTTCGGTAGGATCATCCACAACAGATTCATGGAAGTGCAGAACCAGTTCTCCGCAGTGAGCGAGCTGACCGAGGAGACGATCTCCGGGATAAGGATCGTCAAGAGTTTCGCTGCGGACGAAAAGTTCTGGGAAATGTTCAGAGACAGATCCTGGAACAACTACAGGGCGGGCATATCCTTGGCGAAGGTCTCATCGGTGTTCTTCCCTCTGATGATTTTCCTGGCATCCCTGGCACACGCTTTTGCGTTGTTTTTCGGTGGTCCAATGGTGGTGCGGAGCGAGGTCAGCCTTGGTGAGTTCATCGCCTTCAACTCCTATCTGGGCATGCTGACCTGGCCCATGATGGCTCTGGGTTGGGTCCTCAACGTAATTCAAAGTGGCAGGGCTTCTTACAAGAGAATCATGCAGGTAATGAAAGAGATGCCCCAGGTTGAAGAGCCGAAAAATCCTGTGAAGATCGATCGCATCGAAACGATAAGCTTTGTTGATCTGACCTACAGATACCCCTCGAGCCAGAGGGATGTGTTGAAGTGCGTAAGTTTCTCGATAAAGAAAGGTGAGATGGTCGGGATCGTTGGCACGGTGGGTAGCGGTAAGTCTACGATCGTGAAACTCCTGGCAAAGCTTTATCCGGTGGAACGTGGCAAGATCTTCATCAACGATGTGGACATAAACGATATCGCTTCCGAGAACATACGCAGTCTGATAGCCTTCGTCCCACAGGAGTCTTTCCTGTTCTCGGACCAGATAAAGAAGAACATAGCTTTCGCTCAAGAAGATATCGATATGGAAAGAGTCATCGAATGCGCGAAACTTGCCGCCGTTCACGATGAGATAGTGAAGTTCCCAGAAGGTTACGACACCGTGGTCGGTGAGAGGGGAGTCACGCTCTCCGGTGGACAGAGACAAAGAGTCACCATCGCCCGTGCGCTGTACGAAAACAAAGACGTGCTCGTGTTCGACGACTGTCTCTCTGCGGTCGATCCCGAAACGGAGGAAAAGATCATAGACTCGCTGAGGAGCCAGTTCAAGCAAAAGACCATGATCATCATAACGCACAGACTGAAGGTGCTCAGAGATGCCGATCTGATAATCGTACTCGACAACGGCGTGATCGTCGAGAAGGGCACGCACGAAGAACTGATGAATCTGGACGGTTTGTACGCGCGCATGTTCAAACGCCAGATGATCGAAGAGGAGCTCGAAGCATGAGAAACCTGACCTTATTTTTGCTCTTCACGAGCTGTTTGGTGCTCGCTGCGGTGAGCTATCAGTTCAAGAATTCGCAGTTGCTCATCGTGGGCCTTGAAACCTACGACGAGGTCGAGTTGGAGATCGATGGAAAGAAAGTCATTTTGCCCGTTTCTCAGCTGAACATTCCTTGGAGGAAAAACTACAACACGACGCTGGTCCTCACGCCCATCAAAAATGGTGTGAGGGCCTCGCCTGTTCGTTTGTACATAGATGCCAGCAAAGACAGAGCACCAAAGGTGAGACTGAAGGTTCCAAGTTACTACGTACCACTTGGAAAACTGACGCTGGAAGTCTTCGCGGAAGACGACTGGGATGATCCAGAATCGTTGCGTTACAACGTCTATCTTGATGGTGTCAGGATCGATCCTCCGAAAGGAGGAAAACTGCTGCTCGACACCTTTTTCATGCACTCGGGCGAGAGAAGGTTGAGGATCGTTTGTAGAGACAGCGGATCGAACGTCGTCGATCAAACCTACAGGTTCTTTGTGGTGCCGACCCCACCGCGTCCACCACAGTTCAGTCAGGGAAGGATCGTTTCGGACCGCACTCACAGAGTTTACATCGTTCAAGACGGATCGATCGAAACCTACGAGACAAAATCCAGCAACCTGGAAGAACAGCTCGCGTTCGTGTGCGATCTGGATGCAGCCTCGAACGAGAGTATTCCTGTTCTGTACTACAAAGAAATGGAATTTCTTCAGCACCAGAATCCCATTCTCATGAATCTCAACGACAGTTGTTCTCTCTCCTCAGAACACACCGTCTTCGGCAGGGTCGTCGTGCCTCCAGAACAGACAGTCATTTTGAAAGCAGGCTCCACTCTGAGAATAAACAGCGGCTGTGAACTCATAGTGCGTGGAACACTTCTTCTGGAGCGAGGTGCGAAAGTTACGGGATCGGGAAACCTTTTGGTCGTGGAATCCGGTAAACTCATCGCAACCGGTGCGACGATCGAAACGAACGTTTCGGTGGATGGTGCAACAACGTTGTGGCTCTCAGATGTGGATCTTTCGAAAGCGAAACTCGAGATCAACAGATCCTTCTTGACTGCCCTGAAGAATGTCAAGGCTTCCCAAATGATCATCGACAACGTCAGAAAGTTGTGGATTGATTCGTCAAACTTTGGTACCTTGGAGCTTCTCAACTGTGGCGATGCCATCATCATGAACTCGAAGATGTCTCAGCTGAAAGTTTCTCGAGGCAGTCGAGTGAGGATGTATTCCTGCTCGATCTATTCAACAAAGACCGCAGTTTCTGTGTCGGACCTTTCGATACTCGAAACCATCGACAGCTGGATCAGTGGAAAGATCGGCGTGAATGTGGAGAACTTCTCCAAACTTCGTGTGAGAAGCACACAGATCAACGCAGACACCGCTGTCGTAGCGAGCGGTTATTCCGTGATAGACAGTTTCGCATCTGTTCTTGCCGGAACAAAAGCCTTACAGTTAAGAGATGCCAAATTCACATTCTCGAAGACTCAGGTCCTTGGGGGGACGGAGAAGTTTGGGCTCGTCGAGGTCAACGAGAAATGAGTTCGATCCGGACCTGCTGAGGCACGTCCGTATCCCAGACGTCAGTAAAGATCACAGACCGACACACGCATCCACTCTGCTCGCATGGTACACAAGACCTAAGAAAAACGATCTGGTGATCGAGCTGGGCTGTGGTACGGGCATCGTCTCGGCGTTTCTCGCCATGAACCACGATATTCTGGTTCACTGCGTTGAAAAGAATCAATTCTTGGCCGAGTTGGCACGTGAGACAGTCAGGATGAACTCTCTCGAAAACAAAATGTTCATCCACAATGCAACGTGCCAACGGGTGAAAGAACTCTTCGACGCCGAGCAGTTCGATCTCGTGGTATCCAATCCTCCCCACCATCTTGCAGGCGTTCCGAGTCCTTCGAAGTTGAGGAGTGAAGGCAGATCCGCAAGCTTCGATGAAGCTACATCCTTCGTCGAGGCCACGGCTTATCTTTTGAAAAACAGGGGCAAATTCATCTTCGTTTTGTCCTGCGACTATCTCATGTTCTGGTTGAATGAGTTCGTCAAACGAAAGCTGCAGTCCAAAAGGCTCGTACCTGTCTACGGCGACCCCAAAAGACATGCCGTGCTCACGATCGTTGAAGGCGTCAAGAACGGGGGTATCGGCCTGAGGCTCGAACCCCCGATCGTGCTCAAAAGAGTTTGAGTTCCTTCACCTTGTTCTCAACTATGTACTTCGTATCCCGCGCGATCACGAGTTCTTCGTTGGTTGGAACGATCAGAACGGCGACTTTGGAATCGGGCGTGCTTATGATCCTTTCCACACCCTTCACATCGTTCAGTTGTTTGTCGATCTTTACTCCGAGAAAGCCGAGATATTCGCACACCTTCTCCCTGACGTAAGGCGAGTTCTCACCGACACCAGCGGTGAACACGATCGCGTCCACGCCGTTCATCGCAGCAGCGTAAGCACCTATGTACTTGGCGATCCTGTACACGTAGATGTCCAGAGCGAGCTGTGCGATTTCGTTACCTGATTGGGCCGCATCCTCTATGTCTCTCATGTCGGAACTGAGATTGTTCGTTAGGCCCAGCATTCCACTCTTCTTGTTGAGCAGATCGTAGACCTTTTCGACGCTCATGCCCAAGTTCTGCTGCAAGTAAATCACGATCGCAGGATCGATATCACCGCATCTGGTGCCCATGACCAGGCCTTCGAGTGGTGTGAATCCCATGGAGGTGTCGATAGATTTTCCATGCCTCACGGCCGCTATGGAAGCACCGTTGCCCAAGTGGCACGTGATGACCTTGAAGTCGTAATAATCTCTACCGAGTATCTCCGCCGCCCTCTTGGAAACGTACCTGTGGCTCGTGCCGTGAAAACCGTACCTTCTGATCCTGTATTTTTCGTACAGTTCGTACGGCAAAGCGTACAGATAAGCCTTCTTGGGCATGGACTGGTGGAACGCCGTGTCGAAGACGCCCACGTTCGGAACCTTAGGTAGCAATTTCTGAATCGCTTTTATTCCCAATATGTTCGGTGGATTGTGAAGTGGTGCAAGATGAACGTTCTCTTCCAAAGCCTTCATAACCTCTTCGTCGATCAACACTGAGCTTGCGAACCTCTCCGCACCGTGGACGACCCTGTGACCAACCGCATCGATCTCGGACAGATCTTTGATGACCCCGATCTCCGGATCGACGAGGACGTCCAGGACCAGTTTGAGAGCCTCTTCGTGATCCTTCATGTTCCTTTCGATGACGTGTTTGTCGTTGTTTACCCTGTGCACGAGCCTTCCACCTTCTATTCCGATCCTCTCAGCTAAACCTTTGCACAGGACCTTCTCTCCGTTCATGTCGATGAACTGATACTTTACAGAGGAACTACCACAGTTCACAACCAGTATCTTCAACGCGATCTACCTCCCCAAAATATGATAGCGTCCGTCTTCAAGTTTGACCAATTTTCCAGCCAGTTCGTACTCGGTGAGTTTCACCAGAACGTCTGCTGGATCCATCTTGAGCACGCTCACTATCTCATCGAACATCAGCGGACCGATGGAAAAGAGTTTCAAAATCTCGTCCTGCTCCTGGCTGGATTCACCCGACAAACTGAAATACTCCAACAACTCCGAAGGATGAGTGAGTGGAATAGCGCCCATTCTCAACAACCAATTGGAACCCTCGCTCGAAGCTCTGTCTATATCGGCAGGGACTGCGAAAACATCTCTACCCATGTCCGCAGCGAAACGAGCCGTTATGAGCGCGCCACTATCCTTGGGAGCCTCGATGACCACAGTGGCTCTGCTAAAACCAGCTATGATTCTGTTGCGCATCGGAAAGTTCTGTTTCGACGCCCTGGTTTGTAAAGGAAACTCACTCACAACACAACCTTCCTGGACGATTCTTTCGTACAACTTCCTATTCGAAGCTGGATACGGCACATCAACTCCCGTTCCGAGCACCGCGATCGTTTTTCCAGAAGCTTCCAGAGCCGCACTGTGCGCGCAACTGTCTATGCCGAACGCGAGCCCACTCACCACGACCAGACCTGCCCGCGCCACCGCCAAGGCCACTTCGTGTGAGACCTTCTTACCGTAACTGGTCATTTTGCGTGTGCCGACGATCGAGACACACTCTTTCTTCAACAGTTTCTCATCCCCAAGACAGAAGAGCACCACGGGTGGAGAAGAAGATTCTCTCAAGAGTGGCGGGTAAGCTTCATCCCAGAAGCTGATGATCTTCGCTCCGACTCTTTCGGCGAACTTACGTTGTTGATCAGCAAACTTTTGAACGGCATCGAAATCGATCCGCTCCAGCTGGAAAGCTTTGGCTTTCCTTGCTTCTTCCAAGTTGTCGAAAGCCTCGTTGAGATTTTTCAAAGTTTCAAGATCGTACCTTCCAAACTTCCACAGTGCAAAGATCTCAACTGGCTGCATTCTGTTTCAGGATCTCCTTTATCTTTTCCGCCACACCGGCTGCCCTGCCAGGAGTGCACATGTCCGGTGTGACCTTACCTGCAACGACGGCTTTCGCGAAGGCCTCGCAACCGGCATAGCCACAGGCTCCACAATTTGCGCCGGGTAAAGCTTGCTTCACCAACTCAACACGAGGATCTTCTTTGACCTCGAATTTCTTCGCAGCATACGCGAGGAAGGTACCGAAAGCCAAACCAAGGACCGCCATGAGCAAAGTTGAATAGACAACGACCATCGTCGACCACCTCACAGTTTTATGAGACCTTGAAAGCCCATGAAAGCCATCGAAATGATGGATGCCAGTATGAGTGCGATCGGAAGACCCTCGAAGGACTTTGGCAACTCATAGAGTTCCAACCTTTCTCTGATGCCTGCGAAGATCACCAGAGCGAGGAGAAATCCCAATCCCGCGCCAAGCGCATGAAAGATCGCTTCAAGCAAGCCGTACTTTGCTTGAGCGTTCAGTATCGCAACGCCCAATATGATGCAGTTCGTCGTGATCAGAGGAAGGTATATACCGAGCGCCTCGTAAAGCGCTGGGCTGTTCTTCTTTATGACGAACTCGACGAACTGAACGAAGGTCGCTATGACCAAAATGAAGGAAACCGTTCTCAAAAACTCGAGGCCCGAGACGACCAACAACTTGTTCACAAACCACGTTATCACCGAGGACATCACCAAAACGAACGTGGCGGCAAAGCCCATCCCAACTGCTGTATCAAGCTTTTTTGATACACCGAGGAACGGACATATGCCGAGAAAGCGTATGAACACGTAGTTGTTTATCAACAACGCAGAAAACAGTATCAGAAAGACTCTCATTTCTGCTCACCCCTCTTGCGTTTCAAACCGATCGCCGTGAACAGAGCCGCCAACAAACCCAGTGTCATATAAGCTCCCGGAGGAAGTATCATCGCAAACACGTTGAATCCACTCCACAGTCTTACACCGAAGATCGTTCCGTTGCCGAGTATCTCCCTGATCGAGCCCAACAGCACGAGTGAACCTGTGAAACCTAACCCGACACCGAGTCCGTCCAACGCTGAGTTCAAAACGTCGTTCTTCGAAGCGTAAGCCTCCGCACGGCCCATGATGATACAGTTGACAACTATCAGTGGTATGAATATTCCGAGCGCCTTCCAAAGCTCGTAAGTGAAAGCGTGCATGAGTAGATCAACAATGGTGACGAACGTGGCTATCACGGTTATGAATATGGGAATCCTTATCTTGGCGGGTACACCTTTTCTGATCGAAGAAATCACAATGTTCGATAACGTGAGAACCGCTGTGGCCGCAAGTCCCATACCGAAACCGTTGATCGCGTTCGTGGTCACGGCTAAGGTGGGGCACATGCCGAGCACCTGAACGTACGTCGCGTTTTCTTTGAAGAAACCTTTCGTGAACTCCGTCATTCGGCTCATCGTTTCACCCCCGATAGATAATCGAGCATCGCGTTCAAAGCGTTCGCCACCGCACGAGGTGTGATCGTGGCACCCGTCATGACGTCACTCACCTTGGCGACACCTTGCTTTTTCGCTTCATCAGCTGAAAGGTGCGACAGATTCGCATCCTTGTCGACTCGAACCCCGTTCTTCAAAGCAGAAGCCTCCATGGGGTAAAACCTCTTTTGTACTTCTGGATCTCCTATCTTCGCACCCAGTCCAGGGGTTTCTTGCGAAAAATCCGTCACTTTCAAAGAGAAGAGCGAAAAGCCCTCTGGCTTTTTTATGAAACACGCGACTACCGTGACCGGCCCCCCATAGCCCAAACTGGAACCTGTAAGCACGTAGACCTTGCCAAGCTCAGAATCGAATTCGTAAACTGGAGAGAAAACCTTGCCCTTCTCGTTTTCAAAGATCACCTTGACTTCCTGATCGACTTTCTTAACGGCTGATCTCAACAGGTCCAAAGCCACTATGTAATTACCAGATTCGTCCTTCAAAACCTGCTCGACGGCGCCGAGCTTTTCCTGAACCTCGGTCAAGGCGATCCTGTCCTTGGTTATCTGATACACCAAACCGAGTGCCAATCCAGCGACGGCACAATAAATCATCAAAATGAGCCCTGTTTTGATGTATTCTTTCATACTTTGACCTCCCCGAAAATCTTCGGCTTGAAGGCCCTGTCGATCAGAGGCACGAGCGCATTCATCAGAAGGATCGCGAGCGAAACGCCTTCGGGATACCCCGCGAACAGCCTGATGATCATCGTCACAGCACCACAGCCGATACCGAACACCGCTTGGCCCTTCAAAGTCATCGGACTGGTCACCATGTCGGTCGCCATGAACAGAGCTCCCAAGAACAATCCTCCACTGAGTATGTGGAACAGCGGTGTTCCAAACCTTTCTGCGTTCACTAAGTACATGATGCTCGCAAAACCGAAGACCGTGCCTATGTACGTCGCAGGTATGACTGGATTGACGCGCTTCCTGACCAACAGATAGATGAAGCCAAGCAACAGAACGAACGCACTCGTCTCACCGATACAACCACCCACGTTTCCGAAGAAAAGATCGACATAGCTGAACCTCTGGATCGCTTCGGAAAATCCGGAACCCTTGAGTACCCCCAGAGCTGTTGCTGAAGTCATGGCATCCCACGGCATTCTCGTGAAACCCCTGACCGGTGCTGTCCATTTCGTCATCAGGGTTGGGAAGGAGATCAGCAAAAACACCCTCCCAACGAGCGCTGGATTGAAAATGTTTTGACCTATGCCACCGAAGGCGTGCTTTGCGACACCCAGAGCAACCAGCAGTCCTATCAACAAGAGCCACCACGGTGCCGTGGGTGGAAGATTCATCGCGAGCAACAGGCCCGTCACCGCCGCACTGAGATCGAAACTGAAATCTTTCTGTTTGCGCAAAATTCTCACTATGAACCATTCGATCAATTCGCCAACGATGGCACCAAACAAGCAGAGAAAGAGTGCGTACAGGCCAAAAAAGAACGTGGCCACGGCCACAGCTGGGACAAGTGCCAGAAGAACGTCCAGCATTATGGATCTCACGGAATCTTTCGTTCTTATGTGAGGAGCGTCGCTCTGGATGAGTTTCATTTCTTACCACCTCTCAATGCTTGGTAAACCTTCTTCGTGAGCTTTATGACCCTGACATGATCGATCTTCGATGGACAGACGTACGCACAAACGCCACACTCTATGCAAGCCATTAGACCCTCTTCAACGGCCTGATCGTACTTTCTCTTGTTACCGAGCAAGTATAGTAAGTACGGTTGTAGTCCCATGGGGCAAGACACGACACATTTCGTGCACCTGATGCACGGCTTCTTGATTGGTTCTGCTTCGTGAGATAGCACAGTGATACCCGAAGTGCCTTTAAGGATCGGAAGATCGAGTCTGTTCACCGCGATGCCCGTCATCGGGCCACCCATGATCAGTTTTTCGGCATCCTCCTTCAAGCCTCCGGCGAAGTCAACGAGTTGTTGGATCGTCGTACCGATCCGCGCGATCACGTTCATGGGATTGTTGATGGCTTCTCCCGTTATAGTGAGCGCTCTCTCGATCAACGGCTTTCTGTCCACGACGGCTCGTTTTATGGCAATGACCGTTTGAACGTTCTGAACGACGACTCCAACGTCCATGGGCAATCCACCGACTGGAACCTTTCTGTCCGTGATCGCATAGATGAGTTGCTTTTCCGCACCCTGCGGGTACTTGGTCCTCAGAAGTACAACTTCTATCGAGCTGTCGCTACAGAGCCTCTTGAGATGCTCGTACGCATCCATTTTGTTAGATTCGACACCTATGTAGGCTTTCTTGGTACCGAGGATCTTCATCACGATCTTCACACCGAGCACGAGGTCCTCTGCCTGTTCGAGCATGAGTCTGTGATCAACCGTCAAGTAAGGCTCGCACTCGGCGCCGTTCACAATGAAAGTGTCTATGGTCTTACCCGCGGGCGGGTTCAGCTTGACGTGCGTTGGGAACATGGCGCCTCCGAGCCCCACTATGCCCGCCTTCTTGATGACTTCCAGAAGCTGTTCTTTACTCAAACTCTCCCACTCTGAATGATCGAGAAATTGCCAGTCATCCTCGCTCGTTCTCTCGATAACGATGGCTTCCATGGGTCTGCCTTGCACAGGATGATAGAGCTTGTCTATTTTCCTCACCACGCCGGTCACCGGTGAATGCAAGTACGCTGAGATGAAACCGCCAGGTTCGCCTATGATCTGCCCCGTCTTGACCGTATCGTTTTCCTTCACGACGGGTTTGGCAGGGGCTCCAGCGTGGTTCGAGAGGAAAACGTAGACGAACTGGGGTGGATCCATCCTCAACAGGGCTTTATCCTTCGCCAGTTCCTTCTTTTCGGGTGGATGGGTTCCACCTTTGAAGGTTAGGAGCTTCATCCTTTCACCTCCAGCGAATTCAACATCTCTTCCGAATGAACGTTGTAAAGTGGCCCAAGAGGATTCTCGTTGTAATACGGTCTTGTGCAACTGGGACAACCACTCGTCAGGAAGGCCTTTTCAAATCCGCCTGGCAGTTCTTTGAAAGCCTTTATCGAATCTCCTTCAAACTCAACATACTCTTCGAGCCCTCTGTAAATCAAGAATCGCGCCAGCTGAATCTTTCTGTACCTTTCGATTGGTGGTCTTGGATGGTTCTCCAAAGGCGTGCCCCTCAAGGGTGTGAAGGCGAACAGCGCCGTTTCAACGTTGATATCTCTCAGCCAGACCATCGTTTCGAACAATTCTCTATCAGTTTCTCCGAGACCCACCATGAGATGGGTCGTCACCCCGCAGGGATAGAGAGTGGCGAGTTTCTCAATGAATCGTTTCAGACGGTCCAAACTTCCGCCCCTGTACTTTCTGAACAGTTCCCTGTTCACGACATCTATCGCTATTCCAATCCTGTCTATACCAAGCGAAAACAGCTGCCGGACGAACTTCAAATCTGTCGTGCGAACAGACACTGAGATCGCTTTTTTCAAAATCTTCAACTTTTCAACGAGTTCGAGCAGATCCTTTTCGAATTCGCGGTAGGAAACAACCTGAATGCACACTCTTTCAAAATCGCTCTGACTGAGTTTCTCAAGGAAGGCGGGGAAGTCTTCTATCTCGGGCCAGAGGACCCTGCTGAGAAAAGGAAGCTTCGCGACGGTCAAAGCGTGTGTGCAGTAATTGCAGTTGAACTGACACACACCATCGAGCATCAGATACGCCGTTTTGAGCTGCTCCACTGGTCCTTGCCTCAATCCAAGCTTGTACAGCGTGCCCGCCGAAGATCTCAGCTTCAACGTTTCTCACCTTCAAACCGATAACCAAAAACGTGATCGTTGATCTTTAATACAATCTTACCATCGTGGTGAACCAATTCAAAACCGTTGAGTGATGAGAGAATGTCATGTTCCATAAAATCTCTCACTAAAACGTTCACGACCGTTCTCACTGCCAGGTCCGAGATGTACAAACACTCGACGATCGTTCTCTGGTTCTTAGTCCAGAAGAAAACGATCACTGTCATCGCACTTATGATGCACATTCCCACAACGGCATCGATCAACAGAAAGCCTCTTCTGAACTTCATAGCATGAAGAAATAAGACGCGATGAGCAGTATTCCGATTATCAGTAGCGTTATCAAGAAGGCGATCAGAAAATCGCCACTGCCGACTTTCACGGTCGAGCTCACTTTGGGCTCAACACGCTCAATTTGTTTGGGCTTTTCGGAGTTCAACATCTCGTTCAGCTTCTGTTCCCAGTTCTGCTGACCTCTCGCCACGGAGGAAACTTTCTCCTGAAACCGCGAATAATCCGCCATGACCTTGACGGACTTGGGCACCAAACCCTTTCCAACCAATCCTTCTCCAAGATCGACCTTTATCAGGTAGTACTCACCCTTCTTACCCTTCACCAGTTCTTTGGCGACGAGCGTACCGGAGATGGGAACAACGTTCCTCGTTTCGGAAAAGTGTTTCGGATACATCTGCTTCAGCCTCTCGAGTTTATCTTTATTTTTCACACTCAAGATCAAAAAGAAGACCATATCTCCCAGATCGAATTCCGAGAGGGGTTTACCCATCACCGGATCCACCAGCGGAAAGATCTCAGGAAGATCCGCCAGATCCGCCCGCGTCATGACCTCTCCGAGTCCCTCGGCCTCGAAGTCTTCCCAGAACTGCATGTAACTTTCGGCGGATATGTCTTCATAGCTCAGCTGTTTGCATGCGACGTCCACTTCGATCTTCGGTGCCCACTCTTTGAACAACTCCTGAACTATGTACATGACAAGCTCTTCATCGTTGTCTCTCACAGCGGCGGTGAGTTCCGCACCGAGCAGTTGGGGGCCTCTCCTGTTGATGGTGCCTCTGAGATAATTCAAGATCTCCCTGGACATGTCGTCGGTCTCAGGGTACTGAGAGAAGAATCTGTTCTTCTGCTGCGTGAAAGCCTTCATGAACGACCCGTAGTCCGCCCTCAGATCGATGACGAGCTGGTTGGCGAGCCTGGTCGGAACGACAAACACGTCGTATTCGGGCACATCGTTGCTCTTACCGAAGAAAAAACCTATGCCGAATTCCGCAGTTATTCTGCTCTTGAGTCTGTAAGTGACGAAGTAGAAGTCCAGAAATTATCACTCCCCGTGCAGTATGAATCCACCAGACGGGAGTTCCTCCACGCTGAAGTCCTTCTCTGTCACACCCACGCCAACAACACAGTTTTTACCAATACGAATGTTCTCTGGGATCTTCGAGTACATGCCAACCACCGTGATCAAACCCGTGTAAACTTCGGGGTCCAGAGCGCTCGGGGCATCATCACCAACGCCGATCTGAACCTTGTCACCGATCATCACTCTCTCTGCCACGACGCTGTTCTCTATCACACAGTTCTTACCAACGATCGTACCCGTCATGATCACACTGTTCTTGATGATGCTTCCCTCACCAACGTGAACACCCTGAAACAGCACACTGTTTTCCACGGCTCCGTGTATTTCACAACCTTCACTGATGATGGAATTCGAAATCCTCGATTCTGGTGCGCAATAAGCCGGCGGCATCTCTTCGGTCTGCGTGTAGAATCGCCAGTGTCTGTCGTAAAGGTTCAAAGGTGGTAAAGGACGCGTCAGTTCAAGGTTGCTCTCCCAGTAAGATCGGATCGTCCCGACATCTCGCCAGTATCCGGTGAACTTGAAGGCGAAGATCCGCCTACCTTCCTTTATCATTCTCGGAATAATGTCTTTTCCGAAATCGTGTGAACTGCCCTCATCTTCTGCGTCCCTTATGAGGTACTCTCTCAAAAACGACCAGTTGAAAACGTATATGCCGAGCGATGCCAGGTTCGATCTGGGTCTGGGGGGCTTTTCCTCAAAATCCACGATCCGCGACTCAACGTCCGTCACCATGATTCCAAACCTGCTTGCCTCGTCAAGGGGCACTTCCATACAGGCGATCGTTCCTTCGGCGTTCTTGAGTATGTGAAAGTCCAGCATGTCGTTGTAATCCATCGCGTAGACGTGATCTCCTGAAAGTATCAGCACTTGTTCAGGGTTCGCCTCTTCGACGAATTCGATGTTCTGATAAACCGCGTCCGCCGTACCCCTATACCATCCAGCCACACCACCAAGATAAGGTTGCAAGATGACCAAACCACCCTTCTTCCTGTCCAGATCCCAGGGCCTGCCGATTCCGATGTGGCTGATCAGAAGGTGTGGTCTGTACTGCGTCAACACTCCAACGTGATATATGCCCGAATTGACGCAGTTGCTCAGCGTGAAGTCTATGAGCCTGTACTTGCCTCCAAATGGTACTGCGGGTTTGGCGATCTTTTCGGTGAGTACACCGAGCCTCTTTCCATGTCCTCCCGCGAGTATCAGTGCGAGCACACGCCTCATTCGGACCACCTCACAGTACCGCCCTCTTTTCCATCACCGCCAATTTTTCCTTTCCCACGAGTCTGCCCTGCTGTCTGATCAGCACTTCTTTGTCCAGTATCGCGTTCTTGACCACGGCGCCTTCCTCGATCATTGTGTCCTGCATCACTACGGCATTCTCCACAACTGCACCGGCCCTCACCATCACTCCTCTGAAGAGAACAGCATTCTCTACATGCCCGTTGACGATGCAGCCATCCGAGATGATGCTGTTCTTCACGACTGCGCTTGAACCAATCTTGGGTGGTGGCAGGTCCTTCAGTTTCGTGTAGACCTTTCCATGTTTGTAGAAAAGTTCCTCACGAATCTCTTTCCTCAGCGCGTCCATGTTTATTCTGAAGTACTCGTCTATGCCCTTCTTCACGTTCCTCCAATAACCGTTGAAGACGTAACCATGAACTTTCAACTTGCCGAGCTGAGAGATGACGATGTTCAAAAGATCGTTCTCACCCTTCGTCACGTAGTTGTACAGAAGTTCCATCAAGAGGTATTTGTTCATGAAGTAAACGCCTAAGAAAGCCAAGTTACCCCTGGGATTCTGGGGCTTTTCCTCTATCGACACTATCTTGTGATCTTCCATCTGGACAATCCCGTACTTGGTCAGATCGTAGGTCTCGTCGAGATACTTCACCAAAAGTGTTATGTCGGCACCGGTTGAGAAATGAAAATTGAACATTTGTGTGAAATCGATTTTGTATATGTGATCGCCCGAACCGATGAGCACGTAGTCTTCTTCTCCACGCCTCAGGATGGTCATGTTCTGGAAGATGGCATCCGCGGTGCCCTTGTACCAGTACGAACCCTCCGCGCTCACGTAAGGCTGGAGAATGAACAGACCTCCGTTCTTCCTGTCCAGATCCCATTCTTTGCCCGAGCCGAGGTGATCCATGAGGCTTCTGGGGTTGTACTGCGTCAACACACCCACCTTTCTTATGCCCGCATTCACCATGTTACTCAGCGTGAAATCGATGGCTCTGTACTTTCCGAAGACCGGGAGGGCCGCACTCGCACGTTTCGAAACGAGAGATCCAAGCGACTCACTGTGGCCACCCGCTAAAATCAAGCCGAGGACCTTCAAAAGCATCCCTCCGTGATTATTCTACCACTACGATGCTACAATCTTTGAGGAGGAAAGGACATGTGGTATCCGGGTCACATGGCCAAAGCATCGAAACAAATTTCGAAGCTCATCAAACTGG
Source organism: Pseudothermotoga hypogea DSM 11164 = NBRC 106472 (assembly GCF_000816145.1). Lineage (NCBI taxonomy): Bacteria > Thermotogati > Thermotogota > Thermotogae > Thermotogales > Thermotogaceae > Pseudothermotoga > Pseudothermotoga hypogea. The sequence goes on along the minus strand of NZ_CP007141.1, from coordinate 1,355,659 downwards.
TAGACGTGGTCATAGAACTTCTGGACGCGCGTGCGCCTTTGGCCAGTCGGTCTTACAGCAAAGCACCTTTCAGAGCGAAAAAAAGGCTGATCTTCTTGGGCAAATCGGACATCGCGGATGCGAAGACCACCGAACTCTGGGAGAGACATTTTCAAGCCAGCAACGAGGAAGTATTCGTCTTCGACAAAGATACGGACAGAAGAAAGGTCATAAACTTTCTCGCCAAACACACCGACAGAGGCTCTCTCCTGATCGTCGTTGGTGTGCCGAACGTGGGAAAGTCCACATTGATAAACAAGTTGAAGGGCAAGCGGTCGGCGCAGGTCGGCGCCACACCGGGCATCACAAGGTCTTTGCAGTGGTTCTCGGTCGAAGGTCTGTTCAGAGTTCTGGACACACCCGGGCTATTGTTGCCAGAACTCTGGAGCGTTGAACTCGGTGCGAAGCTCTTGTTGATAGGCAGTTTGAGCGTTGAAATGGTGGACGAGAAAGTCATGCAGCGCGCGTATCAGATATACGCCCGTATCGCAAACCTTGAAGAACGGGATCTCAACGCGTTCTTAGAGAAGTACGCATTAGAGAAGAGAATGCTCTCCAAAGGTGGCGTACCGGATCTGGACAGGGCGCGCGTGAACTTCTTCAACTGGATCGCACAGGGAAAATTTGGAAGAATCAGTTTCGAAACTCCACAGGAGGTGGATCAAGATAAAGGCGATAGTGTATCTTCCGCTCAAAGCTGAGAAGGCAAAACAGTTGAATCTTCCTCTAAAGCTACCGGTTCTCGCCGAAGATCTGGCCTTGATAGCAGATCAAGACAGAATTCCACTGGACGTGATCGTCCGGGGGCTCGAGGCGGAATATTCGATCTCAAAGGATCCGTACTATCAATCGTACCTGATATATTTCTATTACGAAAAAGTGAAGTCGGCTCTGAACGTGGACGATCTCGAGACGGCAAACGACTACGTCGAAAGGGCCGGCAAGTTAGAGAAAGATTATCGCTACGATTTCTTCAAAGGTCTCATCTACGTGAAGAAACAAGAATACGAGTTGGCCGAGATCTGTCTCAGATCTTGTATTTCGAGGAATCCGAACTTTTCATTGGCCCACTACGAGCTCGGCAATATCCTGCGTGCAAAAAAAGAGTTCGAAGACGCCATAGAGGAGTACCAGAAGGCCTTCGAGCTCGATCAAGAATTTCTTCTTCCCGTGGTTCGAATCGGAGATTGCTACTTAGAGATGGGTGAGGTGAGGATCGCCTGCGACTTTTACCAGGTTGCCGCACAGCGAGATCCAAACTTTCATCTTGCCCACGCTCGGCTGGGTGTGGCGTGCAACATGTTGCAGAAATACGACAGGGCCGAGAGGGCGTTTAAGAGGGCACTGGAGTTGAACAGCGAAGATTTCGAAAGCGCGCTCAATTTGACTTACACACTTTCACGGCTTGGAAAGCATTTCGAGGCGTTACAAATTTTCAGAAAACTGCTTGAGAAGAACCACGAAGATCCCGTACTGCTAAACGAGTACGCATTGTGTCTTCGAAGGCTTGGCTTTTACGAAGAAGCGAAGGTTCAGATGGACAAAGCAAGCGAGTTGAGTAACGAGCCTTTTATCGTTTACAACAAAGCACTGCTCACACTGTTCGTGAACGAGCGAGAGGGAATCAAATTGCTCGAGAAGGTGCCCGAGCAGTTTCAAAGCAGGGCGCTCGAACTCATAGACTATCTGAAGTCCTGGACAGGTCCGCTGGTAGCTTCACGATGTGTCGAAGAACTGGTCTTCAAGATCAAAAAATGCATCGTTCGAGGTGAACTGGACCTTCAGAGACTCAGCTTCGTGTTACCGCAGAACGAGAGGACGAACTTGGTGAGAGAAGGTTTCCTACCCATGCAGGACGAACAGATCGACGATGCCAGTTGGATGAAGTTCCTGCTGGCCGTAGCCGTATCGAGCAGCGAAGATCCCATTCAAATGGAAAAGAACGTCACCAAAACCGTCGTCGCGTTCTGCTCAAGCGGTACCATGCTGGCCGTCGCGATAGCCTTGATCCGACTTTTAATGCACGTGAAAGTTCATGGGGGGTTCGATCTGGAATCCTACGTCAACGATACTGTCTTCGATCTTCAAGAATACCACTGGGAGTTCGCGAGAAAGGTTTCGCACACAGACGATGAAACCTTTTCTCTGGATGAGATCGAGAGCAAAACTTTCACGTCGGCCAGCGAACTGTTCTTAGCGCTGCTCAAAGTGCTTTCTGTGAATCCAACCCTGGAGGAAGTGAACACAATGAGGGATGAAAACCTGAAATGTCTCTGCAAGAACGTTCTGGAGGTGATGGGATGTACGACAGACAACAGATCCTGAGCGAACTTGTTCAAACTGCGAGCACCAAGATCGTTCTGCTGTTGATGGATGGGGTCGGAGACGTGCCGGGTGAGAAAGACAAGACTCCGCTTCAGGCTGCCAGGAAACCCAATCTGGATCGCGTCGCGAGGGAGTCCGACCTCGGTCAAACGATTCCTGTGATGCACGGTGTCACACCAGGTAGCGGTCCTGGACATTTGGCGCTGTTCGGCTACGATCCTGTGAAGTACCAGATCGGTCGTGGCATACTCGAAGCGCTCGGTTCGGACGTCGACGTGGGTGAAAAAGACGTCGTCGCAAGGGCCAACTTCGCGACCATTCAAAACAACATCGTTCTCGATCGTAGGGCTGGCAGACCTTCCACTGAGGAAAGCTCGAAGGTCGTCGAAAAACTTTCTAAGGCGATTCAGTCGATCGAAGACGTGAAGGTCTCGTTCTACGCCGGCAAAGAACACAGGTTCGTGGTGAAACTCACGGGTGAAGATTTGGACGACAGACTGTCCGATGCCGACCCACAGAAGGAGGGCAAACCTTTCGTTTACACACAGGCTCTGGCGCCCGAGGCGGAAAGAACGGCGCGCATCGTGAACAAACTTCTCGACGAAATAAAAAGGGTACTGTCGGACGAACCAAAAATGAACTGTGCCCTCATGAGAGGATTTTCAAAGTATCCAAATCTTCCGCAGTTCCCGGCGGTGTACAAACTCAAAGCCGCGGCGATAGCGACCTATCCCATGTACAGAGGCATAGCGAGGCTTGTTGGAATGGAGATCGTTCAGACGGGCGACACCATCAAGGAAGAGTTTGAAACCGTGAAGCGCGCATGGAACGATTACGATTTCTTTTACGTGCACGTGAAGAAAACCGATTCCTACGGAGAAGACGGTAACTTCGAAGCCAAGGTGCACGTTATAGAGGAAGTCGACGAGGCCTTGCCGATCCTTCTCGATCTTCAGCCCGACGTGCTCATCGTCACGGGTGATCACTCAACACCAACTGCCCTGAAGGCGCACAGCTGGCATCCTGTTCCTCTGATGATCCACTCGAAGTACGCGAGAAAAGGCTTGAGCAAGGCCTTCGACGAGTTCGAGTGTGCGAGGGGAACTCTGGGAACCATCTACGCCGTGGATGTGATGGGATTGGCACTCGCACACGCTCTGAGGCTTGAAAAGTTCGGTGCATGAAATACTTCTGGCTCACAGTCTTTTGTGCTCTCTCGGCTGGGGTGATCCTTTCCCCAGCCTTTCCTTTAACTGCATTGGCATTGTTACTCCTGCTGTTCAGAAAGAAATCTCTAACGTTTTTCGCGATATTTCTCTTTCTCGGAAGCTTTCTCGCCACGGTTCACAGAATCAGCGGTACTCACGAAGTCGTGGGGTATGCGAAGATCGAAAGATCGAGCTACGTGATCGCAACTAACGTTAAAATCTTCTCAAACGGTGAATGGAAAGGCCTTCTTCACAATCTCAAACTTTACAGCAAAGAGGTTCACGCAGGTGAGTCCTCCTACGCTGTCGGGAAAATCGAGTTTCATTTTGCATACCCACCTCTAACCATGAAGCCAACCTTCGGTGTGGGAACAGAGTTTGGAAACAGAGGCTTTGAGAAAGTTCATTCAAAACTCGTCGAGTTCAAGAGAAAGATCATCGAATTCTTTCAAATCAACGCGCCCGACTATTCTGAACTCTTCTCCACACTCGTCTTTTCAGATCCTTCCTTCGACGCGTCTCAAGCGGAGAAGGTGAGAAAGAGCGGTCTTGCACACCTGTTCGCGGTCTCCGGGTTGCACGTTGGTATCGTTTATACGCTGTTCGACGTTCTCATCTCTCTCTTCAGCCACAGTCTTTTCGTGAGAAGACCACTTTCAGTACTGTTCACGCTCGTGTTCGCAACCATGACGGGACCTTCACCCTCGGCGCTCAGGGCCGCTCTGATGCTCGTCGTATGGAACTTTTTCAAACTGATCGATTATCCGATCGAACCGCTGAACCTGCTCGGTTTCGTCGCAACGTTGAATTTGTTGTTCGAACCTTTTATTCTTCTATCCCCATCTTTTCTCATGAGCTACTGCGCGGCGGCGACGCTCGTGGGGATGCAGGAACATCTGAAAACCTTCAGAGGCATTGTTGCGAACCTTTTGATCTCTCTCTTCGCCTTCTTGGGTGTGGCACCATTCCTGTCACTGTTTTCAACGATGAACCTACTCGCTCCATTGATCAGTGTCCCGGCGGTTTTGCTTGCAACACCATTGCTCTGGGCCAGCGTTTTGAGCATGTTTCTTTTCGCAATGAATCTTCAAAGCGCTGCAGCCATCCTGATCCGCGGCGCCACACCTTTAGCTTGGGCAATGCAAAAGTTGATCGATCTGTCGTCTTACTTTTTGAACCTGAGTGGAAACTTTTTGGCTTACTCGCTTTCGTCAGCCTTACTCTTGTTCTTGCTCTGGCATTTCGGACACAGCCCGAAGAACTTCACATCGTAGTCCGTCACAACGTATCCTGTTTGCTTCTCCACGTTCTTGACCAGCTGTTTGACAAGTTGTTCGTCTATTTCCAGAAGCTCACCACAGTTTCTGCATATCACGTGCTGATGGACCGTCTCCGCATCCGGTGTCGCCAGCTCGTATCGATAGACCCCCTCACCGAACTCGAGTCTTCTCAGAAAGCCGAGCTTGCTCAACAGTTCCACGGTCCTGTACACTGTCGCCTTGCTTATCCTGTACCTCTTTTCCAGAAGCTTTCTGTAGACATCCTCCGCACCGAGATGTCTCTCGCCGGACTCCGCAAAGACTTTCAACACGATCTCCCTCTGGGCAGTCATTCTGTACTTACGCGATCTCAATTCTTTTCTGAGCGATTCGTAGAGCATGCTTTACCTCCCTTCACACGTTCATGACAGGCTTTATGTCTATCTTCCAACCTGTCACTTTCACTGCCAGCCTCGCGTTCTGACCACCCTTGCCTATAGCCAAAGACAACTGCGTCGGAGGTACCAAGACTCTGGCCGCCTTCCTTTCTGCATCCAGTATCTCAACGCTCACAACCGAGGCTGGAGCAAGCGCGTTCGCTATGAGTTGCTTTGGGTCATCGACCCATTTGAACACGTCCACTTTCTCGCCTCTGAGTTCCTTCAAGATCGAAGAGATCCTGCTACCACCTTCGCCTATGCACGCGCCGACGGGATCAACCTGCGGGTTTGTCGAGATCACACCGATCTTCGTCCTGACACCCGGTTCCCGAGCTATTGCTTTTACCTGCACGATCCCGTTCTCCACTTCCGGCACCTCGAGTTTGAAAAGACCAATCACAAACTCTGGAACGGACCTGCTCACCAGGATCTTTGGACCCTTCCTGTCCTTCAGCACGTCCACAACGTAGACCTTTATCAGATCGCCTGGTTTTATCGTTTCACCGGGAATCCAATCTCTCTTCATGAGTCTCGTTTCTATCTTTCCCACTCGGATGTCCGCCCAATCGGCCGTGACACGAATCACTTCGCACGTTGTAACGGAACCTGCGAGTTCAGAGTAGTGCTCATACTGTCTTTCCTTTTCGAGCTCTCTGATTCTCTGTATGAGCACCTGCTTGGCAGTTTGTGCGGCGATTCTTCCGAATTCCTTGACACTTATTTTCTTGTAAATCTTTTTGCCAATTTCAGCGAGCGGGTCGATCTTGCGCGCATCCTCCAAACTGATCTGCGTTAACTCGTCGGTCACGTTTTCCACCACATCGAAAACTTGGTAGAGCTGAATGTCTCCCGTCATCCTGTCTATCTTCACTTCGACGTTCTTGCTCGTTCCGAAGTTTTTCTTGTACGCACTCACCAAAGCCTTTTCGAGTATCTCCATGATCTCATCTTTCGAGATGCCTTTTTCTTCCTCAAGTTGCTCCAGCGCTTCGAGAAGATTCAAGTTCATATCGTTTCACCTCCTAAAATTCTATTTCGAGACGACTGCGTTTCACGTCCTCTGGCCTGAACGTGATCTTTTCGCCGAGCACATCAAGAACGATCTGATTCTCTTGCGCGCTCTCGATCCTCCCAACGTGCACCTGGCCGTTCACGAGCCAAAACTTTGCAAGTTTTCCGACGAACCTCTTGTAATCGTTTAATCCCCTGAGAGGTCTGTCCAATCCGGGGGAAGAAACTTCCAGCACGTAGCTGTACGGGATCGGATCTTCCCGATCCAGATAATCCGATACCTTCACCGAAACATTCTCACATTGAGCTATACTCACGTAACCGTTCGGATCATCGATGATGATTCTGAGAACCCACCGGCCACGTTCTTTTTTGAACGAGATGTCGAACAGTTCCAAACCCATGCTCAGCAAGATCTTCTCCACCTCGCTCTTTACACTTTCCAGCACGTCTTTCATCGTGACGCCTCCCTACTACTGAAAAACCGGGACCTTTGTCCCGGTACCTGGCGGAGAGGGTGGGATTTGAACCCACGGGTGGCTTTTGACCACCACACGCTCTCCAGGCGTGCGCCTTAGTCCACTCGGCCACCTCTCCAACTGCTTTTTCACTTGTATTTATACCACATCTGGACGGGTCTGTCCAACTTTTCATCTTTTTTTAATGTTACGAAGATTTATGATCAGGCACATTTCGTCGTTTTTGAGATGTATAATATCGAGTCAGTAAAGTGAGAGGGGACGGTAATGAAGACTTTCAAGAATAAAGAATCTGATTTTGATCGAACAACGAATCCTCCCAAGTTGGAAGCCCATCTGAAAAAGAGCATCACCAAGATCGTTTTTCTGTCCGCAGCGTTGTTATCTTTTGTACTCTTCGTTATCACGTTTCTTTTCGTCTACCACATCGTTCAAAACCAACAGTTCGTGCGGATCATTGAACTGGAAAGAAACTGGGCGAACGCGGTGGAATCCTTTGGAAAACTTCTGAACGTCTTTTCCGAACAAACCGAAATCTTCGAAAACGAAGAACGCGTTGTGAATTTACTTCAACAAATCTACGAACATTATCATCCTTTGGTTTCCTACCCAGCGTTCGGTCGATCTGACGGCAAGATGTTCACCTATCCAAAATACGACTACGGACCAGATTACGATCCGAGAAAAAGACCGTGGTACCAAGCTGCGGCGCAGAATCCTGAAGGTCACGTGTTAGTGAAACCTTTCTTGCACGCTTTTCTCAAAGAACCCACCATCGCCTTAGCCAAGGCTGTGTACGATAAAGATGGAAACTTGCTCGGTGTGCTTGCACTGGATCTGCTTGCGAGCCACGTGGCTGAGGCTTTACTCATCGATCGTTCTTACATCGTCGATGAAATGGGACAAATCCTGGCAAAGAAGGGAACACTGAAGACCTTTTCCCATCTCAATTTTGTTGGATTAGAGAAGATCGCGTCTGGTAGGGTTGGTCTCACGAACTACGTTGCAAAACCTTCCATAGCGGGAACTTACGTGGTCGTTGAAGATTCTTTGCTTGACGAAATCTTGATCTCGCTGATAGCTCCTCTGAGTGTCGTGTCAAGTGTTTTCATCGTGAACCTGTTCGCAGTTCGAAGATTGAGAAAAGCACTGAAAAAAACTGTGGTCCAGCCCATGGAAAACATCGTCGAGGCGGCGAGAAACTATCTTTCAGGAAGAGGTTTCGAGATCGAAGAAATCGAAGAACCGACGTACGAAATGAAGATGCTCGCAAGCGAGCTTTCCGACATGGTGACGATCATAGATTCCCAGACCCAGGAACTCAAAGCAAGTTACGATCAACTCGAAGCTTCGCAGAGAGAGATCGAAGAAGCGTACGAAAGATTGAGATTGGAAGAAGAGGAAATAAGGTACGCTTACAATTTGCTTTCAGAGAAGCTCAGCGCCGTGATTGAGAACTTCGACGAGCCGACGGGTGAACACGTCCAAAGGGTGAAAAAACTTTCGAAGTTCTTGGCGGAGAAGTTGAACCTACCACGAGAGCTCGTTGAGCAGATAGAACTCTACGCACCACTGCACGACATCGGAAAGATCAAAGTGCCAAAGGAGATACTGAACAAGCCAGGAAGGTTGACCTACGAGGAATTCGAGATCGTGAAGAAACACGTCCTTTGGGGTGCGGAAATGGTGGGAGACGATGAGAAACTGAAAGTTGCAAGGAACATCGTGCTGTACCACCACGAAAGGTACGATGGTTCGGGTTATCCTTTTGGTCTGAAAGATGGAGAAATCCCCATAGAAGCGCAGATCGTTGGCTTGGTGGATGTGTACGACGCCCTTCGCTCCGACAGACCGTACAAGAAAGCTTTGAACCACGAAGAGGCGCTGAGAATCATCGTTGAGGGTGATGAAAAAACTTTGCCAAGACAATTCTCCCCCGAGCTTCTCGAGATCTTTTCGAAGTATTCGGACGAGATAAGAAGGCTCTGGGAAGAGCTGTGATCTTGGCCAAGACGCTCGATGAGTCTTCGACATGCTTTCGAAGATTTAACCTAAGCGGTAGGCTTTTGCCATATCTTTGGCGTCAATTCTTGCGTTTGTTGCCTCCACGAGAAACCGGTTTCGACAGCGGAACACTTGGTGGAACAGGTGAGAAAGTTTAAGATGTGAAGGAAAAAATTCACTCAGACGAGCCCTTCGGGGCCCGTTTTTATTTTGGAAGGACGGGCGGAGAATCCTCCCGAGGAAAGATTCCAATGCTTTAGAACATTGCAAATTCTTGTTACAAACATTCTGCGCGCAACTCATGTAAAATTCCCTTGGAAAGTTGCATACTTGTTTAGTGAATAGACAAGTATGCAACAATCGGGAAAAACAACGGAGGCCATCTGATGGACCTCCAAAACGGGGGAGGTAAGGTTATGAGGAAGCTCGTCGTCATCGCCGTGATCTTAGCGCTTGTCACCCTGGGCTTCGGTAAGACGAAACTCAGAGTCGCAAGCTGGGCGGGAGCACTCGAGGCACAGCTGGACGAAAAGATCCTCGCAGAATTCATGAGAACGCATCCAGACGTTGAGGTTGTCTATGAGCCCATACCTCAGAACTATTACCAAAAGATCCTGACAGACATAGCGGCCGGAACTCCTCCAGATGTCTTCCTGTTGGACGCAGAAATGGTGCCGAGGTATGCGGAAGAAAAGCTTCTCTTGAACCTGGCACCGTATTTGTCTGGGTTGGCCTCGGAAGGAGTTAGCGGAACGAATCTGAGCGAATACTTCGAAGTTCTCGTTGACATTTTCAAACTCGGCAGGTCTATTTATGCACTCCCCAAAGACACAAGTCCCGTCGCAGTGTTCTACAACAAAAAACTGTTCGACATGTACGGAGTACCTTACCCATCCGCAAAGGGATGGACATTGAAAGAATTCGAGGAGACTGTCTCAAAGCTCGCCAAAGATACCGATAAAGACGGTAAGAACGATGTTTGGGGATTTGCTTTCCCGAGCTGGGTCGGTGTCGCCGTACCGTTGTTGTGGGCTGGCGGAGGAGACGTCTTCTCACCTGATTTCACTCAAACCACAGGTTATCTCAACAGCGAGACGAACGTGAAGACCTACAGCTTCTACGTCGACCTTTTGAAGAAAGGCTATGCGCCAACTCCAGAGGAAGCAGCAGCCCTTGGAGGTGCTTCGTCACTCTTCTTCACTGGAAGAGTTGCCATGGTCATCACTGGTAGGTGGTTCTGGATCAGCGTGAAGAAGCAGATAGAACAGGGCGCACCGATCGATGCAGGTGTTGCTCCGCTCCCGTGTGCTGTGGGTGTTCAAAACGTTACTGTGACCTACGCTTCCGGTTGGGCTGTTCCAGCCAACGTCGCAAACAAGAAGTTAGCCGTCGAGCTGGCAGCATGGCTCTCCAGTGAATACGCACAAAGAGAGAGGTGTTTGGTCGGTGGGCTGGCCATATCTGCCAACAAGAAAATAGCTCAGGAGCAGGCCAAGGCGAGCCCCATAGATGCAGCCTTCATAGAGATGCTGAGTTATGCGAGGGTACCAGTGGGTTCGAGAACGAAGTTCTACAGACCTCTCTTCGAAAGAACATGGGCGGAAGCCGTCGACAGGATCATAATCAAGGGCGAAACGGTAAAACAAGCGTTCGATTGGGCGGCTGAACAGATCGACAAGGCTATAAAAGAGGGCAGAGTGGAATGATCTGAGGAGGGGACAGGATCCCCTCCTTCATTTCTTAAATTGGGGTGACCGATCGTGAGCAAGAAAGCGAAAATGTATGCGATCTCATCTGTGGTATTTTTCACCGCTGTCCTTTTTGTTGTTTCCATTTTTTACACGGAACAGAGCGTCATGAAATACAAAGAAGATCTGGAAAAAGAATCTGTGAGGACCAGCTCCTTCGTTTTGAACAGCTTCTTGTACAGTTTCGAGAAAAGGGTATCTGACATCCTTTTGAAGGAAGATTTGTCCATTTCGAGGTTGGATGAGTTGAATCAAAAGTTCCTGCAATTCTGTTCTTTCGTCATCTGGATGGATCTGGCTGGAAACGTGGTCAAAGATCTTGGCAAGCTACCTGCCGATGATTTGTACAACGATCTTTTGGTCCAAACAGTTCTCTACGAAGACTATGGGACTTTTCTAACGGATCTCTACCCTCTGGGCGAAGGTCTACAGATCAGGACTGCGACGATCCTTCAGTCTTCGGAAGGTGAGGATTTAGTCTTCGTGTCAGGAACCATGCTCCCGAAAGAGTTTTTCTCTCAGATCGAGCGACTGACTCAACGGAAGGTGTTCTTCGTATCAAAAGCTGGAGAGATCTTCGGTGAAGGATTCGCTGTGGACAAAGATGTTCTGAAGAAAGCTTCGGAGAGTCATTCACCCGAAATCCATCTAACTGCGGATGGGAAGTTGTTGACTGTGATACCAATCTTCGATTTCCAAGAATGGAATCTCAAAGGTTTTATCATAAATTGCTTACAGATTGAGCCATTCAAGAGGAGTATTTTCCGATTGCAACTCATCGACTTCTTCCTGTTCCTCGTTTCTTCGATTTCTTTGGTGGTGGGAATACTCGTCGCTGCAAGAAAAGGTGCAAGGGGTCTTCGCTTCTTACCATTGTTTTCTTTTCCGTTGTTCTTGACCGTTCTGTACATCTTCATTTTTCAAATACCTGGAACGATGCAGAGAGAGTACGCGAACTACGTTGAATCAACCGCGAAGGTGCTGAGCGATTGGGGCAACACCTACTTGGAAAATCGACGTTTCGAAGATGTCAAGAAACTGATGAACGTTCAAGTCATGTTGAGTCATAACGGGAGAATCGTTTTATCGACTTTTCGGGGAGGACTTTCGCAGACGTTAGAAAACTGGAAATCAAAATACGAAATCGGAAATGTTGAAGTGGGACAAGTTCACGTAAATAAAGTTCGTTACACTTACTGGAAGATGACCTCGGGTGAGCGAACCTTTATCGCACTGAAGGAAGAAACGCCGCTTGTGAACAGTGCCGCAAAGGTGAGGCTCTTGGGAATGATCGTGGTTGCCGTCTTTGTCATGTTCCTGTGGGTACTCTCTTTTGCGATCAAAAACGCAGAACGACCTCGGTTCCTCAGAGCCACGTTGATCGGATACATCTTTTTGGCACCCGCACTCATCCATTTGATTTGGTGGGCAGTTGGACCGGTTGCCTTCTCCATGATACTGGCTTTCCAAAGGTGGAACGTGGTGGATCCCGCAAAACCTTTCGTCGGTTTGGACAACTTCAGAGAGCTCTTCCGTGACAAACTCTTTTGGAACGCTATGAAGAACACCGCTCTATTTTCTCTGCAGGTCCCGATCAGCATGTTCTTTTCTCTGTTAGTCGCAATCGCAGTCAACAGACCTACGAGAAGTATGGCACTGTTGAGAACTGTATACTATCTTCCCGTGGTCACGGCGGGTGTTTCGACGACGATCGTGTGGAGGTGGATATTCAACAGAGATTTCGGCCTCCTGAACTACATACTGGGTATCTTTGGTGTCCCGAAAATCCCATGGTTGACGTCTCCCAACACTGCTTTGATAGCCATAATGTTGTTGAGTATCTGGCAGTCTTTGGGAAGTCAAATGGTGATCTTCTTGGCGGGTCTTCAAAGCATACCACAAGCATTCTACGAAGCTGCAAGTATAGATGGTGCGAACAGATTCCAAAGATTCAGCAAGATAACGCTTCCTCTCTTGAAACCAACCACCATGTTCGTGTTCATCACGAGCGTCATAGGTTCGTTCCAAGTCTTCACCCCTGTTTACGTACTCACGCAGGGTGGTCCTTTGAGAAGTACGGACGTGGTCTTCTATCACATATGGGAAGCAGCTTGGATAGAGCTGAGAATGGGATACGCCGCAGCACAGTCTTGGATGCTCTTCCTTGTTTTGCTGGTTCTGACGTATTTCCAGTTCAAACTCTTTGGAAAAGAAAGCTGGCAACAGTACTTTTGACGCAAGGAGTGATCGGCTTGATTGCGAAAAGAACATTTTCACGAATCTCGTTGAAAGTCGTTTCGATATTCCTGTTGACAGTTTTAGCCATTTCCACGCTGTTGCCGTACATTGTCATGGTTTCTTCATCTCTCATGGCACAGTTCGAGATATACAGTTTCCCACCGAAGTTGTTCCCAACCACTCCAAGATTTCAAAATTACGTTGAAATGTGGAAGTCCCAACCTTGGGGTAGATACATCTTCAACACAGTCTTTGTGTCCATCTGTGTTCTTGCGGGTCAGCTTTTGCTGGTATCCATGGGAGGGTACGCACTATCGAGGTTGAATTTCCCCGGCAGGGATACCATCTTCAGAATATTCATAGGTTTCATGATGCTACCCGGTGTGGTTACGCTCATACCTGGTTTCATAATACTTCGCAGCCTGGGGTGGATAGATACCTACATGGCGTTGATAATTCCGTCGCTCGGGAACATATGGGGTATGTTTTTGACCAGACAGTACATGCTCACGCTACCACAGAGCTTAGAAGATGCGGCAAGGATAGATGGCGCTTCAGAGTTTACGATCTTCTGGAGAATAATACTGCCGCTGTGTAAACCTGTCCTCGCAACCGTTGCGACATTCACTTTTCTCGGTACATGGAAGTCTTTTCTGTGGCCTCTCATAGTGACCAGGAGCAAAGAGATGAGAATGATAGAGGTCGGGATAGCGATGTTTGCAACGCAGTACACGATAGACTATCCGATACAGCTTGCGGCCGCCACTCTTTCGTCGATTCCTTTGATCGTAGTTTACTTTGTGGCACAGAAATGGCTCCTTCAGGGCATCAAATTGTCCTCGGGTTATGAGAGATAACATCGTTGAGGGCATAGCCCTGACTGGTATGAAAGAATAGATGAAAGAATAGGGGGTGATTCGTACGATCGAGACGAGCAAAGAAAGAAAGGCGAATCTGGTCGCTGAGGCGATCAAGAAGATGATTTTGGAGGAGAACATCGAAAAACTGCCGGGAGAGAACAAACTCGCGGAAACTTTCAACGTGAGTCGAACGATCGTGAGAGAGGCGTTGAGGCTCTTAGAACTGGAAGGCATCACCAAGACGATACATGGGAGTGGCACTTACGTGATTAAAAAGAACGGCTTGAACATCTCCTTCAACATCTCTCTGAAAGTCAAGTCCGACGAGCCGAGAGACATACTGGAACTGTTGGAAGTCAGAAGGTGTTTAGAAAGTGGTGCGATAAGACTTGCCGTTCTCAACGCCACCGAAGAACAGCTGAACGAATTGAAGTTCGTGTTCTCAGATCTTGAGAAATCCATAGAGAGCCATGAGCATCTTGCCGAGACCGATGAAAGATTCCACAGAAAGATATTCGAGATCGCGAACAACAAGATCCTTTTGAGCATCTTTGAAACTCTCTTTCCCATCCTTTCCATCCTCTGGCGCTCACCACTCGGCCTGACGGACTTCGGTGATAGAGGTTTACCTTACCACAGGGAGCTGTGCGAAGCGATACTGAACAGAGATCTTCCGAAAGCGTTAGAAGCCTACGAGAGAATCATAGAGCTTGATGTAGAGGACGTAAGAAACTACGTTCGAACCCACGAGGTGAAAGAAGGATGAAAAAAACCTCAAGACGAGACAGAGGCTCTACTTGGAGAGCATCGGTAAGCGTTCCTGCATGATGGGTTTCTTCGGACAAGGTTGGGAAGTTTGGAGCTGGCCCGTCAAGCTGATCGCCAATCTCAAGACGAGCGTTTGGATTCCCAAGACCATGGACACGCACGATTTGACTCTGTTCACAAACGATATCGTCTTCAGACCCGAGATAGTGAAGATTTCCTACGCACATCCACTTTTTGAACTCGAAGAGCGGGCTTTTGCTCCGATAGATTTTCCAGGTTGTTTTCTGATCTACGATGTCAACGCTTCCACAGATTTGGAGATGATCGTTTCCTTCAAGCCTGAACTGAATCTCATGTGGCCCGGCGCGATCGGTGGTCAGTATTGTCATTGGTCCGATTCCTTGAACGGATTTTTGATCTCCGAACCCACCGACAGCTTTTCTGCGATCGTTCGATCCGTTGGAGCCATCAAGTATTCAAAAGAAGGCGATCACGCCTTCTCTGACAATCCTCACACCTTCAAGTTGCATGTTTCTCGAGGTGTGAATCGTTTCGTGGTGAGCATCGTCGGTGGTGCGATGGGCAAGAAGGCCTGCCAAGAGTTGCTGAAGATCGAGGAGGGTCTGGATCAAGAGATTGAGAAAGCCAACGAACACTACAGAAACTATTCATCGAGCACTCTGAGAATTGAAACGCCAGACGAAGAACTGAACGAATTCTTCGAATGGGGTAAGTTATCGATGCTGAAGGGACTGATCGAGAATCCAAACCTCGGTGAAGGTCTGATCGCCGGCGTTGGTCCCTCGGGCAAGTCCACCAGAGCTGGCTTCGCATGGTTCTTTGCGGGTGATGCTTCCATAAACTCGCTTTCGATCTGTGGATTCAACGATGTGGAGACGGTGAAAAAGAGCCTCGCTTTCTATTTCTCTTTCCAGAACGAGGAAGGTAGGATCCCACACGAGATATCTCAATCTCACGGTTTCATCGATTGGTTCAACAAGTACAAAGGTTTTGCCTTTTTGCACGCGGACACGACAGCGTGGTTCTTGCTCGCGTGCGCGAACTACGTTTTGCATACAGGCGATACGAAGTTCGTTGAAGAGTACAGAGAAAAAATCTTGAAGGCCCTGAAGTTTTACGACTCGTTGTGCGATGAGACTGGTTTGATAGTCAACTACAGAGCCGGTCTTGGAGCGCTGGAAATCAGTGACTTCAGAAGATCGAAGTACGAGATATACACGAGTGGGATCTATCTTGCTGCCATGAAGAAGTTGGAAAGAGTCTTCGAAAGAATGGGGGAAGAAGAAGTCTGCCGTGAGCTGAGAGAAAAGATCGAGAAGGTTGAAACCTCCATCGAGAGATTCTTCTGGGACGAGGTCAAAGGTTCGTATTTTCTGTCCATCAACGCTTCGGATCAACTCTTCCCTTATCTGACCCCTTGGCCTGCCTTTCCAATCTCTTTCGGTGTGCTCGATCCAGACAGATCGAAGCGATCCATGCGGAAGATGTTGAGAAGCGATGTCATGACGAGGTGGGGTGCCAGATCCATAGACGTATGTGAGCATTACGACCCGATAAACTACAACCTCGGTAGCGTTTGGTACTTCATAAACGGGTTCGTTGCCAAAGCTGCGTACGAAACGGACCATATCCTTGAAGGATGGCAGATCGTGAAAGCCGCGCTCAGAGCATTTTCGGAGGAGAATTCAACCCATCTCTCCGAGCTTTTCTCTGGAGACGTTTTTGCTCCAATCATCACGGCAGTTCCCCATCAACTCTTCTCCGTTGGTCCTATTCTTTGGTCTGTTATGGAGGGAACGTTCGGTTTAGAGGTCGATGCGTTCGAAAAGATTCTGCGTTTCAGACCGAGAGTACCCATACACTGGGAAAGGTTCGTCATCGACAATCTGAAGGTCGCGGACAGTACGGTGAGGATCGAGTTCGTGAGAAAAGGTAAGAGCTTTGAATACCGTTTCAAGAATTTGTCGCGGAAACCGATCAAGGTGACTTTCGAACCGAAGAAGCCACGATTTGGGGAAATCGTTGCAGAAACTCCGTTCGAATTTGTCCTCGAAGACGAATTCTCAGTCAGATACAATTTGCAAGGTATTGACTACGCTTTGGAGTACACAAATTTGAAATTCGGTCTTTCCAACGCGAAACCAGCAATTTTAAGTGAAATAAAAAGTGAGAACTCGTTCCGTCTCGAGTGCGAGAACGTCAACGACAGCGTGATCTACTTTTTCTGCCCCGAAGGCTTCGCCGTGAGAACGGAGCCAGATTTGACGGTCTCGAGACTGGACGATTTTCTGTACAGAGTCGAAACGACAGGAACGAAGAATTTGAAGATCACGTTCAGAAAGATTTGAGGGATCTTGCATGAAGAAAAAGATCTTCTACACCTTCGGCAACCACATGCACTGGATCGACATGGAATGGATGTGGGGAATTGGGACTCTTGAGAATTCCACGAAAGACATGCTGAAACTTGTGCAAAAGGGTTTGAAAGGCGCCATCAACTTCGACGCCATCGGTTATGAATATTTGGCCTTCAAACATCCAGACACGTTCGAAAGATTGAAAGAAGCCGTTCGACAAGGAAAGATCGAAATAGCTGCAGGAACGTACACTCAACCTTATCCACATCTCATAGATGAAGAAAGCAACGTCCAACAGATAATCTTCGGAGTCAGAGTTTGTGAGAGACTCTTCGGCGTTCGTCCAAAGCTCTTTTGGGAAGAGGAGTTCTATTTCTTTCCTCAGCTTCCACAGCTCTTGCTCCAAGCCGGTTACGAAGTTTACTGCTTCTTCTTTCAAGAAACCTGGCACACACCGAGCGTTCCAAAGTTCGAAGAACCAACTCTCTTTTGGGAAGGCGCGGATGGTTCGAAGATACGTGCCTTATCTTTCACCGACCTGTGTGTTCACCAATGGCCAGAAGATCTTGAAAGAACGATATCGAAACACGTTGAGAAGAACGAGGAGCTCTTCTTGATACAGTGGCTCGAGCTGATGGACTCACCAAAGTGGATGTGTAGGTCCGAGTTGATCGAAAAGGAACTGGAAAGGTTGCGTCAGATCTTCGAATTCCAACCCATAAGACCTTCCGAAATAGTCGATCTACGAAAACCTGAACGTATCGTTCGTTTCAAATCTACAGACCTTTACCACGGACTTTCCTTAGGCAAAAACGGTGACACGTTGAGGATCGAGAGAAGAAAGATCGAAAACACCATCAACGATGCGCAGATCCTGGCAAGCATAGCGTACGTGAACGGATTATCACCTCAGTGGTCTGCCTATCCAGACTGGGAAATCGAAGAAGCGAGAAGGCTCTTGATGATCTCGCAAGCCCACGACATAGACGAGTGTGAAGGTTTTTGTGGAGACATCGGCAAGGTCTACCTTGAGACTGCGAAAAGTTTGGCCACTCCAATTGTCGAAAGATACATGGACATGTTCTCAAAGAACGTCGACGGGACATCTCAGCTGTGCGTTTTCAATCCCTTACCGTGGAAGCGAAAAGGCTATGTGCGTGTCGAAGGAACAGATCAGATCGTGGCAGTTGAGGATGTGCCAGCGCTCGGTGTCTTCGCTTTAGACGAACAGAATGGCTCTTGCAGAATCGAAGCGTGGGAAACGGAGGAAGGAATCAAAGTCCTCTGGCACGGTGCCCAGTGGACAGTTCAGCCCAACGGGATCGTGAGGACCGAGTCGAACGGGAAAGTCTACGAACTGAACGAGCTGATCTGCGAAGGATACGAAGTTGTCCCCTTGTCAAAACCGACTTTGAAGAGGATCCTGCCAGACCTGATCGACGTGAGAACGAGTGTGAAAGTTGGACCTTACGAATGCCGACAGAGTTTCAGATTCGGCGAGCTGAACGATTATCTGGAAATAGAAACTGAGATCGAAGTGATCGAAAAACCCAAACCAGGTTACGCAGGTGCTCTGATGGTTCGAATGGATTTGAAAGAAGAACTGAAAGAGCTGGTCTACGATTATCCGTTCGGTGTGGAGAGAGGTATACCGAATTTGAAGCACTATCGGTACTATCCGAAGGGAGATTGGATGACCTCGGAGAAGTTCTTCGAAGACGTGGTGAACCACTTCGCGAGCCTCAGGTTCGTTCAGCTTCGTTGCGATGATGCGAACATGTTGTTCCTCCATTCGGGGAATCAAGGGTTCGTGAGGAATGGGTCCGAGCTGTACGCGGTTCTTTACCTGTACGATCCCTGGGATGGTGAGAATTTCGCCAAGAGCGTTCGTACCAGATACGGTATCGCCCTCAACGTAGAGTGCGATCCTTTGAGAATGGCTCAGGAATTCAACAGACCCATGATTGCAAAAAAGGCTCAAGGAAGAGTCGGTTCAAAATCCTTTCAACCTTTCGAGATCGTTGGAGAGATACAACTGAGCGCAATTTACGTCGAAGGAAACTCTCTGATCGTGAGGATCTGGAATCCCAAAGAGGAACAAATCTTTGCGAGCATGGAACCGAAGTTTGATTTCGTGAAGGTCGAAGAGATCAATTTGTTGGGTGAAGTCTTGGAGGAAGTGTCAACACAGATCACGCTCAAACCCATGGAGATCAAAACCTTGAGATTTCATCTTCCCGCACGCGTTGAAAAAGGCTTGGACGAATACAGATACGTTTGGTCAGAGTATCAGAAGAGGGAGTGAGTCTCGGTGAGAGTCTTGCTGGTGAAAAACGATTTCTTCGATCTGTCGCTCGAAAATGTCGAGATCGTTCAGAACGTTGACGAGGCGGATGTGGTTTGGTTTCATGGCATCTTCGATCCTCACATCGTTCAAAGGGTGTTGGGACATCGGCATGCGGTCTTCTACGGAGAAGCTGCAGCTGAGGTGAGCAAGATCATCGAACAGAATGACGTGGTCGAATCCTTCGAGCTGGTGATGTCAAAAGATCCTTGGGACAAACGAGGTTTTCAGTCTTACAAGTACCATCCCATCTTCGAATCGTTGCACGGTGGTTTCTACACCTACCTCGTCTTGGACAAAGACACTTCGGAGAAGGTCTTCTGTTACAGGGGTAAAAAGGCGAGGATCGTGGCGGTCGAGAAAAGGTACATCTCTGTGATCAGGGAAAACGCTTTGATCTGGGAATACGAACTCGATTCGAAGAAGATCCTGTGCATCGGTGGATATCTCAATTTCAAAAGTTCTCACATACAATACAACATCCACGAGGCGAAGCAGTTCGTGAAGAACATCCTCGAGTACATGCTGAGTGGTTCCAAAAAACCAGCTCTTTACTGGCCCAGTTGCTCGAACGAGACGAAACTCGATCGTGGTCTTGAATTCACTAAATTCAGGATCAAACCTCTCAAAGATTTCGAAACATTCGAACTGCTCGTTCACGAAGGTTTCGGTGAAGATTACGCGAACCTCTGTGGACGAAGGATACTTGCAAATCTGAAAGAAAACGGTGAGTTCGATGAAGTTTGGGTTCATCCGTTCAGAATAGTCAAAAGTATTTCGTTCAAGATAGATGAAAAAAAGATCTCCGAGCAGAAGATCTTCCACCGCATCTATCCAGACAGGGTCATCCACGAAACGGAGAACTTCAAACTCACATCCTTCGTGAGCCTCGAAAAACCCATCTTCATGATCCAACTGGATTTCAAAGACGGAAAGACTCAGGAGCTGGAAGTCGATTTCAACATCGACTCTCGCATCATGTGGCCGTTCGATGAAGCTTTCAACTGTGGAAAGTCCTTCAACATCTGCGATGAAACTGGAGAAGTGGTCTTTCAAACCTCCGACGGTATGTTGAAAGCCTTCATAAAGATGAACGTTCCCACGCAGACGAGATGGTCCAACGATGAAAATTCGCTGACTTTCACGATGAGCACGAACGTGGACGATTCTGTTTCCATCTGCCTCGGTGGTTTCTTGGAGCAAGAGCAAGTACCATACGAGGTCGATTTCACTGCGGAACTGATCGAGTACTCATCTTTTCTGAAGAACTATCTGAACACCACACTACAGTTGGAAACGAACGATGAACTCTTCGACAGGATGTTCCAACTGGCGAAAATAGGTACCATAAAGTTCTTAACGTCTGTACCTGGCATCGGTGAAGGATTGATGGCTGGTTATGCGAACAGCAAACCAGGTTGGTTCTCGGCACGACCCGGCTATGCTTGGTACTTCGGTAGGGACAGCGAATGGGTAAGCATGGCACTACTGGACATAGGTGATTGGGAAACGGTCAAGAAGAACTTGCAACTGCTGATGAAGTATCAGAGGATAGATGGAAAGATCTTTCACGAACTGACTTCGAGCGGTGTAGTTCACTTCGATGCGTCCGATTCGACGCCACTCTTTCTCTTGGTTTTCCACCGGTACGTTAACCACAGTGGCGACGTTGAGTTCCTTCGAGAAGATTGGAAGAACGTGGTTAAGGCGTTCGAGTTCTGTCTATCGAGCGATCGCAACAACGATGGACTGATCGAGAACACGATAGAAGGCCACGGTTGGATCGAGGGTGGCAAGCTCTACGGATCGGACGCAGAGCTCTATCTGAACGCCATATGGCTTTCGGCGCTCGAGGGAACGATTGAGCTTGCAGAGCTCATGAACGATTCCGAAGTGAAGAGGAAGGCTGAAGAGGCACTCCAAAGGACGAAGCGAGCGATCGGAAGATTCTACGATGAGAGAACTGGCTTGTACATCCTTGGAATAAAGCACAATGGGGGAAGACTCAACCATTTCACCGTCATGACGGCCGTGGCGGTGTACTTGGGTGCGATAGGTTTTGAGGACGCGAAAAGACAAGTCATTCCCTACGCGAGCAACGATTTCTCAACCGACTGGGGTGTGAGGATCATCTCAAAGAGTTCTGGCATCTTCAATCCGAACGGTTACCACGAAGGGACCGTTTGGCCACTCTTCACAGGCTGGGTCAGTTTGGCCGAGTTCAAAGCAGGTTCGACGCACAGCGGTTTCAACCATCTTCTGTGCAACCTCCTTTCGGCGAGACACTTCGCGAAGGGTTACATAAGCGAAGTGTATCATGGCGAAGTTTACAAGCCGTCCGGCATATGTCCGCACCAAGCTTGGTCCGAAAGTATGGCGATTCAACCCTTGGTCGAAGGTTTGCTGGGTTTCGAAGCGAATTTTCTGAATAGAAAGATACTCTTGTCCCCACAGATCCCCTGGAACATGAACGAGCTCAGGGTGAAGAATTTGAAAGTGGCAACAGCTTCAGCTGAACTTTCGTTCAAGAGAATTCGAACAGACGAGAACCACTTCCAAGAAGTCTACCAAACTGAAGTTCCAGAGGGGTATCGAATGGATTTTTCGGTCTGGGTCCCCAAGCAAGCAGAAAACATCGATGTACTGTTGAACGGGCAAAGAGTTGATTTCGAAGTTTTGGAGGGTGTGTTCAACAAAAAGCTGAGGCTGAAAGAAGAAAATTGCTCTGAATTGAACGTGATCGTATCCTACACGTTACCCTTCGAGCTCGCTGCCGTTCAGCCTGATCCGTCGCCGTTCTGTCCTTCGAGCACTTTCAGACTCGTTTCGCTGACGAAGGACGAATCGGACTATCGACTCTTACTCGAAGCGAGTTCAAAGGATGAAGCGCTGGAAGAACTCTCAAAGATTTTCAAGGTCCACAGAGGTTTCACTTTCGACGTCTTCGAAGAAGCTCCGCGGAAGAATACCTTCTGCGTCTTGGTGAAACGCAACGAGAGGTGATGGCTTTGAGTTCGAGAATCGTGTCGAAGTTTAAAGAGATCGATCTGGGATACGTGAAACCAACCGGATGGTTGAAGAAGCAACTCGAACTTCAGGCGGAAGGTCTCACGGGTCACCTTGACGAGATTTGGCCCGATGTTGGCCCGAACAGCGCGTGGTTGGGTGGAAATGGGGAAGACTGGGAAAGAGGTCCTTACTATTGTGACGGGCTGGTTCCACTGGCGTACATCCTCTCTGAGAAAGGTCTGATCAGCAAAGCTGAGAAATGGATGAACTCAGTCCTCTCGAGTCAAACAGTGGAAGGTTTCTTTGGACCGAAGAGCAACGTCGATTGGTGGCCGAGGATGGTCATGTTGAAAGCCCTGACGAGTTACTACGAAGCGACGAAGGATTCGAGGGTTTTGAGCTTCATGATCAGATATTTCGAGTATCAGTCGAAAGAGTTGAAGTACAGACCTCTCGAACACTGGGCTTGGGCGAGAGGATTTGAAAATCTCATTCCGATCTTTTGGCTGTACGAAAGGACCAACAAGCCTTTTCTGTTGAAACTGGCAAAAGAGATCTTGAAACAGACCATCGACTGGTCCAGCTTGTTCCAGAACTTTCCTTACGTTGAGCCCACGGAGAGATACCTTCCCAAGGAGTTCATGAAAATGCTCGGAACGTACAACGGATGGAAAGAACTACTTCGTGATCCTGCAAAGGTTGGACTGACGAAGGAAGAGATCGAGAAACTGTTCTTCATTTACCACACCACACACGTCGTGAACGTCGCCATGGCGTTCAAGGAACCCGCCTTGAGATACGCACTTTCGCACGACGAACGCTTTCATTCGGTCGCCTTGAAAGGTCTCGAATCGCTGACGAAACATCACGGTCAACCGAACGGGATGTTCAGCGGTGATGAGCATCTGAACGGTAGAAAGACAACACAGGGCACCGAACTGTGCGCAGTCGTGGAATTCATGTACAGCTTGGAGAACCTTTTCAAAGTGTTCGGAGATCCTTTGTTCGCAGACAGACTCGAAGTGGTCGCGTACAACGCACTGCCTGCAACGATTAGGCCTGGTTTTTACGCACACCAGTACGACCAACAGGTCAACCAAGTTCTGTGCAATGTTCAAGAGAGGAACTGGTACAACAACAAAGAGGATTCGAACATCTTCGGTTTAGAACCGAACTTTGGTTGCTGCACGGCGAACATGCATCAAGGTTGGCCAAAGTTTGCAAAGAGTCTCTGGATGAAGTCGTCTGAGGATTGCTTCGTCAAAATGGCCTACGCTCCATGTGTTTTGGAATACAAATGGAACGGCTCTGAGTCGGTTCAGATCGTCGAGGAAACGAACTATCCCTTCGATGACGCCGTCGAATTCTTCGTCACCACGGACAGAGAAATAAGACTCATGTTGAGGATACCTTCTTGGTCTCGAAGCACAACTGTGGTTTTCAACGATGAAAGAAGAGAGTACGACAACACCCAGTTCGCTGTGCTCCACTTACCCAAGGGAAAGAGCAGGGTAAAGGTCATGTTCCACTTCGAAATCCAGACCATACCTTGGTCCGATCACACCGCTTTCGTTCAGAGAGGACCCTTGGTGTTCAGCCTCAAGATAGAGGAGGAATGGAGAAAGATCAAAGGGAACGAGCCCTTCGCAGACTACGAAGTCTATCCCAAGAGCGATTGGAATTACGCACTCATCTTGCCCAACGAGTTCAACCTCGAAAGAAACGTCGCGAAGCACTCCACGCCATTCGAAGGAAAAGAACCGTTGATGAAGATCAAAGTCAAGGCTTTCAGAGTCGAAGGTTGGACCTTGTTGAACGGTTCGGCCGCCGAGCCACCGCGAGTTGACAAGAACACACTTAAGAACGCCAAAATCGAAGAGATCGATCTGGTTCCTTACGGTTGCACTGCGCTCAGGATCACGGAATTTCCAATCCTCTTCTCAAACGGGGGGTCAAAAGATGAATGACACTTTCCTCATGCGTTGCGAAGAAAGCCCAGCCGCTCTTTTAAAACCTGTTGCCTTGGAAAACGTACGTATCAACGGTTATCTGGGACGGTACTTGGAGAGGGCTTTAGAGATAACCATTCCAAGCCAGTACGAGCTACTCGAAAGCACGGGGAGAATAGACAACTTCAGGAGGGCGAGTGGAAAAATAAATCGTGAATTCCAAGGGTACTTCTTCAACGACTCGGACGTCTACAAGTGGGTCGAAGGTTGTTCTTACGCTCTCATCTATGCAAATCCTGAACAGCGCGAGAAGTTGAAAGCCATGCTCGACGAGGTCACAAAAGAGATCGCCGACGCGCAATCTCCAGATGGGTATCTGAACACGTATTTCACCTTCGAAAGAGAGAAAGATAGATGGACCGATCTTGCCAACATGCACGAGCTTTACTGCGCAGGCCACTTGATCCAAGCGGCGATAGCACACCACAGAGTGACCAAGGAGAAGACATTGTTGAACGTGGCATTGCGATTTGCAGATCACATAAACAAAACTTTCGGCCCGGATAAGAAAAAAGGTGCGAGCGGACATCCAGAGATCGAGATGGCGCTCGTGGAGTTGTTCAGGCAGACCAAGAACCGAGATTATTTGAATCTGGCACGCTTCTTCATCCTCGAGAGAGGCAAAGGATACGCCGGCGGCAAGGAATACACGATAGATCACAAACCTTTTTTGGAATTGAACGAGGTCGTGGGCCATGCCGTGAGGATGTTGTATCTGTGCTGTGGTGCTACAGATCTTTATTTGGAAACGAAAGAAGAGAGTTTCTTCAAAACTCTGATCGAACTCTACAACAACATGATCACGAAAAAGATGTACATCACTGGTGGAGTTGGATCGAGGTACGAAGGAGAGTCCTTCGGCGAAGATTACGAGCTTCCCAATCGAAGGGCGTACGCAGAGACGTGCGCCGCGATAGCCAATTTCATGTGGAGCTGGCGAATGCTCTTGGCAACTGGAAAGAGTGTTTTCGCCGACACGATGGAACTTGTCCTCTACAACGGTCTGCTCTCGGGCATCTCCATAGATGGGAAGCATTACTTCTACGTGAACCCGCTGGAGGATTCTGGCAAGCATGTCAGACAAGAGTGGTTCAAATGCGCTTGTTGCCCCACCAACTTGGCACGCTTTTTGCCGAGCATGACGAACTATCTGTACACGGTGTCAGACAAAGGCCTTTGGGTTCATCTCTACGAGAACAGTCACTGTGAAGCTACCTTGAACGGTGAAAAGGTTTCGATCTGGCAGAACACACATTATCCTTTCTCGAGCGAAGTAGAAATACTCGTGAAAACAGAAGATCCTGTTCGTTTCGATCTGTTCTTGAGAATACCGAGTTGGGTGGAGGACTTCGAGATTTTCTTGAACGATGGAGAAGTGGATTTCAACCTCGAGAACGGTTATGCGAAACTCTCACGAGAGTGGAAGGGTTTGAACAGAATCGTATTGAGGCTCAAAATGAACGTGAGATTGGTGCAGTCTCACCCGTACGTTAGAGAGAACACCGACAAGATAGCGGTCTTCAAAGGACCAATTCTTTTCTGCGCAGAGCAGATCGACAATCCAGACGTTGACGTGTGGACCTTCACGCTGGATCCAAACGAACCTCTCAAAGAGAACGTAGAATACGACTCGACGTTGGGAAGGACAACATTCTTGACAGGCCGAGGCTTTGAAATAGAAAAAGACATGCAGCTCTACAGACCATATTCGAGGTGCACTCTCAAGACAGAACGAAACATCACGTTGGTGCCGTACCATCTTTGGTGCAACAGACAGGCTGGAAAGATGGCGGTTTGGTTGAATTGTACGTGATCCGAAAAAGAGCCGTGAGATTCACTCACAAATGCGAATGAGTGTTCGTTGAAATTCCGATGTTGCAACGCTGTTCACTTTTAGAGTGTACGCATTATATTTGATTTTGTTCACATCAAGCTTCTTTATACTTTCCTTTCGTTCTTGTTTACTTACTCGTTTAATTACATTCATTTTTTCTAACGTTGTGCTTGTTAGTTTATTCAAAGTGACAACTTTCCCCATTCAACTTGGAAGCAAAACCTAAGGAGGTTGTGCAAAATGAGATTGTCTCTGA
This sequence comes from Pseudothermotoga hypogea DSM 11164 = NBRC 106472, assembly GCF_000816145.1. Lineage (NCBI taxonomy): Bacteria > Thermotogati > Thermotogota > Thermotogae > Thermotogales > Thermotogaceae > Pseudothermotoga > Pseudothermotoga hypogea. Next base: position 1,329,450 of record NZ_CP007141.1, on the reverse strand, counting down.
GGGTCTACGGCATAATACTCGTCGTCGCCGTTACGCTCATAGGTTTGGTCCCACTTTTCATGGCGACGAGCTTGCAAAACAAAAGGACCATCTCCAACGTCACTGATGAAATGTACACACAGCAGATCAACGGCGCACTCGAAGTTCTAAAAGAATACGTCAAAAGCGAGTACGGAACGCTCTCTTTGAAAGACGGTCAACTCGTGGACAAGGACGGTAAACCAATCAAAGACAGATTCGAAGTGGTTGACAAGATAAGCAAGCAGATGAACGTGGTCGCAACGATCTTTCAAGCCGAAGGCGACGACTTCAAAAAGGTTTCAACTTCCATCCGTAAAGACGACGGAACGAGAGCCGTTGGAACTTTCCTTGGAAAGGAAAGCGCAGCCTATAAACCAATAACGCAGAGACAAAGGTATGTGGGACCATCGAAGATCTTGGGCAAAGATTATTTCACAGCCTACGATCCCATCTTGGACGAGAGAGGCAACGTCATAGGAATACTGTTCGTGGGCGTGCCACAACAGAGGGTGAACGAGATCATTTCGGCTGGTAACAAGACGTTTTTGAGGAACGCGATCATCGTTGTTGTGATAGCCGTAGTCGCAGCGGTGGTGATAGGATATCTCTTCATTCAAATCGTGTTGATCAAACCGTTTGGCGCACTATCATCGTTCATCGTCAAGACCGCTCAAGGTGATCTAACACAAAAACTCGAGGCAAAGTTCAGAAGCAAGGAATTCTACGAACTATCACAGGCCCTCCAAAAGATGCAGCAGGATCTGAACGGTATGGTGACGGAGATATCCCAAAGTTCTGACAGAGTTGCATCCTCGAGTGAACAGTTGGCCTCGTCAGCTCAGCAGCTGAGCGTTTCTTCAGAAGAGCTTTCATCACAGATGGAAGAAGTCAACAAATCGGCACAGAACGCATCTGCTTCCATACAAGAAGTCACCAGTGGCATAGAAGAAGTAGCAGCGAGCGCACAGAACGTATCCAAGGCGGCACAACAGCTCACAGAAAGATCGAGCCAAATGAGCATGGCAGCCAAAGAAGGTGAAAGTGCCATAAAGAGCATCGTGGAGATGATAAAACAAGCCAAAGACAAAGTGGAACAGACAGCTTTGGTGGTAGGAGAACTGAGCGAGCAAGCGAAGAACATAGGTCAAATACTGCAGACGATAAATTCCATAGCAGAGCAGACGAACTTGTTGGCGTTGAACGCTGCGATAGAGGCAGCCAGAGCAGGAGAAGCAGGCAGAGGCTTTGCAGTGGTTGCGGATGAGATAAGAAAGCTTGCAGAGGAGAGCAAGAAAGCGACGAATCAGATAGGACAGATACTTGGACAGATAAGCCAAGGAGCGATGAGGGTAGATGGAGCTACGAAAGAGGTAGTGAACGTTGTTGAGGGTATAAGCAAGCAATCACAGATGGTGTCAGAGCAGTTCGGCAAGATAATGGGGCAGATAAACAGCATGTTGAGTCAGATAGAGAGTTTGGCAGCGAGTGCGCAGGAGCAGAGTGCGGCTGCAGAAGAGATGAGCAGTGCGATGGACACAGCTACCAAATCGATCACAACGATAGCGCAGCAGGTGGAAGAGATGACGCAGGCGTTGAGACAGCAGGCGAATGCTGCACAGAACGTGAGCAGTTTGTCTGAGGAATTGAGTTCGATAGCAGAAAGCTTGGTGGAACAGGTGAGAAAGTTCAAAATTTAACATCAAAGAGGGCTGACGACCGAGCCTGTTTTGTTTAATTCTTTATTATCTTTTTACCCGAGGCGTAGTACATCACTTCTTCTTGGGTAACTTTCTTTTCCCTGTTGTCGAGAACGGCGTTTATCTGACCTTCCCACATGACGATGATTCTATCGCTCAGGTTCAATATTTCCGGTAGTTCTGAGGAAATCAGTATCACTCCCTTTCCTCTCGCAGCGATCTCTCTTATCATCCTGTGTATTTCGGCTTTAGTTGCGACATCGATACCCCTGGTTGGTTCGTCGAAGATGATTATTTCCGGATCTGTTGCCAACCATTTCGAGAGAACGACCTTTTGCTGATTCCCTCCAGATAGATTCTCAACAATCTGGTTTACTGATGGGGTTTTCACGGAGAACTTTTGGACTAAGGATTCTGAAACTTGAATCTGCTTGGCTTCGTTGAGAATGAATCTAAATCTGCTTATTTTTTCAAGAACAGGTAGGCAAATGTTGTCTTTAACAGTCATTCGGAGGATCAAACCTTGCAACTTTCTATCTTCTGGTATCAAAGCTATGCCTTGTTCAATAGCATCCTTGGGAGAATTTATCTCGACCCTTTCTCCATTTATGTATATTTCCCCTGAATCCTTTTTGTTTATGCCGAACAGAAGGTATGCAGTCTCAGTTCTTCCGGCTCCTATCAATCCGGCAAAACCGATCACTTCGCCTCTTCTGAGATAAAAGGAGACATTTCTCACCTTGTTTTTCCACGACAGGTTCCTGACTTCGAGTAGGATCTCCTTTGGGTTCGTTTCCAAATGCGGAAAGTATTCGATGTTCCTACCGACCATCAGTTGTATTATACTATCTTCGTTGAACTCGTCCTTGAACAATGTTCCAACCCTTTTTCCATCCCTCATGACGATGATCCTGTCGCTGATTTCCATCACCTCGTTGATCTTATGAGAAACAAACACGACGGATATGCCTCGATCTTTGAGCATTTTAATGATCTCGAATAGTTTTTTCGTTTCTTCCAGCGTCAGAGATGAAGTTGGCTCATCCATGAAAATTACCTTCGGTGAACGCGTCAGAGCTTTGCAGATTTCGACCAACTGTCTTTGCGCCGTACTCAGGTCTCGGACTAACATCCGTGAAGAAAAGCGTGCACCTATCATCTCGAGGAGTTCTTGAGACCTGTCGTACATACTTTGGTCGTTCACAACACTTGTCAAGCTGTAGCTCTTTCCTTTTATCATCTCATGTGCCAAGAACATATTCTCGGCGACTGTCATGTTGTCACAGAGGTTTAATTCTTGGTGAATGACGCTTATACCCTTTTTGAAAGCGTCTGCGGGACTGTGAAATTCTATTTTCTCGCCACTCAAGAAGATCTCTCCCGCATCTTTTTTGTATACGCCCGAGAGGACTTTTATGAGGGTTGACTTCCCAGCCCCGTTTTCACCTATGAGAGATAAAATTTCACCCTCTTGAACCTCAAAATCTACTCCGTCGAGCGCTATCACACCAGGAAACCTTTTCGTGACCTTCTTCGCCACAAGAAGTTCTTGCATACAACTATCAACTCTCCTCCATGTCAAAGAAGGGGGATGAACCCCCTTCTTTTTCAAAACCTTATTGGAATGCCCAATGTTTCCATTTCTTTCAGATACTCCGACAAATTCGCTGGGGTAACCACATCGACGCCCGTGTCGATCATGTAATCGGTTTTACCATCGACGGTGACCTTTGGTAGTAAGGCTAGAGTGTTTTGCACGCCTATCTTGTTCATTAAGAACAAGACCGTGACAGACAAGTAACCCATCATGTACGGTCTCTGACCGATCGTAGCTTGTATCACACCATCTTTTACGTAAGAAAGGATATCTGGTGTCGTGTCAAAGCACACGATCTTCACTTTGTCTTTCTTACCAGCGTTGGCCACGACCAAAGCTTGACTTGGACCGTTATATGCGTACACACCGAAAAACGCTGACAGATCTGGATGAGCGTTTAAAGCAGCTTCCGCGAGTGCAACGGCCCTCGCACCATCTTCTTCGTCGTTCAGTATGTCAATTATCTTTATATCAGTATCAGCGATTGCATCTTTGAAACCTTGAATCCTCTCGAGAGAGTTCATCGCAGTCAGAGAACCTGTCCCAATCATGACTTTCCCTTTTCCTCCAAGCAGTTCTTTCATCATGGTACCGGCGACGTACCCAGCATTGTAGTTGTTTGTACCGATGTAAACGTATCTCCCACTCCCGGGTGAATCCGTATCGAGTGTTATAACAGGTATACCGAGCTTTAAAGCTTTCTCAATGACGGGTATAACAGCGCTCGGATCTGAAGGAGCTATCGCTATACCGTTGAATTTTTGAGCAATGAAGGCCTCGAGCATCTGAAGTTGGGCGTTAACGTCTTCCTTCGAGGGAACGAAGAATCTGACGTTAATCCCCAGGGCTTTACCGGCTGCTTTGACGCCTTCCTCAACTTGCGACCAGTATGGGTGAACGGATTTGCCAATAACCCCTACTGTGAGAGCCAAAGAGATAACCCCTACCAAGGCTGTTAGTACAGCAACCAGAAAGAGCCTTCTCATAAAAACACCTCCCATTAGGATTGCGAGGGAATAGTCATCCCCCGCTTGATCTTTTCCTCAAAACGTCGAGCGTGACCGCAACGACTATTACTAAACCTATGACCACGTTGTGCCAATAGGTCGAAACGTTTAGCATGACGAGGGCGTTCCACAACAAGCTTATTACGCTTGCACCTATAACAGCTCCGATTATGGTTCCTTCACCGCCTCCCAAACTCGTTCCTCCGATCACCGAAGAAGCGATCGCAAATAGTTCGTAAGAAGTTCCAACACCTGGTTGACCTTGGGATAACCTCGAAGCCACTATAATCCCAACGAGTCCAGAGAGTAAAGCGCACACGGTGAACGCTATGAATCTGACTTTTTCTACGTTAACTCCGGAAAATCTCGCAGCGACTTGGTTGCCTCCCACGGCGCGTAAATGCTTACCATAAACGGTTTTTGTGAGAAAGAAATGAGAAACCACAGTAATAATCGCGAATATCCAAAAAGATATCGGCACACCCATCCAATTCTCTTGACCTATGGTCAAGAAACCTCTGGGTAAACCCACGATTGGCCAGCCTTTGGTTATCACAGCTGCAGCTCCTCTGGCGATCGTCAACGTGCCGAGCGTGACAATGAAGGCTGGCACTTTCAACTTTGTCACGGCAAGACCATGCCACATCCCAATGACATTGCAGATGAGTAAAACCAGTAGAATGCTCAACCAAATAGAGAGTTGCTGCTTCATAAACCAGGCAACCAAGACTCCACTGAGAGCAACCACAGAGCCGGCTGACAGATCTATTGAACCACCACCAGAGATGATCACGAACGTTTCTCCAATTGCTAAGAGACCAAAAATGGCAATCTGTCTTCCCAAGGATTGCAAATTGAAGGACGTCAAAAACCTCGGATTGACGATAGCTGTGAAGGTAAAAAGTGCAACAAACGCTACAAGTGGTCCAAGTTCTTTGGAAAATCTCAGTTTGAAAATATCATTTTGCTTGACCAAAATGCATCACTCCTCGATTTGTGCTTTTTATTTTTTTACAGAGCTGAGCAATTCCATCGAAGTACCTAAATTTTTCTCTACAAAAAAATTATGATTTTGATTAAAAAAAGTCAAGGATCTTGAAAAGTGATAATCAATTGTCTGACGTAAAAAGCGCTGATTAATCGGCAAAAATTCCCTTTTTCTCACGGAGGCTCGTTTTTTCTTTGGGAATGTGGGGTTTTTATGTTGTGAAATCACATCGGTAGAATAGGTTAAGAATTTGGGTAGAAATATTCCTGCTTGGAGTTAATTTAACCTGACGAGACAAACACACGATTTCTAAGGGGAACGAAGGAAGATGCGAAAAGATCAACAGATAACCTTGACGATCCAACAAAGATACAAAGTGGACGATAGAACGTCCTACGCACAATAGCTTGGATCGAGAATGGAAAGTTACGTTGTATCTCCCAATTCAACCCTTGAGTTCTATGTGGACGACGTTGTGATGATAGACAACGAAGATCGAGTCCAAGTGGAAAATATCGGGTTGGTACAAATTAAAGTATAGTGCGGCCAAATTTGGCAACCTAAGAGTTTTTGTGAAATAGTGAGCTTCAAAATCGACGGATGTCTTTGAAGATCACCTTCGTCGGCGCTGGAAGTGTGAGGTTCTCATTACGACTAGTGGGAGATGTAATCCAAACCGATGAGCCCTCAAAACCGACTGAGGTATGTTTGATGGGTATAAACGAAGAACGATTGAACGCTTCGTTCACCCTTGCGAGGAAGTACGCGTGGGAAATGGGATCAGATGTCAAGATCGAGAAAACCATGGATTCGAGCAGGATGATTGTTGGTTCGGGTTTCGTGATAAACACCGCATACCCGTATTCACCAAGGTACCACCCGGACGGTGTCGAGAGTGGGATGTAATGACGAAGATCAGAGAAAAACACGGATACTACAGGGACATAAACAGTCAAGAGCTCCACATGGTTTCAATCTATTCATACATTCTTGCCTTCTTATTCATCCTGGATGTAGCAGAGATGATGGAGGCATCCGCTCCAAACGCTTGACTTTTGCAAACCGCCAATCCTGTCTTTGAAATTACCCAACTCGTTCGCACTTCACCGAACGCAGAAGTCGTTGGTTTTTGCCATGGTTTCTCCGGTTTTACGGAGTCTTCAAAGTCTTGAACTTGGATTCAAGCGAAGTTGATTGGCAAGTTACCGGCGTCAACCACGGTATTTGGTTGACAGGTTCTTGTACAAAAGGGGATGGGATTCTTAGCAGCCCGTCAGGCTGCCTTCCACGGAGCGGTTGTTTACGCCCAAGTAGTTGTGGGGTAGGATACACCAGAACTTTTGGATTCCACTCATGCGGTCTGTGCCATGGAGTTAAGATAACTCGGTGTAAGACAGCCTGAGAGCTACCAAAAATCCCATTCTCACAACAAAGATCGCGTTGGTGTGGAGCAACAAACAATGGTTATTGAGCTTCCTAGGTTGAATCCAAAGAAAAAGATGTTCCAGGGCATCAGTTATGGATTCAAGAGCTTGGTCATTTCGATTTTCAAGGTGATTGTCTTGCAGGTGTTTTTCGCCTATCTGTGAGGGAGGAAGAATCTATCTGAACTTCTGCATCAACAGAGAAAGCAAGGTTCGGCAGAAGAGCACGCCAACCTTCACTTGTGTCAAATCCGTGGCCTTGAAGAGCTCATCAAAGTAGTGAGTGTTCAAAAGCTCGAAGGTGTACAGATCTTTCTTTCCATCACCTATGTCTTGTTGAGTTGTTAAAGAATCTGCATCGACGAGTATCTGACCTAAGCCCACCGAAATTGCTCGAACTGTGCCGTCTTTGATCTCACATCTGAAAGCTCCAGGAAAGAACTTCGATTCGACGTAGCAGATCGCCAAGACGAGCTCGGTTGGAACCAACGAGAGGTCGACTTCGTCTGTGAAAAAGGTGGAATATCCTTCTGATGTCTTTTTCAACGTCAGTTTCGAGGATGCTTCACAAGCGTTCACCAAGAACTGTGCATAGAGGCTCAGATCTTCTTCACTCACACCGATGGAATACTTCTCACACCAGCTGTAGAAGAATCCTTTGATCTTCCAATCGTTCAACAGAAGCGCGTGAACCCTCTGCACCAAGTCTTGATCGATCTGGTCCACTTGTGGATCCCACTCGTTTTTGGCAGGAGGTTCATCGAACGCGTCGATGATCGTTGCAGAAGCTGTTTCATCGATGGGAAGATTTTCCTTCAAGATGTTGAGGATCCTTTGATCGTAAATTTCCGCAGCCTTGGTTTGGAAGAATTTCGGTAGATTTCCTGTCCTGAAATACTCGTAGTAAGCGAGCACTTCATCGTCGTAGCTCGTACGCTCGGCGATCTGCAAGAGTTCTTCTTCACTCAGATTGTAGCCGAACCTGTACGCAAGTACGACGATGCGAAGGTTCTCGTCGCTCGATGGTTCGTTCAACACAATACAGGAAGAGAGAAACACCAACAACACAACGATCAGAACGAATCTCATACCATTTATAATAGCATTCAAGGGGGTGTCCGATGTGGATTTCACCAAGCTTGAAGATTTCATCTTAGAGAAGATGAGACAGACCAAGATGCCTGCTCTGAGCATCGCGTTGATCAGCGATGGAGAGATCGTCTACAAGAGGGGTTTCGGCTTCAGAGTTTTAGAAAGCTATGCGCCCGCCGATGAAAACACCATCTACGGTGTCGGATCCATAACGAAGAGCTTCACTGCGTTGGCAATCGTCAAACTTGCAGAGGAAGGAAAGATCGATCTTGAAAGACCCGTTGAAGATTACTTACCGTTGAGACTCAGAGCATTCGGTGAACCAATACGTGTGAAACATCTGCTCTATCACGCTTCGGGTATTCCGTCGCTGGGTTATGCGGAGGCTTTCATAGATGGGATGTTCAACCTCGGAGAAGGTTGGCTTCCCGTGAAGGATCCTGAAGATGTGTTGATGTTCGCGAGGGACGCAGAATCTTGGGCGTTCACAAAGCCTGACGAAAGGTTCTTCTACTCGAACAGCGGTTACGTGATGCTGGGAAGGATCGTTTCGAAGGTCACAGACATGAAGTACGAAGACTACGTAAAAAAGTACATTCTCGAACCCTTAAAGATGACGAGGTCTCACTTCTACAGAGAAGAGGTCGAAAAGGATCCCAACGTCGCGGCAGGTTATGTACTCGATCCACAGAGCCACACACACGTGAGGAAGCCGTTCCCCTACGGTATCAGCTCGGATGGGGGACTGTTGAGCAACGTGCTGGACCTCAGTAAGTACTTGCTTTTCTACATCAACAAAGGTGAGTTGGAAGGAGCGCGCATCGTTTCCAAAGAATCGATCGAATCCATGGAGGAAGGCCGTATCCCTGTGCCTTGGGAGAGCTTCGGCGATGAGAAGTACGGTTTTGGTTGGATCATCCATCCGAACTTTCTGGGTGAAAAACTCGTCGAACACAGTGGCTCGGTCTTGATCTACACAGGTTTTGTTGGTTACATACCAGCCAAGAAGATCGGCGTTGCGGTGCTGTCGAACTGTGCGGGCTATCCTCTATCGAACATCGGCATGTACGCGCTCGCGCTGATGCTCAAGAAGGACCCCGACGAAGAGTTCGACTTCGTCAAGTTCGACAAGATCTTGCACAAGTTGGTCGGCAGATACGAAGGTTATAAAAAGAGTGTGGCCTTCGATGTCAAAAGGAATGGAGATTTCTTGCTCATGGAGATGGTGAGCAGGAACTTGAAGTTGAGCTCGGTCCTCGTTCCCGAAAAGGTAGAGAAAGAATATGTCAAGTGTTTCACGCTCCAGAACTTCAGAAAGATGGACGTCGAGTTCTTCATCGAACCGAACAGGGTCACGATGATCTACGAGAGGTACAAGCTAATCAAGTCCTGAAACGTTCATCAGAACTGATTCAATTTCGAGCGAGAGCACAAAAACATCCTTGCCTGTGATCGGGTTGTCCGATTCGCCGTGGATCAAGATCTGACCGGCCCAGAGCACGACACCTCTGACCGTTTGATCGTTGGACAGAGGGACAATGTTTTTGTTGTGCAAGCTTCCATCTCTGTTGATTGCGAGCATCACAGGATCGAAACGTGTTTCTCGGTTCCACACCACACCGTACACGATGATCCAATCTTCGATCGCGAGCAATCCAGATGGAGAAAAGTCTGAACCGAGATCGAGAAGATGCTCTTTGATGAGCTTTCCACCGAGCGACATTTCGAGCAACAGACCAGACCTGTACGGGGTGTGAGAATTCGTCCAACCCAAGACGAAGATTCTATCGTTGAATTCGAGCGCATCGATCGCTTTGTCCCAATCTGTACCACCGAAGCTCGTTTCGAAGATCTTTCTTCCGTTCTCGTCGTACAGAACGATCAACATATCGGCCTTGCCCTTGGTCTTGCTCTCGGTTGAACCCACACACAAAAGCTGTGAGTCAACGCGCTTCACGCGGTGAAACCAATCGTCCGACAGACCTCCCGTGGTCCTGCTCCAAACGACTTCAAAGTTCCAATCCAATTTCAACAAAAACGCATCGAACCAACCTTTCTTGAGCGTGTTGTAACCACCAGCGAGGTAAATGCCTTCTTTGTCGAGAACGAGCGCTTCGGCCCACGTCTCGGCACCGGGAAAGTTCAGAAGCTTCTGTTTCAAAACATTTCCATCAAGATCAATCAGACAGACGTAGACCGATCTTTGGTTTGGTCGGATCGAGGAATGACCCACCAAGATCAACTCATCATCGAACAGGGCGACATCGTTGATCCTGTCGGGCCTCACATGCGCCAATCTCACGATTCTCGAAGGTTCGAAGGTCTCACTGAGAAATATTAGCAAGATCTCTTTGCCATCGTCTTCCTGTGCGATGAGCAAAGGACCTCCATCGATCATAAACAAACCGATGGAGCGCTCTTGATTGACAAGCGGTATCGACGATCCGACGAGAACGGCTGGCAAGAGCAGAAGAACCACGGTGCGCAAGTGTATCCCTCCGATGTCCTGCGATGATATGATAGCATTTAGCGTGTGGAGGTGATCTTGCGACATGATTGGTTTTCTGACAGATTGGTCCGTGAGAAGTCATTACGTGGGCGTGGCGAAGGCTGTGATGAAACGCATAAACCCTTCGGCAGAGATCATAGATATAACGCACGAGATAGAACCTTTCAACGTGAGGATGGCTTCGCACATCCTTCTGAGGGCATCGAAAGATTTCCCAGAAGGTTCCATCTTCGTCGCAGTGGTCGACTACGGTGTCGGAACGAGCAGGAAGGCCATATGCATGAGGACCAAGAACGAACAGTACTACGTGGGCCCAGACAACGGTATATTCACGCACGTCGCGCTCGAATACGGTGTGAAACAGATCAGAGAACTGAACAACAAGAAATACCACTACGCTTCTTCCTACACCTTCCACGGCAGAGATATTTTCGCACCCGTGGCGGCACACTTGTCGAAAGGCGTGCCGTTCGAAGATTTGGGTGACGTGCTTCCCAACTTCGTAGTCCTGCCAACGAAACAGGCGCAGATACTCAACGAATCCGTCGTCGGGGAGGTCGCTTACTTCGACAGCTTTGGAAACATTCAGACGAACGTTCCGATCGAGCTGGTAGAAAGGCTCGATTGGCAGATGGACGATACGATTGTTATCAACGACAAATTCGAAGCGAGCTACGTTAGAGCTTTTGGCGATGTGGCGAAGGGTCAGTTGCTGATCCATCCAGACAGCTCTGGATTTCTCGAAATTGCTATCAATCAAGGTTCCGCTGCTGAAAATCTTGGATTGAAACAAGGTCAACAGATAACCCTGAGGAGGAAGAAATCTTGAAGCTCATCGTCGGGCACAGGAATCCAGATTTCGATTGTTTCGCTTCGTGCGTAGCGGCGCAAAAACTCTATCCGGACCACGTGGTGTTGATGAGTGGTGCTCCTCAGCAAAACTTATCGCAATTTTTGGGTATCTACGAAGAAAAGTACAACTACATCACGGAAAGCGATCTCACAGACGAAAACGTGGAATCCCTCATCGTGGTGGACACGGCCTCTTCTGACAGGCTCGGCCAGAAGGTTCAAAAGATCGTGGAAAAGGCGGCGAGGATCGTCATTTACGATCACCATCCCGAGATCAAGGAACAAACGATACGCGGAGAAAAGCAGATAGAGAACATCGGTGCAACGGTTACATTGCTCGTCGAGGAAATCATGAAGAGAAACATCGAGATCGATTCCATCGACGCCACGCTCTTCGCCATCGCGATATACGAAGACACTGGCAGTCTTCTTTACACCAGCACGACGCTGAGAGACCTCGAAGCAGTTAAGTTCTTGCTTCAGAAAGGTGCAAACCTCGCAGAAGTTGCAGAGTACATAAGGTACGATCTGAGCTTCGAGCAAAAGCAACTGCTCGAACAGTTGCTTTCAAACGTCGAAACCCACCAGATAGACGGTTTGACGGTGCACGTGGCGAGCGCAGAAACCGAAAAATTCATTGGTGGGCTCGGTGTCGTAGTGAGCAAGCTCTGGAGTCTGGAGAACGTGGAAACTCTTGTCTGCATCGTGAGAACGGGCAAGAAATCCCACGTGATAATGAGAACTTCCTCAAACGAAGTGGATCTGGGGGGCGTGGCGAATGAACTCGGTGGAGGCGGTCACAGGAAGGCTGCGAGCTTCACGGTGAACGAATCTGATATTTCTTCGATCAAGAAGATCGTTCTCGAAACGTTGAAGCGCTATGTCAACAGGGGCGTTCTTGCGAAAGATATCATGTCTTCACCTGTGCGCGTGGTCTATTCGGACATGACCATAGGTGAGGTCAACAAGATCATGGAAAGGACGGGCCACAACGGTCTGCCAGTCATCGAATGGAACAGACTGGTGGGGATCGTGACGAAGAAGGCCGTTGACAAAGCGATGAACCATGGCATGCAGAATCATCCCGTGAAGGCCATAATGTCGAGCAAGCTGATCGTCGTGGACACCAACACACCATTGAGCAGGGTGAGACAGATCATGGTGGAAAACGATATCGGTCGTATACCTGTGCTTGAAAACGGCATACTGGTGGGCATCATAACGAGAACCGATGTGATGAGATCGAGCTTTGCAGATGCTGTGAAGAAAGCCCCAAGGAAGGCCGTTTTCGAAGAGGACCAACAACAGTTCGTGAACGTCAGAGATTTGCTGATTTCGAGACTCCCGAAGAAGGTGTCCGATCTGCTGAGACTACTCGGACGCTTCGGAGACGAACTGAACCTTCCTGTTTACATCGTTGGGGGGTTCGTCAGAGACCTGCTCATGGGAAATCCAAACCTGGATTTGGACGTTGTCGTGGAACGCGACGGACTCTCCTTCGCAGAGCACGCCGCGAAGAGACTCGAAGCCACCCTTGTCAAACATGAAAAATTCCTCACCGCTTCGTTATTCTTGAAAGATGGCACCAGAATCGATGTGGCCACCGCACGAACCGAGTACTACGAGGCGCCAACGGAACTACCACAAGTGGAGGTCAGCACCATAAAGAAGGACCTCTACAGGCGAGACTTCACGATCAACGCGATGGCGATAAAGCTGAACCAGAAAGATTTCGGCCTGTTGCTCGACTTCTTCGGTGCCAAGAAGGACCTCGAGAACAAAGTGGTGAGATGTTTGCACACGCTCAGCTTCGTGGAAGATCCAACGAGAATTCTGAGGGCGGTCAGGTTCGAAACGCGTTTCAGCTTTCGCATAGAAGAGAGAACTTCTCAGCTCATGCTCGAGGCCGTAAGGCAGGGTTATCTCGAGAAGGTGAGCGGGCAGAGGTTGAGACAGGAGTTCGAAAAAATCCTGGAAGAGCCAAAGTGGCTCGCCGCACTCAAGAGACTGTCCGATTTTGAAGTGATCAAACGCATGTTCCCGGGTGTTTTCTACACAGTCACCATGGAGCAGAAACTCAGATCTTTGGCAGACTTTCTACCTTGGGCCGAGGAATTCTTCGGCAACGTTCAAAGATTTTACGCCGTGATGTTCGTCTTTTTGGAGTATCACGGCGATACGGCGATAGAAGAGATCAAGGCGAGGTACGGTCTGTCGAGCAAGTTCGTGGACGAACTGAAATTGCTGAAGAAAATGATCGTACCGCTGTCGAAGGTCATCTCGAACAAGCTGAACTTCTCAGACATCTACAAAATGACCAAGGGTATCTCACCCGAAGGTTTCTGCTACATCGCCGCTTATCTCGATCCGGAATCGCAGGAGTACCTCAAGCAGTTCTTGACCAAACTGAGAGAAACGAAGCTAAGGTATGTGGACGGTAGAATCATCGTGCAGAAATTCGCACTCAAACCATCCAGGCTGATCGGAGAACTGCTTGAAGAAGTTTACTGCGCGAAGCTCGATGGATCGATCGACGACGATCAAGAAATGCAGTTCGTCGAGAAGAAACTCAAAGACCTCGTCTCTTCAAAAGCTCCTGCACAATGAAGTTTGCCACTTCACTCGGTGTGGTCCCACTGCCGAAACCTGCATCGTACCCCAGTTCGAGTGCGAGCTCGTGTGTTATCCTTGGACCACCGACTATGACGAGCAGATTGTCCCTCAAATTCTCCGCATAGAGCAGTTCCATCAGTTCGGTGAGGTGCTGTATGTGAATGTTTCTCTGGGTTACCACCTGAGAAACGAGCACCACGTCCGCGCCCACTTCCCTGACCTTTCTGACCAGCTCTATGGGTGGAACCTGCGCACCGAGGTTGTACACCTTGAAGGCCTTGTACCTCTCCAGCCCGTAATCGCCGTGGAAACCTTTCATGTTTAGAATCGAATCGAGCCCCACAGTGTGTGCATCAGTGCCGATCGTCGCACCCACGACCACGATGGGGCGTCTAAACTTCTGCAGGACCAGCTCGTCGATTTTCTCTCTCGGAAGTCTCTGAATTTTGGGTGCAATTACCTTTATCGATGAAATATCCACCGCCATGTCCGTTTTTCCATATACAACAAAAAACGTGTAACCCTCATGCAGATCTTCCATTGTGGCTATCGTGACCTCGTAAAAACCAAGCTTTTCGCAGAACTTTTTCGCTGCTTCCCTCGCCAGAGGCCCGAACTCAATGGGTAACGTGAAGGAAAGCTGTACCGCTCCATCGTTCAACTGGTCACCGTACGGTTTGACGAGCTTCTGCTGGCTCATCCTTTCACCCCCAGCTCTTGTTCAAGCGCGTCTCGAATTGGGTTCTCGTAAGCTTCACCTTTCTTGAACACACCCTCCAGCCCCTTACCGGCTTCCCTGCTCCTTCTTATGTCGGCGAAGATTCCTTGCTCTATCGCACTGAACAATCCCACATCGCTTATGTGCTCGAGTAGTTCCACCGCCTTTTTCAGCACCTCGTTCGCCCTCTTCTCGATGAATCCACCGGGTTTGAAGAGTATCTCGTCACCCAGGTGCCTCGCGGCTGAAAAGACGTAGTTGGCGTTGACGAGCGCGAGGTATCTGTCGTGCATGTAGGGTGTGTGTATCGCTTCTGTCAGAATTCCCAGAAGCTGAATCGATTGACCCGTCATCGAAGAGACAAGATTGAAGAGTGTGTTCATCGCGTACCCTTTGAATATGTTGCCCGTCATGTATCTGGTGGGAGGCATGTACTTGACTGGACAATCTGGAAAGAGCTCACGCGAGAGCATGGCATGCGCAATCTCGTACAGGAGCGAGTCTTCGATGTCGGGATTTATCTCGAAAGCGTGTCCAAGGCCCATCAAGTGTGGCTTCAGACCCGCCTTGATCGCGAACTGTTCGTTGATGAGCTGTGAAGCGGTCACCGTGTGGGCCTTCTCTATGGCGTCCGCAGTCGTCAGGTAGTTGTCCTCGCCGGTGTTTATAGTGATGTTCGCGTAAGCGCAGACCAGCCTGGAGATGTACTGATCAGTGAAGGTCCTGAGCATGTTGATGTCTCTGAACAGGATTCCGTACATGGCATCGTTCAAAAGTATGTCGAGCCCCTCGAGTGCCGCCATGACAGCGATCTCGGGCATGCAGAGACCTGACGCGTAGTTCACCTGTCTTATGTAACGTCCAACCTTTCTCGCCGCATCGTCAAGGGCTTGTCTCATGATCCTGAAGTTCTCCTGTGTCGCGTAGGTTCCTCCGTAACCTTCTGTGGTCGCCCCGTAAGGCACATAGTCGAGCAGACTCTGCGCCGTGGAACGTATCACGGCGATGATGTCTGCGCCCTGAAAGACGGCTGCGCGTGCCTGGACAACGTCCTCGTAGATGTTTCCAGTTGCCACAATGAGGTACTTGTAAGGCTTTGGAGGATCACCGAGCTCTCGAAGCAATGCGTCTCTCTCTTCACTCTTTCGCTTTATCCGCATCAGAGCCTTCTCGACCAGCTCTTGTGAGAACACCTCGTAGATATGCCGCTTCGGCTGTGGTAATGTGCGCAGGTCCAAACCGTCCGCTATCGCCTCACAAACCTGCTGAACATCTTTGTCCAAGACGATCGCAGCGCTCACGACAGGCTTGAACGCACCTTGATCCAGCATGTTCCATTCTTTGAGCTTGTCCAACACGACGTTCACCAGAGGCACTTGGTCTTCACCAACGACGCCGTCCACACCCAGAAGTCTCAATGTTGCACGCTCGGTGGAGACGGTTGAGTGTTCGTCGATGATCATTTGAACGTCGTCGGTGATCTTCTTCGCAAGAGATCTGGCATACTGAACAAGCTTTGAATCCAGTTCGATCGTCGGTCTACCCACCCAACCACCTCCGGTATTATCGTATCATATCTGTTTCGTGAAGGTGAATTAGTGAAACATCGATGCAAAAATGGTAGAATCTTTGCTGGGTGATCGCCAACGAGACTTTTTCTCAAGATTCTCATCTACATGGTTCTCTTCTCTGTTCTCCACTTTGGTCACGAACTCACAGGTTGGGATTTTCTCAAAATCTTCTGTGGTACGGACGAATCCGTCTTCGAGCACATCAAGATGGGATTCTGGGCTTACCTCTTTACGAGCGCCATCGAGTTCTTTGTGTTCAAGAAGAAACAGAATTTTTGGTCATCGAGGTTGTTCTCAACTTCACTCGTACCATGGTTCATAGTAGTGGTGTGGTATATGGTGCCGGCGATTTTCGGAAAAATCGAGGCCGTTTGGATTGAACTCATCTGGGCCTTTGCAATCGTCATCATCTCTGGTCTCTTCGCTACGGTGGTAGAGAGACAGGTCGAGACTTTGAAGATTTCAAAAGGTTTCAAGACAGTGATGGTTGTTCTCGTTGCCGTTTCGATCATCTTTTTCGTGCGCTTTTCCTTCGCAAAACCGTGGATCGACGTTTTCGTTGACCCGTACACGTTGTAAAACTTTGCGGTATTATTTTCTAAAAGGGAGAACACAGGAGGTTGATGTATGCTGCGGACACACACTTGCGGAGAACTCAGACTCAGCGATGTGAACAAGAAGGTCGTGCTGGCGGGTTGGATCGACAGAATCAGAGACCTCGGTGGCGTGAAGTTCGTCATGCTCAGAGACAGGTACGGTCAGACACAGATCGTGCTGTCGAAGGATTTCGATCTGGACCTGAAGCGCGAAGCGGTGGTTCGTGTGGAGGGTGTGGTCAGAGAAAGACCAAAGGATACCGTCAACAGAGAACTCCCAACGGGTGAGATCGAAGTGCTCGCCGAACGCGTTGAGGTCCTCTCTTCACCACAGAGAGAGCTTCCTTTCTATCCTGGAGAACCGAACCTGCCGAGTGAAGACGTCAGGCTCAAGTACCGTTACATCGATCTGAGAAGGAAAGAGATGACGGACAGGATCATAACGCGTCACAGGGTGGCCCAGGCCGTGAGGCAGTATCTGAGTTCTTTAGGATTCATAGAGGTGGAAACACCTTTTTTGACCAAGAGCACTCCTGAAGGTGCGAGAGACTTCCTGGTACCATCCAGACTCAAACCCGGAACTTTTTACGCACTCCCTCAGTCTCCACAGCTGTTCAAACAACTCCTCATGGTTGGAGGCCTGGACAGATACTTCCAGATCGTTCGTTGTTTCAGGGACGAAGATCTGAGGGCGGACAGACAACCGGAATTCACGCAGATAGACATTGAGATGTCCTTCGTCACGAGAGAAGACGTTCTGGAAACGGTTGAGGGCATGGTCAGATACGTCTTCAAGCAGGTCCTCGATATAGATCTAGCTGAGAAGTTCGACAGACTGAGTTATCAATACTGTTTGGACACTTACGGTTCGGACAAGCCGGACAGAAGGATCGGCATGGAGTTCGTCAACCTGACCGAACATTTCAAAAACAGCGATTACAACGTGGTGAAGAACATCGTAGAGAACGGTGGGGTTGTGAAGGGCTTCGTTGTCAAGAACTTCGCTTCCAAGATGAGTAGGAAAGTCGCAGAAGAGTACGAAACGATCGTAAAGAAGAACGGACTCGGTGGTATACTGTGGTTCGCGCTCGAGAATGAGATGAAAGGCAGCGCACTGAAGCATTTGAAAAACATCTACGAAGAAATCTCCAGGGCGACTCGAATGAATCAAGGCGATGTGTGTTTGATGGTGGCGGGAAAACCGACCGATGTGAATGCTGCCCTTGGTGAACTGAGGAAGACCATAGGTGATATGCATTTTGCCCATCTGAAGGTTGGCTTCGATGTGTTCTGGGTTTTAGACTTTCCCATGTTCGAGTACAGTGAAGAAGAGGGTCGGTATGTCGCGCAGCACCATCCCTTCACGATGCCCAACCTCGAAGATCTTGATCGATACAAAGACGAGGATCTGTCGAAGATAAGAGCACAATCTTACGATTTGGTCATCAACGGCTACGAAGTAGGCTCTGGAAGCATCAGGATACACAACAGAGATTTACAAAGAGAAGTGTTCAGGCTCATGCAGCTCTCTGAAGAGGAAATCAGGATCAAATTCGGCTTTCTCCTGGAGGCCTTTCAGTACGGTGCCCCACCGCACGGTGGTATCGCGCTCGGTCTGGACAGGTTAGTTGCTATAATCTGTAATGTCTCGTCGATAAGAGAAGTGATAGCATTTCCAAAGACTGCGAGCGGTGTGTGCCCACTGACGGGTGCACCGGACGTGGTGAGCGAACAACAATTGAGAGAGCTAAAAATAAAAATAACTGGAGGGAACGAAGTATGATCGATGTGAACATCAAGTTCGAGGAGCAGAACGACAGATTGCTTTGCAAGGTCAACGGAGACTTCGACGCGTATCATTCTGCGGAGATCAAGAAACAGATAAAGGACAGGATGGAGAGCTCCAAGATGTCGAAGATCGTCATTGACATGTCTGAAGTGCCATACATAGACAGCGCTGGCCTGGGTGCAATGGTGGCCATACTGAAGGACGCGAGGCACCTCGGTAAGGAAATAGTCTTGGCGAGCCTGAGGCAGAACGTGAAGAGGATCTTCGAGATGACGCGCTTGGACAAAGTTTTCAAAATCGTCGAAGTTCTGGAGGAGGCTTGAATTGAGCAACTTTCTCGTCGCCATAGATGGCCCCGCTGGCTCTGGAAAATCAACCATAGCAAAACTGCTCTCTGAGAGACTCGGTTTCAACCACCTCGACACGGGTGCCATGTACCGTGCAATCGGAGTTTACTTGGATTCGAAGGGGTTCACACCCGACAACGTTCCTGATGAAGAACTGGAAAAGATAGATATGCAATATGTAAACGGCGAACTGTATCTGAACGGTGAGAAGGTGCGTGAGGAAGTGATAAGATCAGCGAAAGCCGGCCAGCTCGCCTCAAGCTTCGCGGTCGTGCCGAAGGTCAGGGAAAAGTTGACCCAGCTACAGAGGAGAATCTGTGAAGGTGGAAACTTCGTCGTCGAAGGCAGAGACATCGGTACCGTCGTTCTGCCCCACGCTCAGGTTAAGATATTCCTCACCGCATCCTTCGATGAAAGGGTGAAGAGGAGAGCCGAGGAGCTCAAAAGCAAAGGTATCGAGCTCCCCTTGGAAGAGGTGGCGAGACAGATAGAGGAACGCGACAAGCGAGATTCCTCCAGAGACCTCGCTCCATTGAAACCCGCCCAAGACGCCATAGTCATAGATACAACAGCCAAGAGCGTCGAGCAAGTGCTTGAAGAGGTCATCGAGATCATCAACAGGAGGAAAACGGATGAAGCTGTGCGTTGCTGAGAACATCGGTTTCTGCTTCGGCGTGGAGAGAGCTTTGAAAACGGTGGAAGAATATCTCAAGAAAGAACGAAGTGTGTACAGTCTTGGTGAGCTCGTTCACAACAGAAATGTCGTCGAGAGATTGGAGGAGAAAGGACTCAAAGTCTTGCACGACAACGATCCGATCCCAGAAGATGCGAAAGATTCCGTGCTGGTCGTGAGGGCCCACGGTGTGCCACCGAGGATCTTGAAGGAACTGGAAAAGAATTTCAAACGAGTGATAGATGCGACCTGTCCGATCGTCCTTAAGTTGTTCGAAAGGGCGAAGGCTGCAAAAGAAGCTGGTTACACAGTGATCGTCTTTGGTGATGAGAACCACGACGAAATGAGGGCTTTGAAGGGACACGTCGAAGACGCGATCATTACTACACGTCCCCTGGCTCTGCGAGGGAGAATCTGTGTTCTGTCACAAACGACGATGTCGTTGGATGATTTCCTGAGCTTCGGTGCTGAAATTTTAAAGGCCTCCGAACCGACGGAGTTTCTTTTTTTGAACAGTGTGTGTGAGGTCACACACAGACGTGAGGTGGAAGTGAAGAAAATGGCTTTCGAGTGCGATCTCATTGTTGTCGTTGGGGGTAAGAACAGCTCCAACACTAAAAAACTCGCAAGAATCGCTTCGAAGACGACAAGAGTGTTGCACGTGCAGGATGCTTCGGAACTTGAAGGGTTCGATTTCAAACGTTTCAGGAAGATAGGTGTGACGGCCGGAACGTCCACGCCTCTGGAGGATGTCAATCTGGTCGTTAAGAAAATTCGCTTGGGAGGATGAGCGTATGGAAAAAGAAAACGCGAGCATGAAGGATTTTGAGAAATATCTGGACCTTGCCGGATTTGGGCCGGGTCAGGTTGTTGAAGCAACCGTAACTGGCGTCGACCCGGCTGAGGGTTTGTCGGTGGACTTCGGTGGAAAGCAGGAAGGCAGGATACAACCTTCGGAGCTTGTGAGGGAACCTTCGAGCTACAAGGTTGGTGAAAAGATCACGGCTCAGATATTGAAGATAAACGACGAAGAAGGTTACGCTATGCTCTCCGAACTGAGACCCCACAGGAGGATGGCTGAACGCAAGGTCAGGGAAGCGAAGGATTCCGGAACGCCCGTCAAAGGTTACTTCGTGCAGCAGGTCTCTGGTGGTTACATCGTCAAGCTCTTCAACGTGTTGGATGCCTTCCTTCCAGGTTCCGAGTCTCTGCTCAGAAGGGACGCGGAAATTCCACAGGGTGAACACGATTTTCTAATCATCGACTACACTGCGGGCAGGCGTGGCAGGATCGTCGTTTCGAGAAAAGCACTGGTTGAAAGGCAAATTCAGACCTTTTTTGAGTCGCACAAAGTCGGCGACGTCGTTGAAGCGAAGGTAGAGCGAGTGAGATCTTCTGGAGCCACACTGAAGATCGGGCCACTGACGGCTACGCTCCCGAGGGAAGAAGTTTCCCACGATCCTTCTGTTTCCATACACGACGCGCTGAAAGAGGGAGAAACCATCAAAGTGAAGATCGTAAAGCTCGATCCTGCACAGCGTCTGATCGAAGTCAGCCTGAAGGCGCTCGAACCCGATCCATGGCAAACCGCGGCCGAGAAGTACAGAGTTGGCACGATCGTGCGGGGAGTGGTGAAGAACATTGTCCCATTTGGCGTCTTTGTGAATCTTGAGCCAGGGCTGGATGGACTCATACACGTTTCGGAGATCTTCTGGAGCAGCAAGAAAGTCGATTTGAAAAAGTTCTTCAAGCCCGGTCAGATGGTCGAAGCCGAAGTGGTGGAGGTCGATCCAGAGAAACGCAGACTCGCGTTGAGTTACAAGAGGGCGCAGGGAGATCCCTGGGAGAACGTGATGGAACGCTACAAGGAGGGTGACATCGTCGAAGGCACCATCGTGAAGGTCCTTCCCACCGGTTTGATAGTCGAGATCGAAGACGGTGTAACGGGGCTCGTGCCAAAGTCGGAGCTCTCGTGGAACAAGGTGAGTGATCCGGGCAAGCTGTTCAGAGAAAGACAGAGTCTGAAGATGAAGATACTCTCCATAGATTCGCAGAACAGAAGGATGAGACTCAGCGTGAAGCAGACGACTCCAGATCCATGGGAAAAGGCCGCCGAGAGTCTGAAGGAGGGCAGCGTCGCACGGGCGATCGTGAAGGCAAAGCTCAATTCAGGTTACGTGCTCCAGTTGAAAGATTTCTCCGTGGAAGCGTTCATGCCATCCAGCCACGCACCCGAGGAGATGAAGGAAGGAGCAGAGATCGAAGTCCTCGTACTGAGGATAATACCCGAACGCAGAAAGATCCTCGTCAGTCAGAAAAAACTGGAAGAGATGAAAGACTACGAGGAATACAAGAAACAGATGGGAGGTTCTCAGAAAACGCTCGGCGATTTTCTGAAGAAGTGAACCATGGCAAAGGTGGTCATTGCGGGAAAGACAAACGTTGGTAAATCGACGCTCTTCAACAGGCTCATAGGCAGGAGGAAAGCGATCACTGAAAAAGAAGAGGGCGTCACCAGGGACACACTCAAAGGTATCGTGGTGCATGGTGACACCTTCTTCATGTTATTCGACACGTGCGGCGTGTACGAAAAGGCCGACGATGAGATGCTCCAATCCATGAAGCAACGTGCGTTGAAGGCTTTCGAAGAAGCCGATCTGATCCTTTTCGTCGTCAGTGCGAGGGAAGGGATCACGTCAGAAGACGAATACATCGCACAGGTGTTGAGAAAAATCGGAAAAAGAGTGATACTTGTGATCAACAAAGCGGAGAACATGAAGATCGTCGAAGAGAATCTGCCCGACATCTTCAGACTCGGCTTCGACGATTACGTGCTCGTCTCGGCGCAACACAATATCAACGTGGACCAATTGCTCGAAAAGATCGTCAACACTCTGAAGGAAATGAACGTACCGCTCGACCAACCCGCCAAGGATAGAGATTATCCTTCCATAGCCATAGTCGGTAAACCCAACGTGGGCAAATCATCATTGTTCAACGCCATTTTGAATGAAGACAGGGTCAACGTCACACCGATTCCAGGAACCACAAGAGATCCGGTGGATGAACTGGTAGAGATCGATGGCAAAAAGTACGTTTTCATCGACACGGCAGGTTTGAGACGCAAGAGCCGGATAGAAGAGAAGAGCTTGGAGTACTTCAGTGTGAAACGCGCCATAGACGCCATGGAATCAGCAGATGTAGTGGTTTTGCTCATAGACGCTGTGGAAGGCGTTTCTCGACAGGACAAGAGGATCGCCCGTCTCGTGTTGGATCGAGGTAAGGCTCTGGTGATCGATGTGAACAAGTTTGACCTGATCGACGTGAAAAAAAGCGAATACGAGCGTGCCGTCAGGGCGGAGATGCCGTTCGTGGATTTCTGCAGGATCGTGTTCACGAGCGTTGTGAAAAAACAGGGTTTGAAGTCTCTGCTGAGTGCCATAGACGAAGCATACGCATCCTACTGTAGGAAGGTCGAACAATCAAAACTGAACAAACTGCTCCTGCAGCTTCCAGTCCTCGTACCGAATCTATCGGACGTGAGGGTGTACGCGATCAGACAGGTGAAGATCAAGCCGCCGAAGTTCGTTTTCACCGTGAACAGAAAGGAAAGAATTAGACCAGAAGCGCAAAATATGTTGCAAAGACTCATCAGAGAACGCGTTGATCCCTTCACTGGCTCACCCATCTTTTTCGAGTTCAAACCAAGGGGGTGAAATCCTTGGAGTATTTTCTCGTGGGGTTGATTTCTTATCTGTGCGGTGCCGTTCCTTTCAGCTACCTTTTGCCCAGGCTGAAGAAAATCGACGTCAGAAAAGTGGGAAGTGGAAACGTGGGGGGCACCAACGCGTTGAGGGCGGCTGGACCCGTCATAGGTTTCACATGTATGGTTCTCGATGCTCTCAAGACCTTCATACCCGTGCTCGTCTTTGCCCAACTGTACAATTTTGACAAGAACTTCGTTGGAGTCGCCTCCATCGCCGCGGTGCTTGGTCACGATTTTCCCATCTTCTTGAAATTCAAAGGTGGTAAAGGCGTCGCGAGCACCTGTGGCGTCTTCTTCGCACTGTGTCCCGCGTGCGGTTTTGTTTTTCTTGGAAGCTGGTTGATTTTGACGATTCTCACCAAGTACGTTTCACTGGCATCGATCTCGAGTCTTTTCCTCGCATCGATCGTTGCACTGTTCTTCGACAAAGATATCGCGGTTCTGTTCTTCCTTCTTTCGGCGTTCTCAACCTTCAGACACTCGGACAACATAGAGAGACTGCTGAAGGGTGCGGAAAGGAAGACCGATCTCATCGGCATGGTGAAGAAGAGATGAAACAATTCGTTTTGGTCCTTCTGGTCATCGCGTCGCTTTGCCTTGCCATCATCAACGAAGAACAGGCGAGAGAACTGTTCGCTCGCGCTTTGGAAAGCTGGTACGCTGGAGATGTCGTGGCAGCGAGGGAGTCGATGTCTCAAGCGCTTTCGGGTCTGATCTACATCACGGACATACCAGAATTTTGGTTCTTCACCGCCAAACTGGACATAGACTCTGGTAATGTGGCGAGGGCTTTGGAAGATCTTAGAACCTTACTCGTGCTCGCGCCCACGAAGGACGAGGCAATCTCGCTGGTCAAAGAGATAGAGACCTTCACCAATCCATTGGCTCCTTCGACACCCACTCTGTCGAGTGAAATCTTGAAGATCGAAGGTTTCAAGAACAGTGTAGAGTACTTCTACTCACCCGTTTCCGTGACGACGCTGGGACGAAATGTTTGCATCGCGGACAAGGTGAATTATCGGCTCATCATCTACGGTCCAACTGGCTACATTGTTCACAAACTGAGTTTCAAGCCTGAGAGCGTCATTTCCAACGCATTCAAGTACCTCTACGTAGCTGGTGAGGACAAGATCGCACTGCTCGATTTAGAGAACAACCGCGTTGAAGTGCTCGCTTCGAACCTGTTGAAACCTGTTTTGGCTGGCTTCGATCGACTCGGAAGACTTTGGGGTGCGGATGTGGACAGATTGTTCTGTCTGGAAGACGGCAAGATCAAATTCTTCGAACTTGACGATTTTTATTCGATCCAGGACGTCGAGGTCGGTTTGAAGGGCATCTGGATTCTGGACATCTTCAAGAACAGGATCGTGCTGTTCGATTTCAACATGAGGAAGATGCTCGAACTTCCCGCGTATGGATCTTGGAACTTCGAACTCACAGTGTTCGAAGAGCCTTTCATTTTGAAGGACGACACACTCTTTCTCGTCCGAAAAGATGGACTCTTCGAGCTGGGAAAGTTCCCACAAGCCTTCGTGACGATGGAGTACAACTATCCCTTCTTGTTCTTGATGGATTTCAAGGACCACAGTGTTTATGTGGTACCTTTCAAAGGTAACGAGCCGATCTTGGTGAAGATAGATTCGTTGAGCTTCGATCAAGACTCGTTGATTTTGTCGGTGCGAGTCGAGAACATCTTCGCAGATCCCATTCCCATACTCGGTGACATGTTCCAAGTGAGGGAGGGTGGAGGTCCCGTCTTCTCCGAACTGAGTCTGTCTCACAGAAAGGCCGTTTGGCTCAACGCGGATAAGGATTTCTTCAAGAAAACGCTGCCCACCCTGAAGCGTGGCAGTAGCTACGCTGTCGTTGTGAAAGATGTGAGTCAGCTGAAAAGAGACATCATAGTCAGCTTGCGTGGCAAGAACGTACGAATTTTCACCGAAGATGGGGCAAATGAGGAAGTCATCCTCAGCGGTGGTTTTGGACACTTCAAATCCAGTTTCGAACTGCTGCAACCCGTGTGGAACGTCAAGTTCACGAGGACAAGGCCGACGCCTTCGGACATCGTCCCCGTCAAGTTCGAGATACGTCTGGTGGGCGAGGTGTTTTCCGACACAGTCTATTACACCAAAGGAATGATCGCGAAATGATCGAGGAGCTCTTCAAGAAGGCTTTCGAGGCAGCCAAGGTAGGAAAGTTCGAAGAGGCCGAAAGGTTCTACAGAGAGTGCCTCAAAATTCGCGAAACTCCAGAGATCTGGAACAATCTCGCGAACGTGTACGTGCGCATGGAGAGGTTCGCGGAGGCGATGGAATGTTACAGAAAGGCCATCGCATGCGATCCTTCCTTTACGATGGCCTACGTGAACCTTGCATCCCTGCTTCTGAACCTCGAGAGGTTCGCCGAGGCCAAGCTCCTGCTCCTGAGCCTGCTCGAAAAGGGCGTGAAGAACGAACAGGTGCTGGCCATGCTGATCGTTTGCGATCTGGTTTTGAACGATCTTTCTCAGGTCGTGCAACTCTACAGGGAGAACGCTTCGGAGGCTTTGAACCGAGAACTCGCAGAGTACGGAGTTTTAGAGAAAGTTCTTGAACTGATCTGATCATCTTTCTTCGAAGAAACTTCTGAGAATTACGGGGTCTATCTTTTCCTTCACGACCCTTTTCACCTTTTGAACGGTGTTGTCCACCTTCTTGAAGTTCACACCCAGTGCTTGCTGTATCTCTTCGTAGCTGAACCCATCGAGCCACATCTGGAATATATCGATCTCGATCTCGTTGAGAAACGCCTTCACCCGCTCCACGATCATCTCCGCCAGAGCATCACGCGCAGTCGACCTGACACCATCTTCGAAGGAGTAACCCGTCTCCTCGGAATCTTCAGACGAGGCGAGTAAATCGACGCTGAGCGCATCGGTGAGGAGTTTGTTCTTCTTCCTGTTCAGAAACGTCAAGAACGATTTCAGTTCGGATTCCACACTCCTCCATGCGAAAGAGGTGAAGCCACTTCTATCTGGTTGATAGTAATACACCGCCTTTATGAGCCCCACCAAAGCGCTCTGAACCATGTCGTCGAACTCCGCCCACGGTGCATAGTACTTGGAGCATATTTTGCAGACCATAGGATAGTAACGCTCCACGATGAGATCGAGCGCTTCTTTCAAACCTGCCTGTGCGAGGTTCACCAACTCTTCGTTCCGCTTCGCCCTCAGTCTGTGCTTTACGGACAAGGCATCAACCTCTCTCGAGCATTCTCGCCAGAACAGCTATATCTTCAACGACGAGGTGTGGTTTGGTCGAACTCCTTTCGAAGTCTTCCCTCGTTGTCTCACCGCTGAGCACTAAGATCGCCATCGCCCCGGAGCGAATGGCGAACTCCATGTCCGTGTAAAGTCTATCACCCACCATGGCGATTTTCGAAGTCGGAAGGTTGAACCTCTTAGACACTATCTGCATCATCAAAGAGTTGGGTTTTCCCACCACGTAGTCTGGAAGTCTGCCCGTGGAACGTTCGATCAAGGCGATGAAGGAACCTGTGTCTGGCAAAGGACCCTCCTCCGAAGGACAGTTTATGTCGGGATGAGTCGCAATGTACGGTAGGTTTCTTCTGATCAACAGACAAGCTCGAGCAAGCTTTTCGTAAGTCACCTCCGTATCGTAACCCAGCACGACGAGCTGTGGATCTCTCCATTCTATCGTGTGGCCGTACGAGCAGAGGGTTTCTTCCAGAGCTTTGGTGCCCACGAGGAAGAGTTTCGTTTTGCCGTAGCGTTCGAGTAAGAACAGCGCCGTGGCTTCGCCCGAGGTGAACACATGAGTTTCGTCGACGTTCACACCGAGCCTTCTGAGTTTCTCAACGTACTGTCTCGGACCTTTGGAGGAGTTGTTCGTGAGAAAGAGAAAGTTTTTCCCCTGAGACTTCACCACGTCGAGGAACTCCAAAGCACCTCGAATGAGCTTGTCCCCGAGGTAAAAAGTGCCATCCATGTCCAGCAGGAAGAGTTCTACATCGCGCAATTTCAAAGCTTGCACCTCCTAAACAAAAAGCAGGGCCTTTTGGCCCTGCTGTTTTATATTATACCACAAACACCAATTTTTGTCAAGAACATTTTTCACTCCCTCGTCTGTTTTTATCATAGCACAGTTTCCTGGTCAGCGCAAGCTGTTACACCTCCACGAGCGCACCGAGGAACTGACTTCTGTAAAGCTGTGCGTAGAAACCTCCGTTCGCGAGCAACTCTTTGTGCGTGCCCCTCTCTATGATTTTTCCTTCGTTCATGACCAGGATGAGATCGGCGTTCTTTATCGTTGAAAGTCTGTGGGCTATGATGAAGCAGGTTCTTCCCTTCATCAGCTCGTCCATCGCCTTCTGAATGTATATCTCGGTGAGCGTGTCGACGTTACTTGTGGCCTCGTCCAGTATGAGCACGTCTGGGTTGGCTAAGAACGCCCTCGCGATGGTTATGAGCTGCTTTTCGCCGTAGGATATGTTCGTCGCCTCTTCGTTGATCACGGTGTCGTAGCCATCCGGCAGAGCCATGATGAAGTGGTGCGCCTGTGCCATTTTCGCAGCCTGTATTATTTCCTCTTCTGTGGCGTTCTCCTTTCCGTACGCAATGTTTTCCCTTATCGTGCCGTTGAAAAGCCACGTATCCTGCAGAACCATGCCGAAACATTTTCTCAGATTGTTCTTGTGTATGTCTCTGATGTCTATCCCATCGAGCTTGATGCTTCCTTTCTGTATTTCGTAGAACCGCATCAACAGATTGACCAACGTCGTCTTCCCGGCACCCGTTGGACCAACGATCGCGATCCTTTGGCCACTGAAGACTTCTATGTTCAGATCCTCTATGAGCGGTTTCTCTGGCACGTAGCTGAAGTGCACGTTCTCAAATCTGACGTCCCCCTTCACCTTTTCGATTCTCAGCGCGTCGGGCTTTTCGGGCTTTTCTTCCTCTTCATCGAGTATTTCGAAAACCCTCTCAGCGGCCGCAATCGTCGATTGAATGAGGTTGACGATGTTTGAGATCTGCACGATGGGTTGCGTGAACTGTTGAGAGTACTGTATGAAGGCTTGAACGTCGCCTATGGTTATGGCCCTCCTCGTGACGAGGATACCTCCCACCACCGAGACGATCACATAACCCAGATTGCCTATGAACCGCATCAACGGCATGATCATGCCAGACAGAAACTGTGCCTTGTGGCTCGCATCGCAGAGTTGCTCGTTTATCCCTTCGAACTTCTCGGTGATATCCTTCTCTCTGCAGTAGGCCTTCACAACGATGTGACCGGCATAAACTTCCTCCACGTGCCCACTCAGTTCTCCAAGCTTCTTCTGCTGTCTGGAGAAGAACCTTTGCGAATGTTTCGCGATGAAGATCGTCGTGACGATGCTCAACGGCAATGTGAGTACCGTAACACCCGTGAGCAGAGGACTTATCGTGAGCATCATGATCGTGACACCCGCCACGGAGACTATCCCAGAGACGAACTGAACGAGACTCTGTTGCAGCGTATTGCTGATCAGATCTATATCGTTTATCACCCGGCTCAAAATTTCACCGTGAGTTCGAGAATCGTAGAATTTCAAGGGCAATCTCGCGAGCTTTTCAGAGACGTCCTTTCTCATCTTCATCACGATCTTCTGAGTGACTCCCGCCATGATGAACTGCTGCAGATACATGAGTAAACCGCTCAGAGAATAGATTGTGCCCACCTGAATGAGTATCTTCGCCACGTACGAAAAATCTATCTTCGCGTTGGGGAGTCTGAACATCTTCGCCATCACGCCGCGAAAGATCTCGGTCGTTGCCCTTCCGAGAATCTTCGGTGCGATTATCGTCAAGACTGTTGCGGTGATCGTGAGACCCAGAACTATGATCATGGGCACGAGATAGGGCCTGAGATAAGCGATCAATCTCCTCAGAGTTCCCTTGAAGTCCTTGGCTTTCTCCGCGGGTATGCCTATTGGGGGACCACCCGGACCCGGTCTTCTCATCGGCAGTCTCGTTGGTTGGGCTGGCTTTTTTTCATCTGCCATTGAGTCCACCTCCGATCGTTGCTTCCTCCTCAGAGATCTGTGAGAACACGATATCTCTGTACACCAAACAACTTCTCATGAGTTCCTCGTGCCTGCCTATGCCTTCCACCCTGCCATCCTTCAACACCACGATTTGATCGGCATGCATGATCGTGGCCACTCTCTGTGCGACGATTATCACGGTCGCATCCTTCAATTCCTTCATGAGCCTCGCACGGATCTTCGCGTCCGTTCTGAAATCGACAGCTGAGAAAGTGTCGTCGAAAAGATAGATTTTGTGCTTTCCCGCAATCGCGCGCGCTATCGAGATCCTCTGCTTTTGCCCACCGGACAGGTTCGTCCCACCCTGCGCGACCTGGGCGTTGAGTCCTTCAGGCAACTTCAAAGCGAACTCGTTCACCTGTGCAATATCGGCAGCTTTGAAGATGTCATCATCGGTGATTTCCCTTCGACCGAACCTTATATTTTCAGCGATCGTACCTGAGAAAATGATCGGCCTTTGTGGCGCATAGCCTATCATCTTTCTCAGCTTTTCGAAAGGTATCTTTCTGACGTCCACTCCATCGATCTTGACGGAACCTTCAGTGACATCGTAGAACCTCATTATGAGATTGAGAATCGTGGTCTTTCCAGAGCCTGTGTTCCCAATGATTGCTGTCACCTGTCCGGGTTTTGCGATGAAGGAAACGTTTCTGAGCGCTGGTTCCTTCGCTCCTGGATAGTGGAACGTCACGTTCTCGAACTGCACCACACCTTCACCTGCGGGTTCTTCGAACTGTTCTGGTTCCCTCACGGACGGTTCGGTTGCGAGCACTTCGAGAACCCTCTGTGCAGAAACCGAAGCGCGGGGTAAAAAGACGAATATGAGCGATATCATGATGAACGAGAACAACACTTGCATGACGTACTGCATGACGGCCATCATGCCACCGACTTGGAGCTGTCCAGCGTCTATCTGTTTGGCCCCGAACCATATCAAGGCAACGATCGTGAAGTTCATGATGATGGTCATGATCGGAAAGACGATGGCTCCTATTCTGTTCACTTTCAGTGCCGTGCGCGTCAAATCCAGGTTCGCTTCTTCAAACCTGTTTTTCTCGTACTCTTCCTTGTTGAACGCCCTGATCACTCGAATTCCCGTGACCCTTTCTCTCAGAACGAGGTTGAGTCGGTCGATCTTCTTCTGCATGCTCTTGAACAGAGGCATGACCTTTGAAAAGATCAGATAGAGCGCAAGCGAAGCTAAAGGAACAGAAATCAACAGTATCATGGTGAGTTTGGCGTTCTTCGAAATCGCCATGAAGATGCTCCCAACCGCGACGATGGGAGCCCTTATCACCATTCTTTGGATCATGACGAGCGCCTGTTGTATCTGGGTTATATCGTTGGTCGTTCGGGTTATCAGAGAGGCCGTACTGAATTTGTCGATCTCCGCGAGTGAGAAACTTTGGATTTTCTTGAAAAGATCGGCCCGAATATCTCTGCCGGCACACATCGCCGCTCTGGAGGATGTGTAACTCATCACTACGATCGCGACAACTTGGATCAGAGAGACGAGCAGCATCTTGCCACCAATCTGCCATATGTAGTCCACATTGCCTTTCGTGATTCCCTTGTCCACAATTTGTGACATGAGATCCGGTAAGTACAGCGTCACGTACGAATCGACGATGACCAGCGAGACCGTCACGATCACCAACCACAGATAGGGCTTCAGATACTTCAGGATCTTAATCATCCGAATCACCTCTCGTATGATTCTTGAGATTGTGGATGATCCTGTCCAAAAAGTTTGTGAGTTGGAGCTTTTCTTCCTCGCTGAATCCCTGCGTGGCTATGCTTTCCATTCTCTGCATCTGCTCTTTCAAGAACTCGCAGTGAGATCTTCCTTTTTCCGTCAAATAAACCCTCTGAATCCTTCTGTCATTCTCATCCTGCTTTCTGTGTATCAGTCCTGCCTTCTCCATCCTCCTCAGCATGATCGCGACCGTCGCAGGCCTCAGGTTCAGTTTCTCGGCGATCTGGTTCTGTGTCATGCCTTCATGTTTTGAGATGATCATGATCATCGGTGGTTGACCCGGATGAATGCCGTGCTTTTCCAACTCTCTGTGGAGGATGTGAAAGTGCAATCTTTGGATCACGAAGAATCTCTTCAAGATGGTGTCCTCGTTCATGCTGTCACCCTTCCGATTGACGTCAAACATTTAGACGTCAATATATTATCACCGAACATCGTCCTCGCCAAGCCCTGCTCGAAAAGACCGTGAGCAGATGGGAACTTCCTCGATCAACCAAAGCAAAAAGCCCCATTTCTGGGGCTTTGGTTTTTATCATCGACCTTTCGTTCTGTTGTTGTGTGCATCAGTGATCTGACGATCCATCTGGATCTTCAACGAAAATCTTTCTCATCGGGAGCGCTTTTATCCTTTTGAACGTATCTGAAGAGCAGATCAACGAGTTAGACCAATACCAATGTAAACGGATACCGTCTGCACGGTTGAGTTCCTTTTGGAGCGCTCCCATTGTGATGTATACGAACGTGCGGGTTGGAAAAGGTAACAGAATGAAGAAAAAAAGATGAACCCACACATGCGTGAGTTGACATATATATTCATTCGATATATAATATTCCCGGAGGTGATGAACATGTACGGTCCTAAACCTTGGTGCTGGGGTCTGGGAATGCAATACAGACACGGCTGGTCTTGGCACAGACCGAGGTTCTTCCGCTGGGCTTTTCATCCCTGGTACAGACCGAGTAAGGAATCGCTCCGCGAATACAGAAGATGGCTCGAAGAAGAAATGAAGCTCGTCGATGAAGAGCTCAAAAGGGAAGAAGTGCAGTGAGACACTGTCACGGTCACGGAATGGGGCGCGGGGGCCATTTTCTTGAGGCCCTCGTGCTCCTCTTGATCGCAGAAGAACCAGCTCATGGCTACGAAATCGCCAAGAAGTTGAGCGAGCTCGGCGTGGGATTCGAAGGCGTGGGTCCCATGGGGAATCTCTACAGGTTGCTCGCGCGTCTCGAGGCTGAAGGTTTGGTGCAGTCCGAATGGGACGTGCTCGGTGGGGGACCCGCCAGGAGAATGTACAGGATCACCGAGGATGGCAAACAGAGACTTTCTTTCCTGGCAGACAGACTGAGATTTCAAAAGAATTTGCTCGAAGAGTTTTTCAAAAGGTACGAGCAACTATTTGGCCAGGGAAGAGAGTGAGAGACAGACTCTGAGCAATCTGTAAGCTTCCAGATAATTTTTGGCCGTGTATCGGATGGTTCTGGCGTCGAGTCGCTCAACGTTCGGAAGAAGTGAAGCAGTCTCAGCAAAAGCAGAACTGTAGAAGGTGAGTTTCACTTCCACAGGCTCTCGCTCGACCGTTGGCTTGAACTCTTTCAATCTGCGCATCGCTTCTTCGACGCCAGCCTTCAACTTTTCTTCCACAACCTCGAACGGATAGATCTTCGCTGCGTACCTTCCGACGGCTTCTTTGACGATCACACCGACGAAATCGTTCAGTTCCTGTTTAGCACACTCTATGGTGAGTTGATCTCCCGTCACGAGCGCGACGGGAACGTTGAAACAACCTGCGATCCTCGCGTTCAATCCAGCTTCGCTCAATTTCTTTCCATTCACCTCAACACAGAAGACTCTTCCAGTGTAAGTGTGGTCCATGATTGCGGGCGCGCTTCCTGCCCTTGCGTGGTAACCCACAAAGAAAACGGCATCGAAACTCTCATCTATGCCTTCCATCATGCTCATGGGCTTTGGACTACCGCTGATGAGCACAGCCTTAGGATGCAATTCTTCAATCAAGATGTTGTCCATCGTGTTGTGAGAATCGTTGATCAGAACTTGCTTCGCTCCACATTGGACCGCTGCCTCTACGACTGCGTTCACCTCACGAGTCATCAGTTTTCTGAACCTCTCATACTCTTTATCTCCAGGTGAAACGTGACCCAGCCCCACAACGCCGGAGATACCCTCCATGTCGGCAGAAATGTAGATCTTCACGTTCGATCACCCCTTCTTTGCACATTCTTCAACGAAACGCCTGAACAGTTCGAAGTGTTCTCTGTGTCGTTTGAACATTCTTTCTGGATGCCACTGGACTGCCAGGACAAATCTGTCGTTGTTGGATTCCACCGCCTCGACGACGCCATCCTGTGCCCTCGCAACGATTCTCAAGGCTGCCGCGACATCTTTCACAGCCTGATGGTGGAAACTGTTGACTCTCAAACTTTCCCTCTTCACAATGGAGAACAACAAGCTGTCCTTTTCGATGGACACCTCGTGCGTTGGACTGTGGGCTGGGGCTTCTTGGTAGTGTTTCAGGACCTTAGGTAATTGTGTCTTTATGTCTTGATAGAGTGTTCCACCGAGCGCAACGTTGATCAACTGAATACCTCTACAGATGCCGAAGATGGGCCTTTTCATTTCGTAGAGGATTCTGCACAGCGTTATTTCCAGTTCGTCTCTCTCTGGTGTTATCTGTCCCAAACCTAGGTGTGGCTCTTCGTTGTAGTGGTGAGGATCGATGTCCACTCCACCGGAAAAGATCATTCCGTCCAGAAGATTGGCCAACTGGTACAGGTTATCTTGCTCTTTGAGGATCGGTACGAGGATGGGCAAACCACCGGCTTCCTCGACGGCTTGGTAATAGTTCATGTTGAGTTTTAAAGACTCTTCATCCATCGAACAGCTGATGCCCACGATCGGTCTCACGGTTATATGTTAACTCAAAACTCACTGAACATCGAGCGCTTCGTTCGTGTCGAAATCGAAAAGCATCAAATCTTTTATATCAACACACAAAAACAGCCTTTGACCCACCTGGAACTTTTCTTCGGAGGGCCTCAGCACTTTCACCATCGTCTGTTCTATAGAAACGGTCACGATTTGTTCTCTTCCCATGGATTCGACCTCGTAAATCTGTACCTCGATACCGACGGCGTTCTCTGTGATGCGATCAAGTAAGATTCCCTTCTCTGGCCTGAAGCCCAGAACGATCCTTCTTCTGCCAGAGATCTTCTGCAGCAATTCGACCGGGGCCTGGAAAGTTTTAGTCTGTATCGTCAATTTCGTTCCATCGAACTCAACGTTCAAGAGGTTCGCGGGTGGATTTCCCACAAAGCCGGCCACGAACGTGTGTCTCGGTTTGTAATAAATTTCCTCCGGTGTGCCCACTTGAATCAGTTTTCCATTGTTTATCACTGCAATTCTGTCTGCGATCGCCAAAGCTTCAGCTTGATCGTGCGTGACGTAGACCGAGGTGATCTTCAAATCTTTCTGTAACCTTTTCAGTTCCGTCCTGACACCGATTCTCAAAAGCGCGTCGAGGTTGCTCAGCGGCTCATCGAACAGAAGGATCTGAGGTTGCTTCACCAATGCTCTCGCAATGGCGACACGTTGTTGTTGCCCACCGCTCAACTGCCAGGGGTATCTCTCAAGGAGGGCTTCTATTTTGAGCATGCTTGCCACTTCGTGAACCCTTTGTTGGATCGTGTTTCTGTCAGTCTTCTTCAAGGTCAGAGGGAAGGCTATGTTGTCGAACACCTTCATGTGAGGATAGAGCGCCCAGTTTTGAAAGACCAGGCCCACATTTCTCTCCTTTGGAGACAGGTTCGTCACGTCCCTTCCGTCGAAGAGGATGCGTCCAGAAGTTGGTCTGTAGATGCCTGCGATCAGGTACATCAACGTGGTTTTGCCGCTACCCGATGGACCGAGCAACACGATGAACTCGCCGTCGTCTATCTGTAAATTCACCCCATCGAGCGCCGTAACCTTGCCGAACTTCTTCGTGATGTTCTCGAGCACGATGGATGCCAAGACCCTTCACCTCCTGATGCCACCCGCGTAGACTTTGAACAGAAGCTTCTGAGAACTTATGTAGAAGAAGATCGTGGGTAAAAGATAAAGCGTGGCTGCAGCGGCGAGCAGAGGCATGTAAGCCATCTCAGCTTCCAGATTCGATTCGATGAAGGTTGCGAGCGTCTTGTCTATGAGAAACGTTCTGACATAGATGATGTCCTGCCAGCCAGCGAGAAAACCAAAGATCAGTATAGCCACCACACCGGGTTTTATCAAGGGCATCATGATCTTCGCCCAAGTCTTGAGTCTCGAAGCACCATCGACCAGCGCGGACCACTCTATCTCCCAGGGCAGCAGATCGAAAAAGCCCTTCATGAGCCACACTGAGAGTGGAACTTCGAGTGCGGCGCGGGCGATGATGACATAGAAGAAAGAAAAATATCGGAGCGCGTTGAGACTCGTCGGCATCCACAGCCTGTAGAGAAAGTAGACTCCGACGATGAGGATCGAACCGGGCAGAGCGTGCAACATGAGCATCATCAAGAGTACGAACTTTCTCCCTTTGAACCTGATCCTTGAGATCGCATAGCCAGAAAGAGTCCCAACGAGCGTGGTGACGATGGCCACTCCGAGTGCGACGATCGCCGTGCTGATTAAGTAGAGGAATATGTTCTCCCTCAGCCCTCCAGTTATGGCGATCCTGCCCTGAAACAAAAGTTGCCAGTTCTTAAGCGTGAATCTCACCTTGGAAAAGTCGAAGTTCGTCACCATCTGGTTTGCGAAGCTCGAAAGAACGAGCATGGAAAAGGCCATGATCACCGGCACGGAGAAGGCTATTAGAATGATGGAATAAAAGATCTGTCTGCTCTTGCTTCGAACTTCCACATCGCCCAGACTCATCAGATATCACCACGCGGCTCCGTCATGAGCTTTCCAAAGCCCAGTATTCTGAGCGTCATCAGACCGAGCAGTCCTCCCACCAGGACCAGAAGGGTTCCCGCCGCGGCCGCCAATCCTTGGTCGAACACACCTGTGAACGCAAGATCGTACACATATAGAGCCCAGGGGGTTCCGTAAGACTTGTTCACCAATCTCCAGCTCACCAGAAGGTACGTGTGCGCGTAAGAAGTGAGCAGACTCAGCAATTGCCATGTGGTGACGTACATGATGTGCCATTTGATTTGAGGTATCAAAACCCTCCTGCAGATCTGCCAGTCCGTCGCACCATCGACCCTCGCAGCGATGACGAACTCGCTCGGAATGCTCTTGATGGCCGAAGAGAGCACGATCATTCCGAAACTCACACCCACCAGCCCGTTGACGAAGATGATCACGCTCCACGGACCATAGGGAATGAAGGCCTGACCCCAAGCGACGGGTTTGTCGATGAAACCGAGTTTCAAAAAGAGGGAATTCAAAGTGCCCACACTGCTGCCATGGAAGAAATAGTACCAGACCAGTCCGTACACCGCGATGGGTGACATTCTTGGTAACAACCAGATCGTGCTCGCGATAGAGTTCGTCCTTTTATCAACGAAAAAGGTGAGCAAAGCTAAGATCAAACCGCCGAGCACGTTCACAAGCAACGTGCAACCGACGAAAACTGCGGTCGTCAAAAAGACCGCCCTCACCGACGGATCGTTCGCTATGGCGTGGAACAATTTCTGATAGTTGTAAAAACCAATCAGTCTCGTCGCGTAACGTTGTATGTTCCAGTTTCTGAGAGGGGTGAAGCTGGTGTATACAGTCAAGATGAGCGGTACGACGTAGAATATCACCACAACAACGAGAGCCGGGGCCAAGAAGGCCCACAGCTCCCACTTTCTTGAGTATCTTTCCTTGGTCATTTACCAGCAAATCTCCAATCTTTCGGTATCTCGTTGATGATCTTCACGCTGGCCTTGAGATCGAGATCCGCGTTGATTTTACCAATGGCGTAGTCGATCGCTTTGGCCGGATCCATCTGACCTCTCAACACGTAGTCGACCACCTCTGCGAAGATCGCCGCAAGCTTCGCGTACATCGGGTGTATCGGCGGGAAGTTGGTGTGATCGAGCATGTAGGAAACATCGGACAAGAATTTTGCGTTGATTGGATTGACAGTCGCTTTGACGATGCCAGCGATCTTCTCTTTCACGCTCGGATCGAGGTCGATTTGGAGGTTGTACAGTTTGTCGAGCCATTCTTTGTTGGCGAGCAACGCGGCCGAAGCTTTTCCAACTGGCAAGTGCGCACTTATGATGCTGTGTATGGCGTTGATCTCTGGATCGGACGCCTTAGCGACGATCAGGAAAGCGAGTTCATCGTAGGTGGACTTCAGAGCGCTGTACTTGGGGTTCTGCGCGCCGGCCTTCGAACTGACCATCCACATGAACGGCTGGCTCAGCGTCACGGGTTTCTTTCCAGGTTCTCCCGCCGGGAACAGCGTGTAGTAGAACCACTGCTCGACCTCTTCGGGTTTCAATCCCCTCATCTGCCCGGTCTTCGGATCGGTGTAGTAATCCTTGGTTTGCCACTCTGTCCAGTACCAAGTCCCACCGATGTCGAACAGAGTCTTTCCATCAACTATGGCCGGATGAACCTGCTTTGCCCAATCCCAAGCCATCATGTCGGACGGAAGCAGTTTCTCTCTCGCAAAGACCCACTCGATCGTGAGCCACTTGTAGATCGCTTCTTTGTCGAATACGAGCTTCCCATCTGCAGGATCGTACAGTTTGCTTCCAAAGGCGAGTATGAACTGCATCAGGTCAGGATGTGCGCTTCCTCTTCTGTGAATCAGACCCCACTGCGAGGCTCCCAACTGAACAGTCTTCTTCGCCCACTCGTAGACATCGAACCAGGTGAACTCACCTTTCAAGACCTTCTGGTCCAAGCCGTGCAGGTCGAGTCCAACCTTGGCTGCGATGTCTTTCCTGATGTAGAAGGGTCTCGCCTCGGTGTCCTGTGGCAGGCCGTAGATCCTTCCTTTGTACTTGGCCACTTCGATGTGAGAGGCAAAGAAGTCATCGAGGAGCTCTTTGTGTTTCTCGAGGTACGGCGTCAGATCGAGCAGATAACCTTCTTCGGCGAGCGGTGCGATGTACACGTACGAGTTCACCAGAAAATCACCAGCAGTTCCAAGAGGTTGCTTGCTCAAAAATTCCTGATACATCTGCGTGAAGTCCAGTTCGTAACGCGTCTCTCTGATGATCACCTTGACGTTGATGTTGTTCTTAGCCCAGATGTCGTTGATGCGCCTCGCCGCCTCAACGATACCCAGAACCCTGAGCACGCTGTTGGGATCTCCAGTGCCCCATACCGCGTAACGTACCTCGTTGATTCCGTTCTTCTCGAGCGTGCGTCCCACTTGAACGATGCTGTCCTCAACGCTTGCGAAGAGCAAGACCGCTGCGCACAACAGTACCACGAAGAGCAACCTTCTCACACAAATCCCTCCTTTTAGAGATAGAATAAGACTGAAAGATCAGACCAAGTTCAAGGAACGACAGGATATCTTAACAGACACCCAAAGGTTCAAGTGGTGGACGGTACTTTTTCTCTGAGGTCTATGAAGCCATCTATAATAACTATAGCAAAGGTTACGATTGGTGTCAATCCATTACAGACTGTTTCGAAAAATTACAAAAGACGAAGGTGACAGTGTGGTCAGATTGATTGGAATAAACATCGACACGAAGCGTCTGTCTGGTTCAGAAGAGAAATTCAAAGAAGAACTCGAGAAGTTTGAATGTCTTGGGTTCGACTGTGTCGAGATTCCCCCCGCAGGTCTGGATGTCATCTTTAACGGTGAGATCGTCCCCGAAAGATTGAACCGTATCGCACAGGTTCTGAAGCGTTCGAGTCTGAAGTTCACAGTTCACGGACCAGACCCTGTGGATCTGACTTCAGACAGGAAAGAAGATCTTCAGATCCTCTCGGCGACCATTGACTTCGCTTCCAGTATAGGCGCGCTGACGGTCGTCCATCACTCCGGTTGGTTTGGTAAAGACGAAGAGAAAAAACGTAGAGAGATCGAGAATCTGAAAAGACTCTGCACCAAACTTGAGAGGACGAACGTCTGTCTTGTCGTTGAGAACACCAAACAGCTGGTGGAACACACTTTGCAGATTGTTACAGCCGCGAACCATCCGCAGGTGAAACTCTTGATCGATGTGGGACATCTCTTCCTGAGAGTGAAAGGGGACGAGCAAAAGTTATTGGAACAGCTCACTCTCGGACTTCCCCATACTTTCGAACTGCACGTTCACGACAATTTTGGAAAACCAGAAGACGATGCTGAAAGTTCACTCTCGAGAGAGCTCCATTTCGCTTACTTGTACGGGGTGGGGGATTTACATTTACCTTTAGGACTTGGAAAAATTCCGTTCGAGCGAGTGTTCGAACTGGTGCGTGAAAGATTCGATGGCATAGTCGTTCTCGAGATAAACGATTTGAACAGGTTCGAAAGGGACATTCCTGAAACATTAGAAAAGTTGAAGGCCTTGTCGAATGTTGGGGGTGTTCAACGTGCATGAGTTCCTGGTGTGCGGCATTCCTGAGAACGTGCGACGGTTCGAAGAGATCGGCGACTGGGAAGCGGCGATGGCGTTGATTGACAGGTGGTTAAGAGACACACGGATCAGCGATCTACAAAGGCAGCGACTCGAGTACGAAAAGTTCAGGATCAAGAGATTGCTCGCTGCATACCCGTACGACGAATCGGACGCTCTGGAAAAAGCAAAAGAAATGATCAGAGATCTCGATTACGAAGAATTCTACAGACTCATCGACGAAGGTTGTGTTGACTTCATACTCGTCAACAGAAAGAGAAGGTTCTTCGAGAGGTTCATTCAGAACATCGGTTTCGCTCGGCCAGAGTACAAGAACAGGATGAAAAGAGATCCGGAGGAAGAAGAACACAGAGAGTTGATCGAGCGAAGAATAAGGGCGCTAGCCGAAGGGGCTGCACCAAAGACTTACACGATACAAGTGAAATTGAAGGTGAAAGTGGATTCACACGATGACTACTTCAGAGTCTGGCTTCCGTTTCCAAAGAAGGGTCTTCAAGTAGAGGATGTGAAATTGCTCTACGTCAGCGACGAGAATTATTTCTTGGCGGACAATGATGTTCCACAGAGAACGATCTTTTTCGAAGGGACAAGCAAGGAATACGTTGTAGAATTCGGATACAAGATTCGAGAGTGGATCAACAAGATAGATCCTTCTGAGGTTCAAACGTGCGACATGGATGAATTCTTGGATGAAGAACCTCCCCACATAGTTTTCACGCATTACATAAGACATCTCACTCAGCAAATCGTGAACAACGAAACGAACCCTTATCTGAAAGCTAAACGTATTTACGACTGGATCACGACTAAGGTGAGGTATTCTTACGTGAGACCCTACTCAACTTACGAAAACATATCCCAATACGTCGCAGAGAACCTGAGAGGTGATTGTGGCTTTCAAGCGCTCTTGTTCATAACCATGTGCAGGATCGCGAAGGTTCCTGCGAGATGGCAGTCGGGTTGGTACGTGACACCTTACTTTGTCTCGCCACACGATTGGGCGCTCTTTTATGTCGAACCGTACGGATGGCTCCCTGCGGATCCCTCTTTCGGTGGTGCGAGGAGGTACGATGAGAAACTCCGCAGCTTTTACTTTGGGAACCTCGACGGCTTCAGAATGGTCGCCAACGACGACTTCATGAAACAGTTCGTGCCCGAACCGAGGTTCTACAGAGAAGATCCCACGGACAACCAGCTTGGCGAAGCCGAGACGCACAACAAGAAAGTGCACCTCGAAACACACATAGAAGTGGTGCGCTTTGAAGGTTGGGAGGTGTGAAGGTTGGGAAAGATCAAAGATGTTCGCCTCATTTTGAAAAAGTACACTTACAGAAAACCTTTCCACATCACTGGTAGCGTATCCACGGAGGCGAACAACGTTGATGTGGAGTTGCTCCTGGACAGCGGCATCGTGGCACGCGGTGAGGCATCTCCATCCTTCAGAGTCAACGGCGAGAAAGTGGAGATGCTCTTGACGATGGAAGACTTTTTGAGGGAGAATCTGATCGGTCTGGACGTGCGCAACTACGCAAAGATTTTCGAGATCACAGATAAGCTCTTGGCGACGCCAAGTTTGAAGGCCGCCGTTCAGTTCGCCGTTCTCGATGGGCTGTGCGAAGAGCTGGGTATAACCGTGGCGGAGTTCTTGGGTGGTGCAAAAGAAGAGATCGAGACGGACAAAACGGTGGGCATAGACACGGTTGAGAACAGAGTGAAGGATGCGGAAGAGATCTTCAAAGAGGGTTTCAGAACTATCAAGGTAAAGGTGGGGGAAAATCTGAAAGAAGACATCGACGCAATGCTGGAGATCGCGAGAGTAACGAAAGGAGCCGACTACATAGTCGATGCGAACATGGGTTACACGCCCAAGCAGGCTGTCGAGTTTGCGAACGTTCTGTACCGCTCTGGCGTGGACATCGCAGTCTACGAACAGCCCGTGGTTTGGTACGACGTCGAGGGGCTCAGGTACGTGAGGTTCCACTGTCCCTTCCCCGTGGCGGCGGACGAGTCTGCCAAGAGGAAGTACGACGTGTTGAGATTGATCAAAGAAGAAGCGGTGGACTACGTCAACATAAAGCTCATGAAGAGTGGTATCAGCGATGCGCTCGCGATCGTCGAAATGGCAAAAGCTTCCAACATTAAATTGATGATCGGATGCATGGCTGAGTCGAGCCTTGGGATCAATCAGAGCGTTCAATTCGCACTGGGAACTGGCGCCTTCGATTTCCACGACTTGGACAGCCATCTGTTGCTGGAAGAACCTTCCTTCAGAGGAAAGTTCGTCCAGGATGGTCCAAAGATGAAGCTGAGGTGATTTTGGTGAGAATAAGAGAGTTGCTGAAACTGTATGCGCAGAGAAAAATCAGACCCCGAGAGGTCGTCGAAGAATGTTTCAGGAAGATAGAAGAAACGAAGCACCTTGGAGTCTTCATCAGTCTCGACTACGATGGAGCGATGAGAACTGTGCAGATATTGGAAAAATCTCTCACAAAGAAACTTCCACCGTTGTACGGAGTGCCCATAGCCGTGAAAGATCTGATCGACGTTGCGGGTTTGAAGACAACGGCCGGAAGCCTGTTCTTCAAGGATAATTTTGCGAAAGATGATGCCTTCGTGATACAACAATTGAAGAAGGCGGGGGCAATAATCGTTGGAAAGACGAACCTGCACGAGATTGCTCTCGGTGTGACGAACAACAATCCACACTTCGGACCGTGTAGAAATCCACACGATCCAAAAAGGATCTCGGGTGGTTCGTCTGGAGGTTCTGCGGTCGCAGTCGCCACAAACGCGGTACTGGCAGCGCTCGGCACGGACACCGGCGGTTCCATAAGGATTCCCTCGGCACTGTGTGGCGTCGTGGGATTGAAACCCACCTACGGTAGGATCAGCGTGAGGGGTGTAATGCCTCTCTCTTGGCATCTGGATCACGTCGGACCGATCGCAAACTCTGTCGAGGATGCTTGGATCGTGCTGAAAGTGATTTCGAAACACGACGTGCAGGATCCTTTCTCTCAGAGAGCACCGCTCAGAGAGCCCGATTTTGAGAAGTTTCCCAAAGGAATAAAGGTGCTGAAAGTTGCGGGTGATTTTGTTTCCAAAGCCGACGAGAGAATCTTGAAGATCGTGGATGAAGCGTGTCATGTGCTGAAGCGACTTGGTGCGGTCATCGAGGAGAAACCTTTGGAATGGCTCAAGGACGCAGCGGCGGCCAACGGTTTGATCACCCAGACAGAGGCAGCGGCCTTCCACAGAGAGAGGTTGAAAGATCGTCCAGAACTCTTTTCCGACGATGTCAGACAGAGACTCATGGAAGGAGCTTCAACGAGCGGTGTCGATTATGCTCAGGCGAGGAAGGTTCAAACGATGACAAAGCACAATTTCAAACAGCTCTTCTCACAATACGATCTTTTGGTGCTCCCAACCGTGCCCATCGTTGCCCCGTTCATTGAGGGCGAAAATGCCGTCGAGATGGCAAGGCGTTTGACACGCTTCACAGCCGAGTTCAACATTTCTCATCTTCCAGCTATCAGTGTACCGTTCGGTCGCGTGGACAACTTACCAGTCGGTGTCCAATTCGTCACGAAGTGGTGGCGGGAAGATCTGCTTGTTCAAATTGCGCACGCGTTCGAGCGCGCGACGAGGGAGGCACCTTGAAGTTTGAACCTTCCCGATGAACCAAGCCTGTTCTTCTTGGGTCAAAGTTTTTGACCACGGAGGTGAACAGATGGCAAAGTGGATTGCCTGTCTGGTCGTGTTTCTTGGTTTCACGGCATTCGGGCAATCTCACTTGTTTTTCTGCACCAGCTTCGTTCAAGAAGACTACGGTTTTGCAACGTTGGAAGCACAGGAAGGTGTGACTGAGAGAGCGGTCCTTCCGATCGAATATGATTCTGGTGGTTTTGTACATTGGCACGCTGTTCTGACCGTTTTTGAGAACCGCGTGGCTTCACTCACACGTGAGATGCCGGAAGGTCCCAGAACCGTGTACCTCAAAGTCGAAGAAAGTGATTTGGCCTTGATCTTGAATTACGTTTGCAGCATGGCACAACAACAGATAGGAGAACCAGAAGTGAACAGCGACCTCTACAGAATAAAATGCTTAGAAAAGGAAGATGCCGAATTGATCATCTACGTTTCTCCTCGTTATTACGAGACCAAAGATCATCCCGTCGCGCAGTTGATCGAAGTTCTGAGAAAATGGCTCCGGTCAGACGAACACTGAAAAGGTCTCTCTGAAGAATGTCCCGTTATCTTGTGAATGCCTTCACTTCGGAGATCAACTTTTGATCCGCAACCTTCTCGAAGTGGTCCCAGAGCTTTGGATCTTTCATCGTCAGCATTGAGATCGCCTGTACGATGTCTTTCTTTATGTCCTGGGTGAATCGCTCGTCTCTGTAAGCTCTGGCGAGCACTTCTATTGTTCGTGGTGTTGGAACGTGTGAGAGTGCCATGATGACCTGCGTGGCAAGCTCTTCTCTGTATTCATCCTCAAGCAGATAGTATGCGAGCACGTCGAGGATCTTTTCGCCGTCTTTGAGCTTGCAGATCGCTTCGTATATGACGAGCTGGGCGGACTCGTCGTCGTACTTGCTCAGAAGATTGTACAGATCCTTCTTTATGCTCGTTTCACCAAGATCAGAGAGTATGTCCACAAGATAGAGCAACACCACATCGTTCTGTTGGCACATCTTGATGTGCTCTCTGTACTTCTGTAGTAGAATGGGACGCGCGGTGTCACCGAATCGGTATATGATCTGCAAGACCGTCTCTCGAACCTTTTCGTCCTCGTCCGTGAGGAGGTTTATCAAACTCGGTATCGCCTCGATTCCTTTTTCCGATATTATTCTCTCAACGAGCCGTTCGACATCGTCGTTCACGTCCATCGCAGTTTACCACCCTTCTCAACGATCAACTTACGGTCGAAGTAATCCGCAAACTCCGGTTCGTGTGTGACAAAGCCTATAACCTTATTGAGTCTTTCGAGTCTCTTCAATGCGTCTGCGACCTTCAACTTGTTGTCGCTGTCCAAGCTCGAAAAACCTTCGTCGATGAAGAAAGCTTCCATCTCGCCTGTGGCTTGCTCTGCGATGCTCATCGCCAAGGCTATCGAAACCAAGGTCTTTTCACCGCCGGAAAGCCCGTTCGCATCCCTTTTGACAATCCCATCTCTCACGACGAAACCCGAGTCGTCGATCGAGAGCGAGAACCTTCCATCGGTCAGGAAGTCCAGCAAATGGTTCGCGTGTTC
This sequence comes from Pseudothermotoga hypogea DSM 11164 = NBRC 106472, assembly GCF_000816145.1. NCBI lineage: Bacteria > Thermotogati > Thermotogota > Thermotogae > Thermotogales > Thermotogaceae > Pseudothermotoga > Pseudothermotoga hypogea. Next base: position 1,284,540 of record NZ_CP007141.1, on the reverse strand, counting down.
CACGATCTCACTCAGAACCGTGTTTGCCACGTAAGATTGAAATTCTCTCGCTGCGAGCGTCTCTCTTACCATGGAAAGTATCGAAGATAGCTTGCGCGCCTCTTCGAACCTTTCTTGGAGTTTCTCCAACTGCTTGGACAGTTCCTCTTTTCTTTCCATGAAATGCTTCACGATCGCTCTTCTGTTGATTTTTTGATCTCTCTGGTTCTTCAAAACCTCCAGCTCCTGGCGCAGCGACCTCTCCATTCTCTGACATTCTTCTCTGCTTTTCTTCACCGACCCCTTCAACTGTTCTATCTGACTCTCGAGCTGTCCTATCTCTGCGTCTATCCTGGAAAGCCTCTCCTGCGCGCTCACTGCGGGCAAATCTTTCACGACGTACTGTTTGAAGGTTTCGAAGTCCATACCGATCTTCGTGAGTGACAGGAGCAATTCATTTTCCACGCTTTGTTTTCGCGAGGTCAGCTCTTTCTGCTCTTCGACAAGAGCCTTCAAATCCTCTTCGAGTTCCTTCAACCTCAATTGAAGTTGCTGCTTTGTGGCTTCTTTCTTCGAAACGTCCGCGGCCAGCGCAGATTTTTTCATCAGAAGTTTCTGAAGCTGAACGTTGAGCTCTCTGAGTTTCTTCTTAATCTGTGGTGTGTAGCCGAGCTCGTTGAGCTTTTGAGAGATCTGACCTTCCTCCAACTCGATTTGGCGTAACTGTTGTTGAACCGCGGTGAATTCTTCGTTCAGCTTGCGGTCAGTCTCGGAAAGGTTTTCAAGTTCTGTGAGAATCTGCGCTCTTTTCTCTTTCAACTTTTCGATCGTCTCGCGTATCTGTTTGTATTTTTCTAAATCATATTCGAACTTGCCAACGCTTCTCTTTTTGTACGTTCCACCGCAGACGGGGCATCTGTCACCATCCTGCAGTTCTTCTGCGATCTGATCGGCCATCCAGAGAATGGCTGAGGATTTGACTCTCTCGAACTCTTCGGTCAAGGAATTCAACTCACGTTCCAGTTCAACGTGTTCCTTCTTTTTTTCTTGAATTCTCCTCGTCGTTTTTTCGAGATCCTGCTTTCTGTTTTGAAGATGTTGTTCCAGCATTGTCCTGCGCTCTTTGAGATTGGACGATCTTTCCACCAGTTGTTCGCACTGCTCGTCGATCTTCGAGAGCCTTTCGATCTCTTTCTGAGTCTCTTGAACCACGGCATCGCACTGAGAAATTTCTAGACTGGCCTTTCGCACCTCTTCTTCGAGTCTCTGCAGTTCTTGCTGAATTTTGGAGCGGTTCACCTGAAGCTTCTCGATGTTGCTTTCCACCTTCTTGAGCGATTCACTCGCGTGGAGAAGTTCTCGATAGGGCAGCTCGAGCGATTTGGCCGAAGATATCTTTCTCTCCTCCTCGAGCAGAATCAAAAGTGTCTTTCTCTCATCGACTTTGGAACGCAACACCTTTTCAAGAGAATCTATCTGTGAATGCATCTGAAGATCGCGCTCGACACTCTTGAGCTCTTCTTCTTTCGAAGATATCTGTCTGTCCAGATTCTTGATCTCGCTTTCCAAAAGGTCTAAGGGCGTCTCTTTGATATGCGAGTCCAGTCTTTCGATCTCGTCTTTCATTTCGTTGACCCTGCGCAGAAGTTCATCCCTATCGCGCTGAGCGTCTTTGAAGGCGTCGTTCACCTTTTCGATGACCTTCGCGAGTTTTTTCTTCTCGAACAGCACATCGAAAACAATGTCGTTTATCTTTGAACGCGTTGCTGTGAGCAAACTCGAAACCATACCCTGCGGCAGAAAGAAGGTGCTCGTAAAACTCTCATAGCTCGCTCCCATGATCTCTTTGAGTTTCTCGTCGACTAAACTTCGTTGGGAGGCCAAGATTCTGTCGTTCACGAAGAGCACGGCTTCGCTCGATCTGTCTTTCGTTCTGACGCGCCTCACGACCTCGTACTTTTTCCCACCCCTCAAGAAGGAGAACTTCACCTGGCAGTGATCCGCCCCAGACCTCACGTAGTCGAGAGGACTCCTCTTACCGTACCGAACGCCCACACCGTACAGCGAAAAGACGATCGCCTCAAGCAATGAAGACTTTCCTGCGCCGTTCTGTCCGAGGATGAGGAACACACCATCTTTGAAATCGAGCACACATTCCTCGATACCGAGAAAGTTCTCTATCTCAATCCTGAGCGGTCTCAGATTGCTCGACCTCCCTCAACAGTTGTTCAACGATCTTGACTATTTCTTCCTCGAAGTCCGGATACTTCCCCTTAACGTAGTCACGGTACATTTCGATCAAACTCTTCTTCTCCACGGGTCTGTCGGCACCACGTTCCTGCCAGTCCGTCTCGAATTCCACCTTCACGACGGATTCATAGCGTTCGAGCAAGTGTTTCCTCACCTCGTTGGATGGAACGCATTTGAACAGGACGCGCGCATAACCCGAGAAGTTCTCGAGCTCCGACTCGAGTCTGTTCAGGTTCGAAAGGCTGTAATCTTCGTACACGAAGGTCTTCAGAGTCACATGGGGTGTCCTCACGGGTTTGACGATGGTCCTCTGCGAAATCTCGATGAGCAGTGCGCCCTTCACATCCTTCTCTTCACCGAAGTCGAGAGCTATCGGTGAACCGCAGTACCAGCCGATCGGTTGTTGCAAAATCTGCATTTGGTTGTGCACATGGCCCAGCGCCACGTAATCAAAACCCGTTGGAAAACTGCTGGGTTTGAGATCGTAGAGTATCGCGTTTTCTCTCTCCGATTCGAAGCAACCTTCCAGCATTGCGTGCGCAACGAGCACGTTCGCCTTGTTCGATGAGATGCGTACTCTGAAATCGTTGAGATAAGAATCTAAGAGGTCCCTCATGGCTGAGATCGGATCTTTAGTCACACCGAGGAGCCTTTGATAATCGGTGTACGGTAGAAAGGACAGGACCACGTCGTCCAGCTCGATCGTGGTCGGTCTCTCGATGATGTGAAGGTTTTTCAGCTGAAAGTTCTTCCAGCAGTTCAACCCTTGCCAATCGTGGTTTCCGAAGACCAGAAACGTGGGAGCAATCGCCGCGAACCTCGCCACCACCTCGCTCAGAACGTTCAAAGCATCGATCCTTGGATTGATTCTGCTGTGTATCACATCCCCCGCGATGAGCACAAGATCGACTCTCTCTTTTTCCGCAACGTCCACGAGAAAATGAAGAGCCTGCCTGGTCTCCTCGAGCCTGTCCACGGCCTTGGAGCCGACCCATGACTGAAGTCCCACGTGCCAGTCCGAGGTGTGAAGGATCTTCATTCAGTTTCCTCCCAGCCTGAAGACGTTTTCCTCAGATGGAAACTCTCTCGTTCGAACTTCCTCTACGTACTGAGAGATAGCTTTGAGCGAAATCTCGTACAGATTCGCATACCTTTTTGCAAACTTCGGCAAGAATGCAGGGTTCAAACCGAGCGCGTCGTGCAACACGAGCACCTGTCCGTCACAGTATCTGCCCGAGCCTATGCCTATGGTTGGCACGTTCACACTCTCGGTGATCTGTTTCGCCACCTCTTCGACCACCATTTCGAGCACGATCGCAAAAACTCCAGCCTCTTCGAGCGCTTTGGCGTCCTCCAAGAGTTTCCTGGCAGTGTTTTCGTCTTTGCCCTGGACCCTGTAACCTCCAAAAACGTTCACGGACTGCGGCGTGAGACCCAGATGTCCCATCACGGGAATTCCGCTCTCCACCATTCTTCTTATCAAAGGTGCGAAACTGGAACCCCCTTCGAGTTTGACCGCGTTCGCACCGCCTTCCTTCAGGAATCTTCCCGCGTTCCTGATGGCCTCGTCCTGTGAACACTGATAGGAAAGGAAAGGCATGTCACCGATTATGAACGCGTCCGGCGCACCTCTCCTGACCGCTTGTGTGTGCCTGATCATGTCGTCCATCGTGGCGGGTAACGTGTCGGAGAAACCCAGAACGTTGTTCGCGAGAGAATCTCCGACCAATATGGCATCCACACCCGCCTCGTTCACGATGCGTGCGAAAGGGGCATCGTAGGCGGTTATGAGAACTATTGGTTGTTTTCCCTTCATCGAGATGAATTTCTGAACGTTCATGCTCACAGTCTTCCCTCCTTGAGACTCCTCAGCAGTTCCACCATCTGGTCATAGAACGATGCAAACTGAGGAAAGATACTTTTGAACAGCTCCCTTTCTTTCTTCACCACTTCCCAATCGCCCCTCGCCACCGGTCCTGTCAGCGAGCCTGCCACACCCTTGATCTTTATGTTCTGCGCCACGCTGTCGATCAGATTGCCCATCAGTTCGCGAGATTCCTCGACGCCGCTCTTCTCGTATATCCTTTCCGCAAGCGCGGCAAGACCCACAACGAAGTTCGAGCACACCACCGCCGCGAGATGATAGCCAGCCTTTCCATCCTCCGGCAGAACCACGTACTTGCCGGATATGTCCTCAACTAATTCTATCGCGATTCTCAATCCCTCTGCGTCCCCTTCGACGCCGAAGATGCAGTTCAAAAGGTTCGACTGAGCGACAACAGGATCGGCGAAGGAAAGGTTTGGATGCATCGATGCCCTATGGAAACCGAGTTTTTCAGCATTTGCGAAAATCTTCGACGAATGAAAACCGCTGAAATGTATCAGACAGGTGCCCGGCAAGATCCTATCTTTCGTTCGCTCATAAACCTGCGCGATGGCAGAATCCGGCACGGCGAAGAAAACGACGTCTGAAAGTTTTTCTATTTCATCGTAAGTTATTGGAACGCCGCTGCCGATGTCTTTGACGAACCGTTGTGCGTTCTCCTTGAAGCGAGAAACGACGAAACCAACCGTGTGGGATTTCTCAACGAGCCTACGACAGATGGTCAGTGCCACCTTGCTGGTACCGAGAACGTTTAGTTCCACACGAGCTCACCCGATAAGTTTTTAACACGTGGCTCAGCTTTTGTTGCGCCTCCGATTCAACAGATGTTTCAGGGTGAGCAGGCTCTGCGTGATGTCCTCGTTCACCACGAGCACGTCCTCGGGCACTTCGAGCTCGATCGGGGCGAAGTTCCAAATACCTTTGATGCCACAGGCAACGAGTAGGTTCGCAACTTCCTGTGCCGATTCCTTCGGCACGCATATCACACCGATCTCGACGTTGAACCTCTTCACCACTCTTTTCAGATCCTTCAAGGGAAGCACGACGAGGTCCGATACGAACTGCCCGATCTTTTCTGGATCTTTATCGAAGATCGCGACGATCTCTATTCCATACTTCGCAAAACCCTGATAATTAGCAAGGGCGGAGCCGAGCCGGCCCGCCCCAACTATGACGACGGCCGTCTCTCTCTTGATGCCGAAGAGTTCGTCCAACTCTTTCTTCAGCTCCTCGACCTTGTAGCCAACCTTAGGTTTTCCCGTCGTCTTGAGATAGCTCAGATCCTTCCTGACCTGCTCGGGCTGTATCTTGAGCAACCTGGCTATGGTTTCAGACGAGATGTACTCCTCCTCAACGTCGAGGAGGAGTCTGTGATAGAGTTTGAGTCTCTCAAACGTTGGTTTGGGAAGCATCATGAACCCTTCGTTGGAGTTGTTTTTCAATCTCGGCTTCCACCTTTTCAAGGTTCGCTTCACCTATCAGTTTATCATCCACGAGCACGTTTGGTGAGTGGTCACAGTTCTCCAGACAGAAGGTACCCACTATTTCCACGGACGAGTAGTCTTTGCGCTTCGCAAGTTCGATCAACTCTGAAAGCAATTTGTAGGAACCTTTCAGATAACAAGAGGTCCCAAGGCACACCTTCACCATCACTTTTTCGCCGTTCGACGCTGGCAGAACTTCCACGTCTTCCTGCACGATACGCTTTCTCGGTCTGTAGGTTGTGTGTATCAGCTCATGCAGGTTGGGGACCTCTTCGTAGAGTTTCCTCATGTGGTAATTCTCCGTGGGTGAGATGAGGCTCTTAACGGCTACGAGTTCTTTCAACTGTTTGGATCTGCTCTGTCTGGCTTGAGTGTCGTTCGGATAAGGCTGACCTCCTCCACCTACGCAGCCGAAGTTACAGGCCATGACCTCGACGACATCGACGTTCATCTTTGCTTCGAGGATATCATTGACCACTTTCCTTGCGTTTGCGAGTCCGAAAACCATCAAGCCTCTGATGGTTCTACCGTCCTTGGTCTTCGCTTCGATCTGTCTGATGCCTTTTTCGAGTTCGAAAATTCTTTCATCTTCGATTCCAATTTCATCGTTCAGGACCGTGATGACGCTCGAGAGCACCCCACCGCTCTTGCCGAAGTCGAGCCCACCTTGCGAAGAAACACCGTAAGGACGATCGAAAGGTTGCGGTTCGAGCTTTCTCAGATCGATCCTGCTGGCCTTTATGAACTGCGACAGCTCCTTGGTGGTGAGCACCAGATCGACTATGCCGACGTGTTCCTCTCGCTCGGCCTCGAACTTCTTCGCAGTGCAAGGCATGAACGAAACCAGACAGATCCGTTCAGGATCGAGGTTCAATTTTCTTGCGTAGATTCTCTTCACAACGCTACCCAGAGCCTGCTGAGGAGACTTCACGCTGGACAAGTTGTTGGTGAGCGTTGGATAGAATTGCTCCACGTACTTGACCCAGGCTGGGCAACAGGAGGTGAACAGAGGCAGTCTCTCGTCGTTGGAGAGGCGCTCCAAAAGCTCGTGTGCCTCTTCGAAAGCCACAAGGTCTGCTCCGAACGCCACATCGAAGACCTTGAAAAAGCCTGAAAACTTCAAAAAGCTCACCAATCTCTCTGCGATGAACGGATCTTTCTCAATGCCGAACTCTTCCGCGAGAGCAACCCTCACGGCGGGTGCGATCATGCCTATGACGACTTTGCCATTCGAGAGCGCCTCGTAAAGTTTTTCCAGATCGTTCCTCGCATACAGTGCACCCGTCGGACACACCGAAACGCACTGACCACAATAAACACACTCGGTCTCCGAAAGATTCGCTTCGAAGGCAGGGGAAACGCGCGATTCGATACCACGATACGCAAAGTCAATGGCACCAACGCCTTGAACCTCTTCGCACATTCTCACGCAATCCCCACAGAGAATACACCTGCTCGTGTCCCTCACGATCGGGCTCGATGCGTCGATGAACCTGGGTTTGGGAAGTTCATCGAAACGTACGTTTCTGATTCCGAACTCTTCCGCATACTTCTGAAGCTTGCAACTACCGTTCCTCTCACATACGGTGCAGTCCCTGTTGTGACTGGCGAGTATGAGCTCGAGGATACCCCTTCTCAACTGTTGAATCTGTGGTGTGTTTGTCTTGACGTGCATGCCTTCCCTCGGTTTCGTCGTGCACGAAGTTACGAGCTGTCCGTCAACCTCCACAAGGCACATCCTGCAGGCACCGTAGACCGATGTCTCTGACAGATAGCACAGATTGGGTATCTCGATGCCGACTTCTTTCAGAGCCTCGAGCAAGTTGCTCGCATTTGGATCTATCTGAACTTGTCTACCATCCACGTAGACTGTCATGCCCTTCACCTCCCATCAAGCGACCCTTATGGCTTTGAACTTACACTTTTCAACGCACAAGCCACACTTGACACACTTTTCGGGGTCTATCACGTACGGTTTTCCCCTCTCCCCGCTGATGGCACCGTTCGGACAGAATCGGGCGCACAAACCACAGCCTTTGCAGAGTTTTTCGTCGATCACGTATTTTTTGAAGGCGGTGCATGAACCACTCGGACAGACCCCACGTAGGTGCGCCTCGTACTCGGATCGGAACCACCTCATGGTGCTGAGTATGGGATTTGGCGCGGTCTTTCCCAAACCACACAGGGAAGCAGTCTTGATGAGTTTCGCCAGAAACTCCAGATTCTTCAGATCTTCCTCGTTAGCCTTAGCGTTGACGAACTTTTCCAAGATCCTGTAAGCCTGCGCGGTACCTTCACGGCAGGGTACGCACTTGCCGCAGGATTCTCGCTTGGTGAAATCGAGGAAGAACCTTGCGACCTCCACCATACAGGTCTTCTCACTGATCACCACGATGCCTCCAGAACCAACCATGGCATCAATGGATCTCAATGTGTCGTAATCCAGGGGCATGTCGAGATACTGTGGTGGCAAACACGCACCCGATGGACCTCCTATCTGAACCGCCTTGATCTTCTCGTTGTTCGCAAGCCCACCGCAGATGTCGTATATGATCTGTCTCAAGGTCGTGCCGAACTGCACCTCAACGATTCCTGTCATCTTCACTGGTCCCGTGACGGAGAACATCTTGGTGCCTGGGGAGTTCGCTGTTCCGAGTCTTCTGTATTTCTCCACACCGTCTCTGATGATCCTTGGAACGTTCGCGTAAGTTTCCACGTTGTTGATCAGAGTCGGATATCCCCACAGACCCGATTGCGCAGGGAATGGGGGTCTCGGCCTGGGCATACCCCTCTTTCCTTCGATGGAAGCAAGCAGTGCGGTTTCTTCACCGCAGACGAACGCGCCCGCACCTTCCTTGATCTCCAGATCGAAGGAAAAGCCTGTGTTGAGTATGTTCTCACCGAGCAAACCGAGTCTCTTGGCGTCGTCTATCGCCTTTTGAAACATCTGTATCGCTATGGGGTACTCCGCACGCACGTAGGCGTAACCTTTTTGAGCGCCAACAGCATAAGCTGCGATGATCATACCTTCCAAAACCAAGTGCGGATCTCTCTCGAGCAAGGTTCTGTTCATGAAGGCGCCGGGATCTCCCTCGTCACCGTTACAGACGACGAACTTGATGTCGGACTTGCTCTTTCTCGCCGCCTCCCACTTGAGACCCGTCGGAAAGCCTCCACCACCCCTACCTCTCAGACCAGAAGCCTTGATGGTTTCGATCACTTCCTCTGGCTTCATAGATGAGAGAACCTTCAACAGCGATGAGTAACCGCCTCTGCCCATGTAATCTTCGATGCTGTCGCATTCGCTTTTGCCGATGTCCTCCATGATGTAGAAATTCTGTCTCTTGTAGAGCTGGGTGTCCTCGAGCGATTTGACACGCTGGTTGGTCTCAAAATCGATCATCAGCAGTTCTTCAATGACCTCTCCCTTTTTCAGAGTTCTCTCAACGATCTTTTCGACGTCATCCACACCGACGTGCGCGTAGAAATAACCATAAGGCTGAACGCTCACCAACGGACCTGAAGAACAGCGACCGCAACAACCGGTCTTTTTCAAAATGCCATCGTGCGCGTCGTCTATCTTGAAAACGCTCACGTTCAGATTCTCGCGTTCGATCAATTCCTTGAATTTGTTGTACACCTTGAGCGCACCTTTTGCGGTACAACCGGTTCCCACACACACATAAACAGAAACGCTCTGCAACTTTTTGTTCCTGATCTCTTTCTGCTTTTCTATGAACCGGTAAGCATCAGTTAGATTTTTGAGCATCGTCATCACCCCTCAAGCTCCGCAGAATCTCTTTCACCTTTTCCGCCGTCAGGTTACCGTAAACTTCTCCGTTTATGACCATCGCCGGCGCGAGCGCACACGCTCCGAGGCATCCGACACAATCTACACTGAACTTCAAATCCTTCGTGACCTCTCCAGGTTTGATGCCTATCTCTTCCTCTATGGCTTTGATCAGGCTCGTGGAACCTTCCATGTGGCAAGCAGTTCCATCGCACACCAAGATCGTGTACTCTCCTTTCGGTTTCAGAGAGAACTGCGCATAGAACGTGGCCACACCGTAGACTTTTGCAGGTGGAAGTTGCAACGCGACGGCAACGTAGTGTATGACGTCCTTCGAAAGGTAGCGATGAAGTTTTTGAACCTCAAGCAGTATCTTCACGAGATTCTCCTTTTTGTAGTTGTACTTCCTCAAAATCTGCTCGACGGCTTCGTAGGTCCTCTCCAAGGCCCTCACCTCCTCAGCAATATTCGATGTTCACAATCTTTCCCCGTTCTCTCAGAATTCGAGCGATATCGTGCACGAGTCTGAATTTCAACGAAACATCGTGGCTGAACAAAGGATTCTGATGCGCCGGATTGATCGCTCTCCCCACAACGAAGTTGATCTCGTCGGCCTCGAACAAAAGGTCCAGAAGCTTCTGAGTGGCGAGTCCAATTTGGTTCTGCTGGTTTTCAAGGTATCTGAACACCTGAGTCAGTGTGACGATGCCCTCGGTAACGAGTTCGAAGCCTTCGAGTTTTCCGAGCGGTGGAGAATCGAAAGATAAGGTGTCGAGCTCTATCTGAACCTTCTTTCCAAGCACGCGTTCGAAGATCTGCGCCGTGGTACCACCGCAGATGACTTTCTTGCCAGGCAGACTCAAAAATCTTTTGACCATCGCTTCGTCCTTGCTCTTGTCTTCGGGTGGGCCGATGAAGATGTTCAAGACGTGCAGAGGTCTGAACTGTGCCACCATCGCGAGTGCATCGTCCCCTCTGGTCCCCCTGTCGAGATGCTCGGCAAGTTTCACGAGGTGTCTGACGATGTCGCTGGGTGGAAGTCTGTGTTTGAGAAGTGATTGAATCTCTTTGAGAATGTTCTTCAAGCCAAGACCGAGGGGAAACTGTGGTGTTCCCATACCAGCTTGTGAAACTCCGTCCGTCATGACGAAGAGCAGATCGTTTTCTTGGGGTGTGATCTTGCTCAGCAATATGTTTCTACCTTCGATATTCCTCTCTTCTTTCTCAAGGTTCACCAGCTCACCGTTTCTCAAATACAGCACAACGGGAAATTCGTACTCGACCACGACGCATTCGTTGATCGTCGCATCGTACACCACACAGCACAAATTCGCGTAGCTTATCCTTCTCACTTTACAGATCGGCAGCGTTTTCAGAATCGATGTGAAGACCTCATCGAAGGGAACATCGTGAAAGAGCATCGTGGCAGCCATCTTCGTCGTGAGCGTCGAGAGTATGTTCGCTTTTACACCGCTTCCGAGACCGTCCGAGACGCAAGCCACCACTCTGCTCGAGCTTTTCTTCACGCATATCGAATCTCCACAGATTTCCTCGCCTGGTTTGCTCTTCTTTGCGTGTTCTATCTGACAGGTGAGCACGGTTCATTCCTCCAGAGACGTTCTCAGCTCGACGAAACTCGCCTTTATTTCGGCGACGGTTTCACCGAGCAGACCCGCCACTTCCTGAACGACCCTCATCTGTTTCGAGAGCATTTCTTCCATCTTCTGGATTGTCTCTTTCTTGATGCGCCTCAGGGTTTCTTCCTGTTGTCTTTCTTTTGTTACATCCACGAGCAAGTAAACATCTGCCTTTTCCTCAGGAAGGATGAAGAACTTGACGTAGTAGAGGTTCGGTCCTATCTGGACAGGTTGGCCCTTGAAGAAGGATTCTCTCAACTCCTGAACGAATTTCTCTTCCGCGCCGTTTCTGAAGATGTTCGAAGCACTCTTGTTCCGGTAAATTATCTTTCCATCCTTGACCATGAGAATCGCGTTCGGTGATTCTTCAACGATCCTGTGCGTCGCGGCTTTGAGCTTGTCCACCAAGTAAGTGATGCACATCTCTTTTTCTGCCCTACCCAAAAGTACCGCGATGGCTTTGTCTTTACAGCTGTCATAACCACACGCACCACAGTTCAACCTCTTCTTTTCATCAGCCTTACCCATCTCCGTCAGAACTTCTTCGATCTTCGGTTCATCTATCTGAATGGTTCTCTTCTTCACGGAGAAGTCCCGATCGATGTTGATCTGAACCTGGATCGAACCCTGTTCCAGCTGAGACATTTTCCTGGCGTGTCGCACAATTCGAAGACGTTTCTCCGCGAGACTGAGATCCTTTCTGATGGCTGGCCCGTTTATGCACCCACCATGGCATGCGGAAGCTTCGATGAAGATCTTTTGTTCTTGGGATGGAAAGTTTTCGAAAAGTTCGATCAGATTCTCAACTCCCTCGACGACGATGTGCGCGTCGAAGTCTATGCGAACCGTGTAGTTGATGCCGCCGGAGGTCGGATACATCCTCGCGTACGAAGGATATGGTCCTTCGGGAAACTGCTCGTCGAACTGGGACAGATCTACCTTCTCTTCGTTCATGAGCGCATCGAGTTCTTCGAAAGTCAATGCGACGTCAACAGTCCCTTCGGCTTTCTTCGCGATACATGGTCCTATGAAGACGACTGGCAAGTCTCCATGAAGCTGTTTCAAAATTTTGGTGTGCGCAGTCATCGGCGAGTCCACGTGAGCTAAGTGCGCCAAAATCGAAGGAAAGTGCTTTTCGGCCAGTTCCACTACCACAGGACACGCGGTGCTGACGATCGTTTTCTGTTGTTGGAAAAGGTGAGAATACTCTCTGGAAACCAGCTCTGCACCTACAGCGGTCTCTTGAACGATCTTTGCTCCCCAGGACTTCAGCAGCGAGATCACACGGTAGGGCTCATCGTAATGGGCGAAGAAGGATGGAGCGATCGAAACGAGGAAAGAATTCTCGCGCAATCTTTTGAAATCTTCGATATTCTTCGTGTACCTCTTCGCTTTCTGTGGACAGATTGAAACACATCTACCACAGTGAACACATTCTTCTTCTATCACCCAAGTCTTGCCCGCGGAGAAAGATATGGCTTTCACCGGGCAATTCCTCAAACATTTGTAGCAATACAGACATTCTGCTTCACTCGAAACGATCAGCGACATTTTTTCACTCCCAAGAGTTGCTCGAGTTTTTCGGGGGTGACGTTCGTGTGCAGTTGACCGTCGATCTCGACACAAACACCCTCAGCACACCTGCCAAAGCAGAGAGAGCCAAAGATGTCGAGTTCGAATCCGCTCTGCTTCAACTCCTGAAGCTTCTCGACGATAGCGTAGGAACCTTTCAAATGACAGGAACTACCCATGCACACTTTCACCAACATCCCATCACCCCAAATCGTGAAAGTTTTATCGTTATCTTTTTCACGATTTATTCTAAGGCCTTTCTGAGAAACAAAAATGAAGCGACTGGAAAATCCTTGAGACACTTATGTGAAAAACTTCACAGGTATGCCCGTCTGCGCCGAGAGACACGTGTTGTAGAATATTTTTGTGTGGAAGGAGGAGAAGAGATGAAGTGTAAGAAATGTTCGCAGACCGCCGTTATCCACTTACCTCAGCACAACGTCGCTTACTGCGAGGAACATTTCAACGATTACTTCCTGAACAGGGTTCAGAAGGCGATAAGAAAGTATTCCATGATAGAAGAAAACGAAAGAGTGCTCGTCGCAGTTTCGGGTGGCAAAGACAGTGTCTCACTGTGGCACGCTCTGGTGAAGCTCAACTACAACTGCGACGCACTCTTTCTCGACACGGGTCTGGGTACGCCCAAGCTCGAGGAACTTGACCAGCTGGCAAAAAAAGTGGGCAGCAATTTCATCATCTACGACGCTCACGAAGATCTGATGGGACTGGACATACCCAAGATCGCGAAAATTTTGAAAAGACCCACATGCTCGGTGTGCGGTAACGTGAGAAGATATTTGATGAACAAGTTCGCAGTTGAGAACGGTTACGATGTTTTAGCGACCGGACACAATCTCGACGACGAAGTTTCGTTCTTGCTTGGGAACCTTCTGAACTGGCAGACGGGTTATTTGGCGAGACAATCACCGACGCTCCCAAAGACTCACGAGAAGTTCGTGAAAAAGATCAAACCACTGGTGCTTCTCACGGAGAAAGAAACCTACGCTTACGCACTGATCAACGATTTACCCTTTTCCGAAGAGAAGTGTCCCTTCTCGAAGAATGCGAGCTCGCTGTTGTACAAGAGAGTTCTGAACGAGATAGAGATGGCGCAGCCCGGAACCAAACTCAGATTCTACGCAGGTGCACAGGAATTCTTCAAGGAAAAAGAACCGGTGCAGTTGCGCGAGTGCGCCGTGTGCGGTTATCCAACGACGGAGGAAGTGTGCAGCTTCTGTAAGATGAGAGAGAGGTTGAAGAATGCCTTGGGAGAATAAGAGATTTGAGCTTTTTCTTCCAGTCACGGTGGTCTGTCTGATGATCGTTGGTCTTCTGGCTCTGTACAGCGCCACGAGAGATCTCGGTCTGAGTTTCGTCCGAAAACAATTGGTATGGGATGTTCTTGGTGTCGGTGCCATGTTCTCGATGCTCTTCGTTCGTGAGCGATACTTGAAGATAGCTGGTAAAGCGCTCTACTTTGTCTCGCTCTTCCTCCTTGTTATGGTCCTCTTCTACGGCACGGTCTCCGGTGGAGCACGTCGTTGGTTCGATCTTAGGTTTGGTTATTTTCAACCTTCAGAATTCGCAAGGCTCGCCCTTTTAGTGTTGAACGCCACCTTGCTCGCCGAGCCGAACAGAAAGAACTTCTACAGCTCTTTCTTCCTGACCATGATTTGTGTGGGACTCGTTGCCATAGAGCCAGATCTGGGAACGGCATTGCTCATGGCCGGCATATGGTTTTCTATGGCCCTCGCGAGTCAGGTGAAGATTAAAAGGTTGTTGAAAGTCGTCGCTGTGATCAGTGTCATGGCGGTGCTCTTCTTCTTTTTCGGATTGAAGGATTATCAGAAAGACAGGATCACATCTTTCCTCAACCCCGGTAGGTATGCGCAGGGAAGCGCCTATAACATGCTCCAGTCGATCCACACCGTTGGTTCTGGAGGATTGCTTGGTAGAGGATTTCTCAAAGGTCCTGCGACGAGACTGAAGTTCGTTCCAAAGAACCACACAGACTTCATATTCTCAGTCATCGGAGAAGAGTTCGGTTTCCTTGGGACTTTGGTCTTACTCGTTCTGTACTTCGTCGTGTGCTGGCGCATTGTGAGAGCGGTCAAGTTGGCGAAGGATGAATTTTGGAGACTTCTGTGCGTTGGAGCGCTCGCAACTTTTTCGCTTCAAGTGTTCATAAACATCGGTATGTGTATGGGAGTGGCTCCCGTGACAGGCTTGCCACTACCGTTTGTGAGCTACGGTGGCTCGGCAACGCTGTTTCTGTCGATCCACATAGGTCTGGTGATGAAGAGTATCGCGATCGCCAAAAGTGGTGTGGAGATTCAAGTGTGAGAGGAGGTGCCAGCAATGCCCATCACGACAGGAACCGGGGGAAGAAAAAAAGGTGATTTTCTTACAAGCTTTCTGGTGTTTTTGTTGATCAGCGTGTTCATCTGTGGCTTCGCACTGTCCATAGTTTCATTCTTCTACTATCTCAACCAGAGGAAACAGAACGAAAAGAATCTCGCAGCTCTGTCCCAGAAGATAGACACTCTATCGAGCCGCATTTCGAAAATCGAGGAACTGCTCAAGGCAGGTACGGGTATAGAGAAAATCATAACCTCCGCGAACTATCTGTCGAATTTGTCCGTTGATCTCGAACGAATCCTTGAAGAAATGGTGGACGATCCCACCACAGGATACATAAGGCTATTCGTCATAGGTCAAGAAAACGTCTGGGTCACTTTCAGAAAGGGAAATGAAATTTACTTTTCAAGGGAACTGAAGCCCGGTTTGGCACCGTACAAGTTTTATTACTTCAAAGAACCATCCATACAGACTCAGTATTCAATAAAAATTCCGCGTGACTGCACGATCGTGATCGGGAAACCTGGAACTGTGTATTTCCTCGTTTATGGTGTTGGAACAACCAAACATCCCACAAAGGTCGTCATATGGAAAGAACCCCGGGTTGAAAACCTGGAGCGGGACTTTTCGCTCTACATACCAAGATAGACGGAGGGCCTGCTGGCGCAGACCCTCCGTCGTTTCTTGGTTCCATCCAAGGGGGGATAGGGGGGCTATCCAAGCAATATCCTAAACCAAACTTGTTACGGGGTTATGAAACGAAATAAACGCGGAGTTTAAAGGAGGAATGAAAACATGAACCTCATACGTGAAAAGCGTAAACTGGCACCGGGTGTGTACGAGTTCTGGATAGAAAATAATCACATAGTTAAATACGCACAACCTGGTCAGTTCGTCGTGATGAGATTGCACGAGAAGGCGGAACGTATCCCCATAACCATAGCGGGGAAGAAAGGTGATTGTTTCCGTGCCGTCGTCAGGGCGGTGGGCAAAAGCACCTACGAACTCTGCATGGTGAAAGAAGGCGATTCGATAATGGACATCGCAGGACCGCTCGGAAGACCCAGCGAGATAGATTTCTATGGGAACGTGATGCTCGTCGGAGGAGGTGTTGGCATCGCCACTCTTCTGCCCATTGCAGAGGCACTGAAAGCTCAGAATAACAGGCTTTACGTTGTGCTCGGTGGGCGCAGCAAGGAGTACGTGATAATGCTCGAGGAATTTTCGAAGCTCGCAGACCAGATGATCGTCACCACCGACGATGGTTCTTTCGGCATCAAGGGTGTCGTCACCGATGGTATGCAAATGTTTTTTGAGAGAGAAAAGATAGATATCGTTTGGGCTGTGGGACCAACGATCATGATGAAGTTCTGTAGCATGAAGGCGAAAGAACACGGCGTGAAGATCTGGGTGTCTCTGAACCCCATCATGGTAGATGGAACCGGCATGTGCGGTGCGTGTAGGGTCACCGTGGACGGAAAGATCAAGTTCGCCTGCGTGGACGGTCCAGAGTTCGAGGGAGAACTCGTCGATTGGGACGAGCTTTTGAAGAGATTGGCTCAGTACAGAGATGAGGAAGAGAGGAGCTTGAAACTCTTCATGGAAAGAGTGGGTGATCTGTCATGGCTGTGAAACCATTCCCAAAGAAAACACCGATGAGAGAACAAGAAGCGAAGGAAAGAATAAAAAACTTTTTCGAAGTTCCGTTTGGCTACAGCGAAGAAGAGGCAGTTCTGGAAGCTGGCAGATGCCTCCAGTGTCCCGCGAAGCCGTGCGTGAGTGGCTGTCCTGTGGGCATTGACATACCCGGGTTCATAAGGAAGATAAGGGAACGGAACTTCGCTGAAGCTGCGAAGATTTTGAAACTCTACAACAATTTACCCGCGATATGTGGAAGGGTTTGTCCTCAAGAAACACAGTGTGAAGAGAAGTGTGTGGTCGGTAGAATACCAGGTTCAGAACCAGTAGCCATAGGTAGGCTCGAGCGGTTCGCCGCCGACTGGGAGGCCGAACATTCCGTTCAGACGCAGATCGAGATCGCTCCAGCCAAACACAAGAAGGTGGCAGTGGTTGGCTCGGGTCCAGCGGGACTCACCGTGGCGGCGGATCTGGCGAAGCGAGGCTACGAAGTTCACATCTTCGAAACGCTTCACAAGCCCGGAGGAGTTCTGGTTTACGGAATACCCGAGTTCAGGCTTCCCAAATCCATCGTTGAGAGAGAAGTGAACTACGTCAAATCTCTGTCCGTTCAGATCTTTCTGAACATGCCGGTCGGAAGGGCGATACCGGTGAAGGACCTTCTGAGAGAGTACGACGCAATTTTCATAGGAGTCGGCGCCGGCACACCCAAGTTCATGGGGATCGAAGGGACGAACCTCAATGGTGTCTATTCGGCCAACGAATTTTTGACACGCGTCAATCTGATGAAAGCCTACCTTTTCCCGGAGTACGACACACCGGTGCGACGGGGAAAGAAAGTCATAGTGGTGGGTGGAGGAAACGTGGCGATGGACGCAGCAAGAAGCGCGCTCAGGCTTGGTGCTGAGAGCGTCACGGTGGTGTACAGAAGGACCGAACAGGAGATGCCTGCCCGCCGCGAGGAATACTTGCACGCAGTGGAAGAAGGCATAAAGTTCTACTGGCTCACGCAACCGATAAGGTACGTCGGGAACGAGAAGGGTGAAGTGGTTGGCGCTGAATGCATCTCGATGAGACTTGGTGAACCAGACGAATCTGGAAGGCGCCGTCCCATTCCGATAGAGGACAGCAGGTTCATCTTGGAGGCAGACACCGTGATAGAAGCCATAGGGACAGAGGCGAACAGGTTCCTCCTCAGTCAGTTCGATGGACTGAAATTGAATAAATACGGCTACATCATCGCCGATGAGAACACCTGCGCAACGAGCATGAGGAAGGTCTTTGCAGGTGGAGACATCGTCACCGGAGCGGCCACTGTGATCGAAGCGATGGGTGCTGGTAAAAGAGCTGCTGAATGGATCGACAAGTTCCTCTCTGGTGAATACGATCCATGGAAGTGAGGAGATCTTATGATAGTCTGCATTTTTGTCGAAAGTTCCGAGCATTTTAAGGAAAGAGTGAAAGATTGGTTCAAAGAGCGAAAGATGCAAGTGCGTTTTGTTGAGAGCGAAGCGAACGTGGACAAGTTGACCGAGCTGTTGTTCGAACACGCTCGAGACGATACGCAACTCGTGCTGGTTCTCGGGGGTGTGGATGTAAGGTCCAGAGCAGTTTCGAGTATAGCACTGAAGAGGATCGCCGATGAAAGAATATACACTTTGGAAACGTACCTGTGCGAGTACATCGCAGAGAACTGTCCGGAGTGCTTGCTCACTTCACCGACCGTTGGTCTGAGAAACCGAACCATCATGATTTCGTTGCCCGACCACGAAGTGATCTTCAAACTTCTGAGTTTGATACTCAGCACTTTAGAAAGAGGCGGCTGAGCCGCCTCTTCATTTACTGTAGACGAGCTCACCTTCGATGTAAACCTTCTCCACAACGGACTTCATGTCGAACGGATGTCCCGACCAGACGACTAAATCTGCGTCCTTGCCGGGTTCTATCGAACCGAGTCTGTCTTGTAAGCCAAGGATCGTGGCGGGGTTTATGGTGAGCATCTTCAAAAGATCCTCTTCTTTCACACCATAGCGCATCGCGGCCGCCGCCTGGACCGATGCGAACTCGAGTGGTATCACTGGATGATCGCACATCAGAGCCACGAGTACTCCCTTCTCAACGAGTATTTTCAGAGCTTCCATGGTCATCTGCCTGAGTTCCAGCTTCGTGGCGAACGTCATGAGCGGACCAGCCACGACAGGTATCTTCTTACTCGCAAGTATGTCCGCAACTTTGTAGCCCTCTGTGCAGTGTTCTAAGACGATCTTCAGGTTGAACTCCTCGGCGAGTCTGACCGCCGTCAGGATATCGTCGACACGGTGCGCGTGTATCCTTGCAGGAAGTTCACGCTTCAAAAGTTTCTCTCCTACTTCGTGCTTGGGATCTCTCTCCAAGAAGGGTTTTCCCTCCTTCAGCGCCTGCTCTTTCTTCTTCATGTAATCTTCCGACTTGAGCAGGAACGTTCTTATGACTGCCGCCGTTCCCATTCTCGTCGTCGGCATCATCTTCTTCTCAGAGTAGACCCTCTTTGGGTTTTCCCCGAGCGCCATCTTCACCCCTGCGGGATTCACCAGGCACATATCAAGCGCAGTTTTACCTTTGAATTTTGCTATGAATCCCACACCACCCACGGGATTTCCGCTCCCCATAACAACGAAGGCGGTCGTGACGCCACCGGAGAGCGCCTTTTTGATCGATTCGTCCTCAGGGTAGAAAGCATCGATCGCCTGAAGGTGTGCCGTGATGGGATCTGTCATTTCGTTTCCTTCGCTCTCGGTCGGTCCCAGACCTTCTGGGTAAAGCCCGATGTGTGCGTGTGCATCTACGAAGCCCGGAACCAGGAACTTGCCTTTCAGATCGATCACTTCCATGGACTTCGATGGCTTGATCTGGCCGATTTTCTTGATCTTCCCATCCTCCACGAGCACGTCCCCGACGAAAGGTTTTGAAGTTATCGGTAATACCGTTGCGCCCTTGAAGAGAAGCTTCATTCGTCCACCTCCAATTGTTCGCTCTGCTCACTTTATGATAACACGTTCAGGCCTTGATCGCGCCTTGAGTCAAGCCTTCGACGATGTACTTCTGAGCGAGCGAAAAGACCACGATCGTCGGCAAAAGCGCCACGATTATGCCTGCGGCCATCACGTTCCACTGTATTCCGGCTTTCGAAACAAACGAATACAGCGCCACGGGTACGGTCATCTTGCTGTCCGTGTGCAAAAACAAAACTGCCGTGAAGACCTCGTTCCAGCTGTTGACGAAGCAAAAACTGAATATGGAACCCACACCGGGAAGCAAAAGTGGAATCACCACCCTGAAGAGCGCCTGAAATCTGTTGCAGCCATCTATCAGGGCGGCCTCTTCGATCGTTCGAGGCAAGTTCTTCAAAAATGCCCTCGCCATGATCGTGCCGAACGCAGAACCGAAGCCTGTATAAATGATGATCACGGACGTCAGCGTGTTCGTGAGTTTGAGCCTTGAAAACATTGTGAACTGGGGTATCATGATCAGATACGTGGGTAGCATCTGAACGAAGAATAGAACGAGGATCAAAAAAGTTCTGAGCTTGAATCTCTCGCGCGTCAGTACGTAACCTGCCATGAGCGAGAAGAAGGTGGAGAATCCAGCCGAAACCGTTGCCACGACGAAGGAGTTCTTGAAATACATGTTGAACCTGGCAAAGCTGAAAAGATATCTGTACGCTTCGAAAGTCGCTCTCGAAGGAAGATACTTCACGGGAAACGTGTAAACCTCCGTGGCGGGCTTTATCGAAGTGAGGAATATCCAAATCAAAGGAAAGAGCGCCACAACGAGAAATATCCCAAGTCCAATCGCCCTCAGGATACCGATCGCTCTCTTCTTCACAGTTCGAACTCACCCCGTTCGAGCAACGTGAGATAGATCACGGCGAAGATCGTTAAGATAGCGGTTATGATCATGCCAAGTGCGGAGGCCAGCCCGAAGTTGTTCCTGTAATAGACGATGTTTATCATCTGAACGGACAAAATGTTCGTTGCCCCAGCGGGGCCCCCACGCGTCATTCCGTAGATGATGTCTGGAAAGTTCATCACCCAGATGATTCTCAGAAGGACGGTGCTGTAGATGGTCGGACGAATGTAAGGCAACGTTACAGAGAACAGTTTTCTAAAGAAACCTGCACCATCGATCTGCGCAGCCTCGTACAGCTCGCTGGGAATCGACTGGATCGCCGCGAGCAACATGATGGCGAAGAACGGAATACCGTACCAAACGTTCACCAAGATGACCGAGAACATCGCGAACCTCTCGTCCGAGAGAAACCCTATGGGTGTTTTTAACAGGCCAAGCCTTATGAGAACATCGTTCACGATGCCGAATTGACCGTTCAAGAGCCAAGACCAGAGCAGACCTATGGCAAAGCCAGAGAGCGCCCACGGGTAGAAGACCAATCCCATGTACAATCCTCTACCGAAGAAGGGTTTTGCCAAGAGCAACGCCAAGATGAGTCCGAAGAGGAACTGGAACGCCACCGAACAGGCGATCCAGACGAACGTGTTCCAGAGCAGGCGTGGAAAAGCAGGATCGTTCAAAATCGTCCTGTAGTTGTTCCAGCCAACGAAGCGCGGGTTGTTCAGGTTGAAAACGGTGAGCCTTTGAAATGAAATTACCCCCCCGCGGACGAGGGGGTAAAGGTTCACGAAGAAGACGAGCGCAAAAGTTGGAACGAGCATCAGTATCCAGAATTTGGATCTCTTCACTTCTTCCCAAGACCCGCCTTTTTCCAGAAGTCCGCCCAAGTCTTCAAAGCGTCTTCTGGCTTCATCTTGCCCAGAAGCACCTGTTGCATCGTCGTCTCGTGCAGTTCGTTCCATTCGCTCCAAGCTTCGTTGTCAAGCGGATACTTGGTGAATTGATAGTGCTCCTCATCCTCGAACATCGCAGTCCAGCCATAGAAGGTTTCACTCTTGAAGTAAGGATCGATCTCATAAACTCTCATGTCCACGGGCAGCGCACCGTAGTCTCTACACCAGTACGCGTTGATCTCTGGTGAGTTGAAGAATTCTAAGAACTTCCAAGCCAAATCTTTGTGCTTCGAATAGCTCGTGATGCCCCATCCGGCGAAGCCGATCGTTGGGTAAGCCTTTCCACCACGACCGATCGGCAGTGGCGCGGTCTTGTAAGTTCCTTCCTTCATGATTTCGTTGAGCAAACCAACCGTGTCTGGATCTTGGAAGAGATAGGGAGTGATTCCAGAAGCGAAGGCGTTCACCTGCTCGTCGAATCCCCAGTTGATCGAGTCTTTTGGAGCCGTTTTGAACAGCTCGATGTAGAACTTGATTCCTTCCAGAGCCCTGGGATCTTCGAAAATGAGTTTTCCATCTTTCTTGAGGTACATGCAGTTCGGATCTATATCGTCGAAGAAGGATGTCATCACAATGTCGATGAATGCCGTCGGATAACCTTTGCCTCTGAAGTCGAAACCGTACTGGCCGACCTCGGGTTTGGTCAGATTTCGACAATGCTCCAAAAGCTCGTCCATCGTCTTGGCAGGTGGTGTGATGCCGTACTTGGTTATCACGTCTGGCCTGTAGAACAACGTTTTGACGTAGATGGCGTTCGGCAGAAGGTAAGCCGTTCCTTTATAAGTTCTTGCGGCCTCCAGAACACCCGGAACCAAATGCTTGGTGAGCTCGGACTTGGCGAGGTAAGGTTCAAGAGACAGGAGCTTTCCCATGCTCGCGAGCGCACTCAAGGACCAATCGCCGACCTCGACTATGTCGAGGGGTTCCTCAGCACTGACCATGAGGTAGATCTTTTGATACGCCGTTTCGTAAGGTGGAGAGATGAGCTCGATCTTCACACCGGGATTTTGCGCTTCGAACTTCGAGATGATGTCCTCGAGCACCTTCGTCCTCAGAGGACTTGTGAACACCTGAATCATGCGGAGCGTCACTTGCTCTGAGAACACCAGTACAGAAAGGAGAACGACCAAAATGAGGATCAACTTTCTCACAGTTCCACCTCCCAAGAGTTATTCTACACAAATGTGGTGAGCATGGATCGGCACGAAACTCGTTTGCCAAACCTTCACTCAGACTCGACCTTCAACGAGCGAACCTGCCGCCCAAGAACATCGTGAACCACGGTACATAAGTGACCAGCAACAGGATTGCGATCATCACGGCGTAGAACGGTATGGACGCCTTGGCGACCCTTTCCATCGTGCTCTTTCCGATGGCGCATCCGACGAAGAGCGTGGTGCCAACTGGCGGTGTACACAAACCTATACCGAGATTTATCATCATCACTATCCCGAACTGCACTGGGGACATTCCCAGCGATTTCACCAGAGGCAAAAGGATCGGTGTGGTTATGAGTATGAGTGGAGCCATGTCCATGATCATACCCAAGAAGAGGAGCATCAGGTTTATCAGCAGCAAGAGCACGTACTTGTTCGTAGAGATGCTCGTCAGCGCGCTCGCAACCAACGCCGGCACTTTCAAATACGCCAGCAGGTAACCGAACGCGGAGGAGCTCGCTATGATGAACAAAACCATCGCGATGACCACCGCAGTGTTTTGAAAGGTCCTCAGTAGCTTCTTCAAATTCATGGTCTTGTACACGAAGGTCGTTATGACTATCGCGTAAACGGCTGCGACGACTGAAGCTTCCGTCGCCGTGAACACGCCGAATATGATACCTGCTATGATGATGACACCGACCAACAATCCCAGAATCGAGTCTCTCGTTATGATCAGTGCCTCCTTGAAACTCATCTTGCCAGCCACCGGATAGTTCCTCTTTCTCGAAATGATGTACGCAACGATCATCTGTGCTACGCCGACCATGATGCCTGGAATGTAACCAGCCATGAAGAGCGCTCCAACCGAAACTCCGCCTGCCACGAGTGAATATATGATCATGTTGTGACTGGGTGGAATGATGATACCCAACGTAGAGGAGGTGATCGTCACGGCAATGGAAAAGTCCCTGTCGTATCCTTGGTCGACCATCATCGGGATCAAGAAGGCGCCGATGGAAGATGTGTCCGCCACGGAAGAACCGCTCACGCCACCGAAGAACATGCTCGCAAGTATATTCACCATTGCAAGTCCGCCGCGCACTCTACCGACCAGGATGTTTGAAAACTCCACTATCTTCTGTGCGATCCCACCTTCCGCCATGACCTGACCGGCCAGTATGAAGAACGGAATGGCTATCAAAGAAAACGCGTTTATGCCGGCGCCCATCCTCTGGAAGATCACCATCGTTGGAAGGTTCAAATAGATCGACGTGAGAAAGGCTGGAATGCTCAAACAGAAGGCTATCGGCACTCTGAGCATCATCAACAACACGAACGATGTGAACAGTACGATCCTTCCACCCTCCTCGCGGGAAAAACCCTGAACGATGGGAAGTTTGAACATGAAAGCGAGGAGCACTCCCAAAAGAAAGATGATGAAAGCGCCGAAGATGTATGAGAAAAACTTCTTCATCGTTTTCTCCCTTCTTTCAAGGATGCGATCTGTTCAAGGATCTTGAGAAAAGCACACATGACTACCAGAACACCACAAACGGCGATTGGTACGTACATCCATGCGACCGATATACCCGTCGCGGCGAGTCGATTGGGTAGCCTTTGAACCATCATCACGGTGTAGCGAGTCATCTGAACTCCAAAGTAACCGATTAACACCATGATCGCGATCTCAACGAATCTTTGAATTTTCTTTGGAAAGACCGACATGAACACTTCAACACGCACGTGTATGTCGTTCTTCAAACCGATACCGGCACCGAGCATGGCGATCCATATCATGGTCACGAGGGCGATCTCTTCGGTCCATTTCGGCGGCTTGTTGAAGAAATACCTCGCTATCACTTGATAGAACACGATCACGACCATGAACGCAACGCCAGCGATGGAGAAACCAACCACGGCGTTCTCGACCCACCTGAGGATCTTCTCAAGAACCTTCCTCAACGTGCTCACCCCGAAAGGCTGGGCGCAGGGCGCGCCCAGCGAGGAGAATCATTTGACTTCCTGGATTCTCTTGATCAAATCTTTGTACTGTGGGAACTTGTCGTAAACCGATTGAGCTGCTTTCTGGAAGGCGGTGATGTCCGGCTGGAATATCTTCGCTCCACCTTTCTGAACTTCCTCCAAAGCCTTGAGCTCCATCTGCTTCCACAGGTATTTCTCGTACTGCGCAGAGGCTATGGCTGCCGTCTTGAAGATGAGCTTTTCTTCGGGAGTCAGCTTGTCCCAGAACGCTTTGGAGATGAGCAGGATCTCAGGAATTCGCGTGTGTGCGTCGAGACAGTAGTACGGTGCGACCTCGAAGTGTCTGGTCGTGTAATAAGACGGTGGGTTGTTCTCGGCACCGTCCACGACACCAGTCTGAAGAGCGGTGTAAACCTCAGCGAAGGCCATGGGAACACCCGTCGCACCGAGCGCTTGCATCAGCGCCACCATGACCTCGTTCATCTGGACCCTGATCTTCATACCCTTCAGATCCTCTGGTTTCTGAACAGGTCTTCTGGTGTAGAAGCTCCTCGCACCCGCATCGTAATAGCAAAGCCCGACCAAACCGATCTTTTCAACGCCTTTGAGCAGTTCTTCACCGATGGGCCCTTCGAGCACTTTCCAGAAATGATCTTCGTCCCTGAACAGATACGGCATCGTGAAGACTCCGATGGGATCGTAGAACATCTGCAACGGTGCAACGGAGACGCGTGTCATCTGGATCGCGTTCATGATCGTCTGCTCAATCGTTTCTTTTTCGTCTCCCAGCTGTCCGCTCGTGTACACTTCGATCTTGTACTTTCCGTTCGTCATGACTTCGATGATCCTACCCATCATCTTGACGGCTTCCACAGTTGGATAACCATGCGGGTGCACATCCGAGGATTTGATCACGATTGGCGCAGCAAAGCTCATAACCATTAAAGAGGCCAACAAGATCACCAGAAACCTCTTCATACAAACACCTCCTCACAAAGAGTGTGGTACATAATCTTCCCTTATCGGAGTGAAAACATCCAGCAGAACACCATCCGTGAGCGCCTCGACTTGGTGTTTCACGTTGCTTGGCACGTAGATCGCTGAACCTGCCTTCATGTGGTACTTCTCTTCCCCAACGCTGTACATGAATTCACCCTCTACCACGTAGCTGATCTGTTCGTGAGGATGGCTGTGAAGATCTCCCACACAACCTTTTTTGAAACTCACCTGCGTCATCATCAACTTTCCAGACCACACCAGAACTTTCATTTCTATGCCTTCCTTGACCTTCTTCGGAACCACTTCGTGTGCGTTCACGAACGTTCTCATCTGCTCAACCAACCTCCGTCCACAACGATTACGGAACCAGTCACATAGTTGGAAGCTTCGCTCGCCAGGAAGACCACAGCACCTTTGAGGTCTTCCGGCAAACCCCACCTGCCCATGGGTATCCTCGAGAGTATTTCGTTGTATCTTTTCTCGTCCTTTCTGAGCGCCTCGGTGTTGTCGGTGACCATGTAACCGGGAGCGATCGCGTTCACGTTGATATTGTACCTCGCAAGCTCGTTCGCGAGCAGTCTTGTCAAACCAAGTATACCGTGTTTCGAAACGGTGTACGCCGCGGTGTAAATACCACCCTGAAAAGAAAGCATGGAAGCGATGTTGATGATCTTACCTTTCTTTTGATTTTCGATCAAATACCTCGCGAACTTCTGAGAGAGAAGAAAAACCGATTTCAGGTTCACATCCATAACTTCGTCCCAGTCCTTCTCGCTGTACTCGATCACGGGGGCCCGCCTTATTACGCCCGCGTTGTTGATAAGTATGTCCACCGTGCCGAACTCCTTCACGGCTACATCGACGATCGCTCCAACTTTGTCCAGCTCTCTCAGATCGAGTTCGATTCCAACATATTTTCTACCCAGAGATTCGACAGCCTTCTTTGTCTCTTCTTGTTGCTCAGTCGACCTGCTCACGCCGACGATGTCCGCACCTGCTTCGGCCAAGCCTATCGCCATCGCTTGACCAAGCCCTCTCGATGCGCCCGTGACGATTGCGACTTTTCCATTCAAAGAGAAACTCTCCAGAACACCCAACACCATCACCTCACACAGAGAGGTTGTCCTCGATGTTTTTGATCATCTTCGTTGCTTGATCTATGAACCTCATCTCTGGATCGACGTAAGGTATTTGAACTCTCTCCTCACCCGCCAAGAACCAAAGATAATAGACCGTGAATCCAGGCGCCGCAACGACCGTGTGGTACCCCTTTGGAATGAGGTGCAGTGTGTCGTCCTTTATGACACCAGCAAAATCTATGGCTCCATCGTCGCTGTAGTGGCGAGCCAAGCCCCAACCCTTGGGATGATCGACCCTGTAGTAGTAGATCTCTTCGAGGAAAACTTCTTCGGGTGGGTTGTGCCTTTCGTGTCTGTGCGGCGGATAGGTGGACCAGTTGCCTGAGGGTGTGAAGGTTTCACCCACCATCAATTTCACTGCTGGGTGCTTCTCATCCACGGCTATTTGATGGAAAACCCTCGAGTAGTTCGAGATACCCCACTTGCCACTGTTCACTTGAGAAGGAGTTATCAGATATGGTTCTATCGCCGCAGTTCCATGAATGAGAGCCTTAGCTAATGCGACCTCACAGCCGAAATCGAGCGCCTGTTCACCTGATTAATCAATGTACTTGCCCTTTGTCTCCCTCCCAAAGGTCAAGATGATGATTCCTGTCAGTATTGCTATCGCAGAAATCCAGGCAAGAGTTTCTGTGATACTTTTCCCCTTTTCCATCATGAAACTAGTGTAATATGGTGCTATTACTCCCGCTATTCTTGCCCACACACCCGCTGTTCCATTTCCAGTACCTCTGATGGGAGTAGGATAAAGCTCAGGCGTGTAGGCATAGACCAGTCCCCATACACCAAGACAAAAGAACGAAAGGATCATCGCAGAGACAAGGAGAGATGTTCCACTTTGCACGTTGGCCCAGAGCAAAGCTGCAAGACCCGTTCCTATAAAATAGACAGCAAGAGAAGGCTTTCTGCCCCATTTATCAATAAAATAGGCTGCTGAAAGGTATCCAGGCAGTTGTGCTACCATCATATAGAAGGTAAACCAAGTAGAAGTTATAACGTCTACACCCTGAGAAGAAAATATCCGGGGTGCCCACGTGAAGAGTGCGTAGTAGATAAAGCTTACGGCAAACCAAGAGATCCATATAACAATAGTGTCCTTTAGGTGCTCTTTTCCTAAAATGGAAAACAATGGTACTTTCACTTTCTTTGGGGCTTCTATATTTTCCTCTATCTTAACCCCTAGAACTTTTTCCAGCGCTTTTTTCCCACCTCTCAAAAGAGCATATCTTGGGGTCTCAGGGATCAACAGAAGGACAGGGGTAAAGATGTAACCAGTACCGAAGATCCAAAAGATCCATCTCCAGTCAGGGAGAACGAGGACGGCGAATAATCCTATAAGGATGCTGCCAACCGCCCAGCTAGCTTCTAAAAGAACAAGGTATCTTCCCCTCAGAGAAATACTGGTGAATTCAGAGAGATATGCGTTGAAAGAAGGCATTAGTCCCCCATATCCGAACCCAGACAGAAACCGAAGGATCATGAGCGCGGAAGCAGATTTAGAGAAACCCGAAAGAAAGGTAAAAGTGACCGTAATCATAAAAAAGAATAAATTTGAAGTTTTTCTTCCAACCAGATCTGCTACGAACCCGACAGAAAGAGCACCAAGTAACATTCCCATGAAAGTGGAACTCGCTATTGTGGCTCCCTGAGTGGGACTAAGGTTCCAGTCTTTGATCACAAAAGGTAGCACAAATGAGAGAAGCATAACACCGGCTGCATCGAACATCCAGGCTATTGAAGTAAGAATCAGGAGCTTTCTCTGAAAGCCCTTGCTTACGTACTTTTCAACAGCTTCGTCTATTCTCATCTCAAGTTTCACCCCTTCCTCTTAAAGAGCCTTTATTTCTCACGACTTCCTCGCTAGGGGCTTCCATGGTGTGAAGATATTGAGGTTTACAAACTCAAAAATCTCTTCTTCCGCTCACCGATCTTTTCAAAAACTTTGTCTCTCACCTTCACAGTGCATTTTCCACCCAACACGACGAGAAAGATCTCAAAATCTTCGCTGCTTGAAGTATGGCGCCGTCCAGAAGGAAGAACGAGTCTTTCGAAACCCAAATACTTCATGCCGTTCGCAGGCGGTTCACTCACGAAATGCTCAATATCCCTTATCTTGATGAACATCGCATCACCCAAAAGCAATTTTACCGAATGTTTCAACTGTTTTTCAAGAAAAAGGTCGTTGGACTTTATATGAATGGTGTATAAACATTAACCAAAAGAAAATCGCGCGAGCTCTTGGAAGGCCACGCGACTCATCTACGTACAGATTCAAATCCTGTGCCGAACGAGATAATGAAAGATCACGAATTCAAAACTCTTTGCACTTACCCAACTATCTGAACTCACCGACACACTGGACAAGAAGTCGTGGTGAACTTCCACACAGGCCCTTCAGTTTTGCCACCTTTGTCATCCTCGGCAACGATTTTCCAAACATAGTCGACGTCGAATCGGCCAAGTTGCTATCCAACCTCGCGGTGTGACCCGTTGAGGTGCAAAGAGACTCCGTTAAGGAGAGTCAGAGTAGAAAGCCCTGATCTCTGGCAAGATTCTGAAGAGGTTCGCTATGTCTTGTGCGGTGAACCTCTCGATCGTTCCCACCGCGACGAAGAGGTTTCCAGCCATTCCGTTCGGTGGAAAGTAGGCCACCAAGTAATACCTGCCCGTCTCGGATAACGCTATCCTCTCGCTCAAATGGATCCAAGAGTGCGTGTTCGTGAACGGTTCGTAGAAGGCCCTGGGCGGACCGGTTGGCTCGAAGACGATGGCTCCAAGCTCAGCGCGAACTTCGAACGGCAAGTCGGACCTAACGGGCAAACCCGGACCCAAAAGAACGGCGATAGGCCTCATCGTCTCATACCTGATGGTCTTCGGTGTGCCCAGATCTAATTTCAAGACCTCTCCTTTCTCACCTTCGAAGGTCAACCAGACGAAACTGTTGTCGTTGTTCAGAATCTTGTACAAAACTTGCGATATCGCGATGTTTTTGACTGGTATCGCGCACGAAATGCATGAACCGGGCAATTCTGAAACTATAGGCGCGTGGGAGTAGCCTGTCAATGGTAAGGATATCAGAAGAAACAGAAGCCCACGAAGAACTATCTTCATCAGCTTTTCCCTCCTATCATTTTAGGCTGTACAAGAATGTTAGCGTTACAAAAATTATCTTGTTCAACACGATCTTACCACACCACGATGCTTCGATCTTCGTTCGCTTGACACCAATTTTGCGTCACACCAATCTTGTTCATGTCTTGAGACATCTTAACGAGGGAGCCGAGTTATAATAGCTTTTGGTATGCGCGACTCTCATGGAAGGAACATAAACTATCTCAGACTTTCGATCACGAACAGGTGCAATTTCGACTGTTTCTTCTGTTCCTCGAACAGCTCTCTTGTGCATGAAATCACTTTGCAGGAGCTTCGAATTCTTTCCGAGCTTTTCTCACAGCTGGGAATAGAGTACGTGAGACTCACAGGTGGTGAACCCACACTCAGAGAGGACCTCCCCGAAATAATAGAACTGTTCTCGAAACGCTTTCGTGTCTTGATCACGACCAACGGTTCACGTTTGAAAGATTTCGCAAAGCTCTTCAAAAGGTACAACGTGCACGTGAATTTGTCACTCCACAGTCTCAACGACGAGACTTTCCACAAGATCACACAGGCGAAGCTGAAAGACGTTCTGGACGGTTTGAAAAACGCTATGAAAGAAGGACTCAACGTCAAGCTCAACTGCGTCGTGAGCGAGTACAACGTTGATGAAATCCCAGAATTGGTTCGTTTCGCTGGTGAGCTTAAAGTGCCCATCAGGTTCATCGAGCTCATGCCCGTGGGTAAAAACAACAAGGCCGTACCATTCAAGGAAATCTTGGATCGTCTGAAAGATTTTGATCTCAAACCCGTTGATGTCAAACTCGGTTTCGGCCCGGCGAGCTACTACGTCACAAAGGATGGCAACTACGTCGGAATCATCGCCGCCCTGAGCAAGAACTTCTGTGACAGTTGCAACAAGATCAGACTCAGCAGCGATGCGAAACTTTATCCTTGCCTCGGTTCGAACTTCCACATCGATCTGAGGGCGATCATGAACCGTTCGAGCGAAGAAATTCTGAAGGTCATGAAACAAACCATAGAGACCAAACCTTTGAAGCACAGAATGGATGAGACGCCTGTTTCAAACAACATGAGAGAGCTTGGAGGCTGAGTGATGTCAGAATTCTCTCATCTGGACGAACAAGGTAACGCGAGGATGGTTGACGTCTCTCAAAAGCAAGACACCGAAAGGACCGCGATCGCGCAGGCGAAGGTACGCATGAAGCCAGAGACGCTGAAGGCGATCTTGGAAGGTTTTGTCCAGAAAGGCGATGTACTCACCACTGCAAAAATCGCCGCGATCATGGCCGCGAAGAGAACGTCCGAGCTCATCCCTCTGTGTCACAACATAAACCTTTCGCACGTGGATGTGGAGTTCGAATCAGACATCGATAACGGAATCTTGACCATAAGAAGTAGCGTCAAGTGCGTTGGAAAAACCGGTGTCGAGATGGAGGCGCTCGTTGCCGCGTCGATCGCCGCGCTCACCATCTATGACATGTGCAAGTCCGTCGAGCGAGGAATGGTCATTGAAGAGATCTGTTTGCTGTACAAGGCAGGTGGAAAGTCCGGTGAATGGAAAAGATGAACTCACCGCGATCGTGCTCTCTGTGAACGTGTCCAAGGTGAAGGGTGTGAAGAAGGTCCCTCAAGGAGAGATAGTCTTGGTTGAAAACCATGGAGTACTTGGCGATGCGCACGCTGGCGATTGGCACAGACAAGTCTCCATGCTCTCGAAAAGCAGCATAGACAAAGCCAGGAGCTGGGGAATAGACGTTTCTTTTGGAGACTTTGCAGAGAACATAACGATCGACGGCGTGGACGTGTGGAAGTTGCCCATTGGAACGAAGGTCTACATAAACGACGCGATACTCGAAGTCACCCAGATAGGTAAAGAATGCCACGATCGTTGCGCTGTGGCGAAGATGGTTGGAAAGTGCGTCATGCCCATCGAAGGTATCTTTCTCAAAGTTCTGAAGGGTGGAACTGTGAAACCCAACGACAAGGTGGTGTTCGTCCTTCCCAGATGAGAAGTTCTCTGATCTTTTTCTTGCTTCTGTCTGCCACGTTGCTTTCCAGACAGCTGATCATCGCAACGACCACGAGTCTGTATGAAACCGGTTTACTCGATCTTCTCAAGGCTCATTTCGAGAAAAGATACCCCATCCATGTTGTCTTCGCACCTGTAGGCAGCGGCATGGCCTTGACGATGGGCAAGCGTGGTGATGCGGACCTACTCTTGGTGCACTCACCATCGGACGAGGAGCAGTTCATGAAAGATGGTTTTGGTTTGAAAAGAGTGAGTTTCATGTACAACGACTTCGTCGTCGTTGGACCGAAGGAATGGCAGGAGAGAGAATTCGCAGACGCTCTCTCTTTCATGAGACACATATACGAGAATCGTCTGCCCTTTGTCTCGAGATCCGATAACTCTGGAACGCACAGAAAAGAACAGGAACTTTGGAAGAGCATCGGCGTTGTACCAGAAGGAAAATGGTACCACATGGCGGGCACGGGTATGGCTCAAACGCTTTTGATCGCGAACGAACTGAGGGCGTTCTGTCTCACAGACAGGGCGAGTTTCGAAATGTTGAAAAATAGACTGAACATGAAAATCTGTTGTGAGGACGCCGAGCTTTTGAGGAACGTCTACAGCGCGATCTTGGTCAATCCCAAAAACGGAAAGAGAGTGAACCACGAAGATGCGAAAAAGTTCTTCGAATTCCTCTTCGAAGATTCCACGCTCAAGTTGATCGAAAACTATTCCGTGAACGGCGTGAAGCTCTTCAGAGTGTTCAGATGAGCGAACTCGTCGAGATCTCACTCAGGTCCATCTACGTCAATTGCCTTGCGACGTTCATAGCTTCCTCGATAGGCGTACCGCTGGCGCTCCTTCTGGATGTCGCAAGACCCCGCTTCAGAGGCGGTATCATACTCATCTTTCAAACCCTCGTTGGAATTCCACCCGTTTTGGTTGGCCTGATCCTCTGGCTTCTGTTTTCCAGAAGCGGCCCACTCGGCGCACTCAATCTTCTCTTCACCACGACTGCGATGATCGTTGCTCAAGTTCTCATCGCCCTACCGATCATCATCACGATGAGTCATTCGCACTTTGTAAGGGTGGACGACAAAATCAAGTTGCTGGTGCTGACACTCGGTGCGAACAAACTCCAACTCATGGGAGCCATCCTGAGAGAATCTCTCTCTGGCGTTCTTTCTGCGATCCTCACGGCCTTCGGAAGGATCGCGGGTGAAGTGGGAGCGGTCATGATCGTGGGAGGAAACATCCTTGGAAGAACACGCGTTCTGACGACATCCATCGTGCTATACACGAACACGGGTCAGTTCGAGAAGGCCATCTTGGCTGGAGTGATCTTGCTCTGTATCGCTTTCACGGTGAACTTCGTTGCAAATCTGCTCTCGAAGAGGTCCAAAACATGAGCGTGTACAGTGTGGAACAACTCAAATTCAGCTACGATAAGAGATTCACGCTTTTCGTGGAAAGCTTCGAAATGAATGAAAAATGCGTCGGCCTCGTTGGACCATCCGGCAGTGGAAAGACAACATTACTTTTGAATCTCGCGTTTCTCTTGAAAGGAAAGTGGAAGAAGTTCGAATTCTTGGGCCAAAACGTCACCGAGGCAAACTTCGAACGACTCAGACGTCACGTGACGTATGTCGCACAGCATCCAGTTCTTCTGAGAAGAACGGTCTTCGAAAACGTCGCTTACCCCATGGCCTTGAGAGGAACTTCGAGGGAGGAAATCACAGAACGAGTTGAGAAAATCACAGAACTGTTCGATCTGAAAGATCTTTTGAACAAGAAACCCTGGCAACTCTCAGGCGGTCAAGCCAAGAGGGTTTGTCTTGCGAGGGCCTTCGTCTTCGAACCAAAGGTGATCCTTCTGGACGAACCTACGGCAGATCTCGACGAAAAGGGCAGAGAGATTTTGAACAATGTGCTGAAGGTTTTCTCGGATCGAACCAGTTTCATCATCGTTTCTCACGAGATAGACTGGCTCGAGAGCGTGTGCGAAAAGATCTACACAATGAACGACGGTGCTCTGAAGGAATACAGAGCAAAGGTTAAGAAAAATTAATTGGAGGTGCAGACGTTGCAGAAGAGAAAGTGTCTTCTTTCCGTGGCGATGATCGTTAAAGACGAAGAACACAACATAAGGCGGGCTTTGGACAGCATCAAGGACGTTGCCGACGAGATCGTCGTTGTCGATACCGGTTCAACAGATAAAACTCCACAGATCGTCAGAGAATACACCGACAAACTCTACTTTCATCCCTGGAAGAACGATTTTTCCGAGGCACGAAACAATTCCTTAAAGTATCCCACCTGCGAATGGGTTCTCATCTTCGATGCGGATGAGGAAGCCTCGGAAGATTTCAGAAAGAACATAAGGAGTTTTCTGGAAAGTTTGCCTCCAGATGTGAACACGGTTTATTTACCCACCTTAAGCTATCTGGACTGGGATTTCAAGAGGTCCGAAGTTGCCTCGACTCCACGCATCTTTCGCAACGGTACGGTGTACTACAAAA
This sequence comes from Pseudothermotoga hypogea DSM 11164 = NBRC 106472, assembly GCF_000816145.1. Lineage (NCBI taxonomy): Bacteria > Thermotogati > Thermotogota > Thermotogae > Thermotogales > Thermotogaceae > Pseudothermotoga > Pseudothermotoga hypogea. The sequence continues at coordinate 1,250,175 of NZ_CP007141.1, read as the reverse complement.
ACATCGTGCACAATCAAGCTATATACAAACCGAAGGTCGTGAATGCAAACTTCTTGATATACCACTACGGCTACATCTGGACCAGGAAACTGAAAAAACAGAAGTACGAACGCACTGGCAACCTCATAAGAAAACACCTTCAATCTTGTAAAAACGATCAAGAAAGGCTCTACTATCTGGTGCAACTCTACAAGACCGAGAAAACCGGTGGCACATTGTACCAAGCGAGCGAGGTGGGTTGGCAGGCATTACAGCTTCTCAAGAAGCTGACATCGGTACCAGCCATAGGCTTGGAATTTCTTTATCTTTTCTCGGTGGATCTTCTCAACGCCGGTCTCTACGATCTCGCCGAACAGCTTTCTAAGACTGCGATTCAAGCAGTTCCCGAATATCCAGATCCATACCTCTCTTTGATCCACGTGAGCTTCAAGAAAAAGGATTGGCAAACTCTTCTGAAACACTACGACGATTTCAAGAAGGCCGTGGAACACGCATCAATCAACATCGAAAAGTTCGGTTGGACGATCATGAGCTTCAAAGACGTTCCCACAGCCGATCTTTTGGCCATGATCGCCGCCATAGAAGTCGAAGACTACGACAAGTTCAACGAGATAGCACTCGAAAGATTTGAGAAGGATGAAGATGTGAGAGAAGACCTGGTCCAATATCTTCTCAACAAGGCGAGCGCGAAGGACGCCGAAAAAGCTTTGCCTGGTCTGAAGAAGTTGCTCGAATTCGCAAGGAGGAAGAATCTGCAACTCAACGCACAGGCCTTTTACGAAAAAGTCGTTGAAAAACGTTTGCCCGTCAAACTCGAAGAGATACTGCTCAAACAGATCACACCGTTCTCTTACTATCTGATCAAGCGCTTGGAAACCAACGCCGATCTGTTGCTCGACTTTCTGTCCTCTGGTCAGCACGAAAAGCTGGTGCGCGAAAATGGAGTCGGTGGCCTGCTCTTCGTCTACACTCATCTCCGCGATGATGAGAAGAAACCATTCTTAGAAAAGTTCTTGGAAGACGAAGACAGTTTGATCAAGGGTGTGGCAAAGGCGTTGTACGCGGACCATCTTTTGAAAGAATCCAAGTTCCTCGAGGCCATAAGGGCCTACAGAGACTCTATACAACTGGTTCCAGAACTTTCACAGTTCATCAAACCCATCGTGGAGGACCTCAAGACCAGACTCGATCCCACGATCGAAGGAGTCTACGAGGAGCTCTATAGGTTCTACGCGAAACAGAAGGAGTTCATGATAGATTTCAAAAAGTACGCCGGAAACGATGTCTCCAAGCTCTATCTGATCTCAGACAGCGACGTGGCGCTCTACGTCTCCGCCGTTCACACCGACAAGGCCGAAAAGTCCGTAGAGCTTTTGAGCAAGATCAAAGATCCTTCGAAGTTTCCCATGTATCACTACAGGATGGCCAAGTTCTACAACAAATTCGACAAAGAGAAGGCCTTCGTACACCACATCAAGGCCGTTGAAACAAACGAAAAGCTCGCCGATCTGGTCTTGGGCAGGTTCAGTTACACCGGACTTTACCCCAACGCAACGCTGAACTGGTTCGACAGATCCGACACCATCGTGTGGGTGGGCAACATCTCGGAGAAGTTCCCCACGCTCGGAGTGATCCATCCAATCAGGGCGTGGAAAAGAGCGAAAAATGGTTTGCTCTACGCCATACCGTTCCCCATAGATGAGTCCATCAAGGCTTACAAAGACTTGGAGAAAGAGTTTGGCATCGAGTCGTTCGCGAAGGTGAAAGAATCGCAGCTCCGTCAAGCACTCGTCGAGACAAATTGGGACAACGTCGAAAAGACTGAATCGCTCGAAAGTTTTGAACACCTTTTCGAAGATCTTGGAGTGGAAACATCGAACGATTCGAAAAGGCGCATCGTTTTGGAAGGTATCGAAACCCAACTGGATTTGAGCAAACTCGTCGGTGATTCCAAGGAAGCTTTGATCTTCTATCACTTTCCAAATCTTTCAGACGAGAACGATTTGGTGTGGTTCTACCCCGCTTTCAGAGTTTTGCGTTCGAGCGCACAGATGAGGAAGGAACTCTCCAAGCTTGGCTTTCACCTCGTCAAAGAGTTCTTCTTCGACAGAGGCCTGAGGTGCGTTTGGGTGAAACGCGAGGGAAGTGACCCTTGATCAATTCATAAGAACGTGCCAAGCGCAATAGTCTCACTCGGACGTTGTATGTCGCATTGCAATCTTTTCTGAACTGAATTGATTTGGCTCGAAGTTGAATTTGTTATGCTCGTATGGTTTATAATACATAACAAGGAGTGAAGACCACGTATTATCGCTGTCCGAACTGTGGGCAGATGTATTATTCGGCAGCAAATCTCGAGGGTGAACAGCTCATCTGTGACCGCTGTGGGGCGACGATTGCACCGATAACGTACGAAGAGTTCAAAAAGCGCATTGAAGAAAAGACAAGATCTTCGAATGAAGAACAGCGTCCTTAACTCTTTTTGTTATACACGCTCTCATGCGTTCTTTCTTCATGAAAGCAAAGCAATACAATCAAGGAAGTTTCAGCACCGTTCTTTCAACTATTGGATCGGGGATCACGTAACGTTTCGAGCCGTCTTCAAAGCGTTCTTCGAGGTAGCTGTACTTCACTAAGGCTTTCAAGACGTTGGTGAGGGTTCTATCGTTCATGGACATCGATTTCATAACGGAGTACTCCTTTATCTTCGAAAATGTGTTCATTCTGTGTGCAATCGCCTCCAGCACGATTCTGTAGTTTTCGGATTTTTCAAACAGTTCTTCCAACTCTTTCTCAACGATCCGTTCCGCACTCTCGAGTGTTTCCGAAAGCGCCGTTTCGTAACTTCCCTTCTGCCACACGGTGTATCCGTACATGACCAAATAACCCACCAATCCATCCAAGCCGTCAATGGCTTCTTCTATCTTTCTCAAATCCTGTTTCAAGTTCAGCTGTTCAAAACCTTTGACCAAAAAGTCGATGGAACGTTCCCTGGAAAACCTCTCGATTTTGATCTCGTTCAAGTACCTTCCAAAGAGTGGAGAGTTCGCATCGTCCAGTCTGAGAAAATCGTGCAGCACACCAACTTCGGAACCATTGACACTCCCAATCCCCTGAAGGAGATGGGATTCTTAGCAGCTCTTTAGGCTGCCTTCCATGGAGCATTTGATACTCCATGGCCACAGAGGTGTGGTTTAAACCTTACACCTCTGATGGGTGCCAATCCCGCTACTACTTGGGACTTCTTCCCAAGATACCTCTGCCAGATGTTTATCGCTCCTACTCCGTCCCTGTGATAACTAAATCCACAACTTTTACACTCATAGTTGCGACCAACCGCATGATTCTTGCTACCACATACAGGACAGACCTGACTCGTATATTCTTCCGAAGCAAGTTTCACTTCAATCCCCAGTAGCTGTGCTTTGTAGGTTATCATGTCCACCATCTTTCTGAAACACCACTGATGAACTTTTTGATTAAAGTTATCGTTCCCTTCTACACGCTCTCGAATATTTGTGACATCACCAATTGCAATAGTGCCCACGCCTTTCTGCGAGCAAATTCTCAGAAAGTTGCTGGTTATCTTGTGCAGTATGTCCGTTATTTGATGCTTTGTTCGTTTCAGCATTCGCTGCTTTGCTTTCAACAGTTTTCTATACCTCTTGGAACCTTTCTTGCATTTGCTTAACGTTCGCTGAAAGTCTGCCAACTTCTTATGAGGTTCAAAAATTCCAGACCACCACTGCCGTCCAACCTCATGTTCTGAACTTCGTCCATCGCCACGATCAACTTGCGCCTGGATTTTTCCAGCTTCGAGTTGACCTCGTTCAGAACGTGCGCGAGAGAAGTCTGAAGACCTTCCTTTCCCTTCAGTTCAACCTCCAGCCAAGGAGTCTTGATGTTCGAAATCGATCTTGCGGCCCTCTTGAGAATGCTCTTTTTAAAAACGTTCTGAATCTCGACGATCATATGGTCCTTTATCGTCCTCTTGTCGAGCAAGTTTCCCCGCCTCACGAAGGCCCTGCAGTCTACGAATATATGGATGTTTTGCCTATCCTCCTCGTGTCCGTCAATAGAACTATCCTTCCGTTCTCGAAAGCTCTTTCCAATTCGTCCAGTTCGTTCTCCCTGTCGTAGAGGTCTTCTCTCCTCGTTTTCGGTTCCAAAGAGAAGAACATGGAAATCCCTCCGTCAACCATCACTGAACATGGGTTCAGTAGTATCCTGCCATCGAAAGATCCAGAGTGAAACGTCCAACAGAAGCGTAATATCCACGCACGAAGAAGATGGGGGTTGGAAGAGAAGGTTCCAGTCTTCAAAATCTCTTTTTTCGTCCTCGAAGAACGACACGCAACACAGAAACTCGAAGGTGCAGAGTTCATAATTTCTTGCGTCAAATCTTCACACGAACCAGTCTACATCGCTTGCTTGGGCCCACTCCCCGAGATCGCTGAAAAAATCGTGCTGTGGATCGGAAGATGGTGGCCAGTCGGTGGCCCCGAACACAACGTGTTCGATGGTTCAGTGTCTTCGACGTGTGCGCAAGACGATCGTCGAGGTTCTTGCCGGTGAGATCTTCGCCGACTTTTTCAGAAAGTTGGAAGCTTTCAGTCTGCAAATCCGTTGAACTTGAAAGGCCTCACCTCGGCCAGCGTTCCTCCGCGCTCGGTAGCTGTGGGAACGGTGCGTGTGGCTCGACCTGGTACCAGTAAGCGACCGAAGCGATGTCGTCCGTGAGAGGTTGGAACCTCCCGTTGGGCCACCATCCGAGCGCCTGTATCGTGACCTTCAGATTCTGCTTGAACCTGATGGGATCGTAGATGTGCCAGCGGTACATCGCGTGTTTCGGAGCTTCCCCAAACCTTTTGTGCCACAGAGGATAACCACTGAAGGGAGCGTTGAAGGTTTGACCGAAGCACCACGCACCACCGAAATAATCTTCGGTTCCCGTTCCACAGATGGTGGGATATTCTGTATCTCCGTCTATGTAGAACTTCACCTCACCTTCGCCCCACCAACCGCTCGAAAACTGTGTCCACGCGATGAAGGTGCCTACGTAATGACCTTGACCCACGATTCCATCGACTATGATGTGTTCTGGGTGCTCGCGCTTGGTCATCGATCTTCTCCACTGTGCATGGAAGTAAGCGATCTTCTCAGGTAGGTCGGTCAGCGCGTAGGTGATTTGGTAGAAAAAGCCAGTTATCTTTTCCCAACGCTGGTTCTCTATCGTGATGAGCGCACGTTTGCGAAACGGCATGGGAAAGTAACAGTTGAACCCACCAGATGGATTCACCGCAATGGGTATCGAGACCACGTTGTACCTCATTCCATGGCCGTTGCAGAAGAAATCACCCAGTGGAACTTCGACGGAAGGTTTTTCTTCTTCGTCCCAGTACATGCGAAGTACGGTGTCTCTGTAAGCTTTCGTGTCCACCGTGATCCAGATGTGCTGAATGATGCCAGGTCCAGCGATGTCTGCAAGAACCGTCGTGCTCTGTGGTTCCAAATCGATGCACGGCCGAACCTTCCAGCCTTTGCCGAGCAGGAACGCAGGATTGTTTTCATCTGGCACCGCCTTCGCCCCACCACCCTTCTCGCCCGTTGGGTTCTCTGCGGATATGGAACGCGTCTCTGCATCCGACAACAAAGGTAGACTACCAAGTCCAAAGTTCAACGAGTAAAGTTCTCTCACCATGAACACCTCCCAAAATCTTCAACTGAGCAACCAATTCAAACTTTTCTCCAGCAGTTGTTTGAACTTCTCGTTTTTCAATGCTTCTTCGTCGTGTGCTGGTGTTAACGCCAAGATCTTCCCACTTCCAAGAAGTTTCTTCCAACCAGCGGTGGATCGACCGAAGATCGACTCGGACCAAAGGAAAACTTCAACGTTTCCTCTCAGTTCGACGAAATAGTGTTCGTCGAAGATTTCGAAAGAGAATCCATCCTCGGTGAAATACCTCACCGAAGTTCTTTCTGGATGAAAGATGAACCTTCCTCCCACAAGTTCTGCGTAAGACTGGGGATATCTCGCAAGGCCTGAGTGCCACACGAAGAGCCTTCCACCGTTCTCCGCCCAACGCGTCAGAAGCTGAACGAGCTCTTCATCCAGCCAGAAAGTCCCACTCTCGCTCAAACCCCATTTGGCGATGACGATCGAGTTTGGATTTTCTCTCAAAGCTTCCTCCAAGTTTTGCCCCTCTTCGACTTGGAACGAACCAAACTGTTTCTTCAAAGCTTCGGACAGCACGTCGAAAAAGGCTTTTTTGTCGTGGTATCGATCACCCAAGAAAGAGAAGAGTTTCATCATCGACCCCCCACTCACTCATCCTCTGAGCCTGCTCAGATCGGCACGCATGAAGAGAAGTAAATAGTAAACAGGTTCTGTGTGATCTTTGACGTAGATCCAGCGGGACATTTTTAAAAATGTGTCTGTGTCGATCAAACCCTGAACGTGGTCTTCTGCTTCTTTTTGTGTGCATGGTTCTATGATCTGTTCAATTCTCGCGATCTCGATGTGTTTCAAGCTCTCGAAGAACACCTTCGCCAATGACTTGGTCAGATCCTCGTTCTCGATCGCTTTCGCGATTTCTGGATGAAAGTACGACTCTTCCACTACGATGGGAAATTCGTCCACGTACCTGAGGCGCTTCACCAAAAAACACTCTTGAACGGCTTTCCATCTCGCATCGCACGACAAATTCTCATCCACCTTCAAATACCCTTTCTTCAATACAACGTTCTTGCTCACAAAACCAAAAGTTTCGAGCGCGTAATTGAGACTTATGAGCGGTTCGAAACTGAAGGTGGGTCTGAACTTCCTGACGAAAGTGCCAATGCCGTGACGCTTCACCAAGAAACCTTCAGCAACGAGCGTGTCTATGGCGGCTCTCACCGTCGCTCTGCTCACACCGTATTTCTCCATGAGCTCGAACTCAGGAGGGATCTTTTCTCCGTCTTTCCATTCGCCTCTCAATATTTTCTCTTTCAGTTTTTCTGCAAGCTGTGCGTAGAGCGGTACAGCACTACTCTTGTCGAGCAAACGTTTCACCCATGTTCATTTTACCATGTGTTCACCATCGCTCAGATCCAGCGCCAGCGTCCCACCGGGGTTCATTATGTTGTTCGGATCGAAATGACGCTTCAAAGCCCTTATGACCTCCAGTTGGTTTTTCCCGATGCATCTTTCAAACCACGGTGCGAACAACCTTCCAACTCCGTGGTGATGACTGAGCGAAGCTCCACTCTCAACGATCTTGTCCACGATCTTGGCCTGATAGTCCACGAACTCTTCGATACTTTCGAATTTGCCTATGAATATGAAATACAGATTCGTACCCTGTGGATAGAAGTGTGAGCAATGGCTCATCACGATCGTCTTCGGACGTGCTTTGCAAACTTCCCTGACGGTTTTCCAAACGTACTCGAGCTGGTCCCAAGCCATCGCACACTCGAGCGTGTCGATGAGTATTCCAAAGTCGTTCAGATCGTCCCTCAGGTATGGATCTGTGAACCTGCCCTTTTCCCAGGCTTTGGCCACGTAACCCGTGGTGTAGAGCGCTCCGTGAGCCTTGGCGATCTTTTTTATGTTCCTCTTCACGTTTTTCGCGAAGTGCTCTTCGCCCTGTGCGATACCGAGCAGAAGGCATCTTTCCATCGGTCTGTAGCCCATAGCAGTGACGAACTTGTCGATCACAGTGCCCTCAACGCCGTAGAGTTTGAAGGCAACATCTGTTTCTTCTGGGTCTGAAAGTCTCATGACGGCGGGAAAACCGAAGTTCGACTGCATGATCTCTCTGCACGCTTCGATCGCGCTGTGAAAGTCTTTGAAGACGAAACTGAAGTACTGATCGTTCTGAGGCATGTATCGAAAAATCTTCAGCGTGACAGAAACGAGAACTCCGAAGGTACCCTCGCTTCCGATCATGATCTGATCGATCGAAGGACCGATCGCCGCACGCGGATATTCCTTGGTTTTTATTTCTCCAACTGGTGTGACGTACTCCTGACAAACCACAAGATCTTCTATCTTTCCGTAATACGTCGAGTTCTGACCAGCACCTCGCGTCACGACCCAACCACCCACGGTGGAATACTCAAAAGATTGTGGTAGATGACCACAGGTGTAGCGATGTTTTGCGCCGAAGTATTTTGGTGCGTTGTTGAGTTTTTCTTCGAGCGCAGGTCCGTAAATGCCAGGCTCCACAGTCACGGTACAGTTGGTCTCGTTGAGCTTCAAAATTCTGTTCATGTGTCTGGTCAAATCCAAACTCACACCGCCACAGACACATTCCGTTCCCCTCGTCACACCCGAACCTCCACCGCGCGGATAGATGGGTATTTTGTGCTGATTGCAATATCTCACGATCTCGACCACATCTTTCTTGTCCCTTGGGTAAATCACAAGATCTGGCAAGTTCTCAACGATCTTGTGTCTGAGTCTGAGCACGTCGTACTGGGTCTTTCCGTAGCTCGCTTTGATTCTGCTGTAAGCGTCGAGTGCGACGTTCTCTGGACCGACAATTTTTTGAAACGCTTCTATATGCTTTGCTTCGAGCCTTATAGGAACCTCCACATCCACGATTTCAAAACCTGTGTTCTTAGGACTTTTGAGATCTTCTTCAGTCAGTTCGAAAACCTGTCTCATGAGTTTGCACAGTCTTTCGTTCGGATGCTTGAAATAGCTTGGATCTCCCCAACGAAAGATCGATCTGTAGCTTTTTTCCGGTGCGACCTGCTCGATCCACTTCGGACAACTCATCTATTTCACCTCACATCTCTGGATAGTTCGTTATCCTCTGCATCGCTCTGTAGAGAGGTCTGAGTCTTGGATAGAGTCTTTTGTAGACGCTTCGATACAGCTTCTGATAGAGTGAAGTCCTTTCTGGATTGGGATCGCACTCGTGGACGTATCTGACCATCTTCCCGACGGCTTCTTCGAAACTTTTGTAAAACCCAAGGCCACAGAAACTGACGATCGCAGATCCCAAGCCTGCAGCTTCGTACACGTGCGTCCTCAAAACCTTTCTGTTCAACACGTCGCTCAGAATTTGACAAACCATGTTGGAGCGAGAACCACCACCTGTCGCCACGATCTTTTCTATAGCGGTCTTGGAAACTTTCTCTATTTTCTCCGCCGCATCCCTCAGAGCGTACGCCAAACCTTCTATGATCGATCTGTAAAGATACGCACGGTTGTGCACATCCCCAAAGCCCACGATGGCACCACGCGCTTCGGGTTGCTTCAACCCAGCCCCCCAGTAAGGTTGTAGGACCAGTCCGAAGCTACCAGGTTCAGTCTGCAGCAACAGTTCTTCGAGCACTTCTTCTGTCGAAACGTTTCGTTCGCGTGCGATCTGAGCTTCGACCGAGGCGAACTGTTCTTTGAACCATGTCACCATCCAAAAACCTCTGAATATCTCAACTTCCGGGTTGAATTTGCCAGGTATCACCGCTGGATAAGAGGGCATGAATTTGATCGGTTCGAGGTATTTCTCGCTCGTTATTTGCAACGTAGTCGTCGTGCCCAAGCTGGCACAGGCCATGGACTCTTCGATGCACCCAGCTCCCAACGTTTCACAACCCTTGTCCGACCCCGACGCGATCACAGGTGTTCCTTCTTTCAAACCGGTGAGTTTCGAAGCCTGGCTCGTCAGACCACCCACGATCGTTCCCGGTGCAACCAATTCTGGAAGTTTGTTTCTGTCTATCGGGAAGAGGTACGGATGAAAGTCTCTCTTCGGATCTGCCCAGGTCTGCTTTTTGTAGTTGAAGGGAATGTGACCGATCTGGCTCGCGATCGAATCGACGAACTTTCCAGTCAGGAGATAGTTGAACCAACCAGAAAGGAGCAAGAACTTGTGAGTTTCCTTCCAGATCTCTGGCTCGTTCTGTCTCACCCAGTTCGCCTTGCACTTCTTTGAAGAGATCATCGCAGCTTTCTCCATACCCACGATCTTGAAACCGATCTTGAAGTGTAGAGGAAGTTTCGCATCGTACTGGGCCATCCTTTGATCGAGCCAGAGGATCGCTCTCTTCAACGGTCTTCCGTCCTTCGCCAGAAACACGCACGTATCTCGCTGGCTCGTTACGCTGATCGCAAGTATTTCTTCTGGTTTTACCTTGCCATTCTCGAAGAGCGTTTTACAAGCCTTCGAGAGCGCTGATTCGTAAACTTGGAGGTCCTGTTCCGCCCAACCAGGTTTCGGTGAGACGTAGGTTTGAGGATACTCCGCCTTGCACATGTCAACGAGATTTCCGGTCTCATCGAACGCGAGAGCCTTCAAACTCTGTGTGCCACAATCAACGCTCAAGACGAGCTTCGACATTCGTCCTCCCCCCAGAAAGATTGTACAGAGTCGCAGTGGCAACGAGATTGGCGTTCGTGTTTTCGATATTCTCCACGATCACTTCCCCACGGCGAACAGTCTTTTTTACCACGATGCTCTTCACTCTGTTCATGACTTTCTCAAAACTTTCGAGTGGGATCTCTCTGTCCGTTCTGACGGGAAGAAGTCTTGCATCTTTTGTCAGAACGGTCGTGCAGAGGACTCTCCTCGGATTGATGATGTCTTGTTTTGCAAATTCGAGCCCCTTCTCACAACTATAGCCTCTGAAGATTGGGTTTGAGGCATCTCCGTACAGCTCTATCTCACAACCTTTTGGACACACGATGCACACCAGGCTCTTGAAAGGTTGCTCTCGTTCATCCAAGGAAGAGACGTGTTTGAGCGACATTTCCAACGGCTCGTCTTCGAACCTCGGCGTTACATCGATGAATTCTATCTGCTGTGGTCTCAAGATTTTGAACTTCTTCGAAACAAGCTCTTGTCCTGCTTGAGAGACTGCGATCTGCGCGTTCACAAGCTTCGTTTTGGCCCTGAAATAGATCCTCACCTTTCCAGTCAGAGGAAAACTCAACATCTGTGGCACGCAGTACTGCAACGATGAATCGAATTTCAGTGGAACTCTCTTTTGCACCTTCAGTTTGCCCTTTGCGTACTCACTTGCCCATTTTCCCGCCTCAAAACCAGTCCACGTGACGTAGTCCACCAGATCGTGCACGTGCAGAGAGTTTCCACAGCTGAAAACACCTTCCACCGTGCCCATGAAATACTGATCCACGAAAGGACCGTTCGTGACTTGATCGATTTGAAGTGAGAGCCTTTCAGCCAACTCGTTCTCGGGTAGCAAACCGACGGCGAGCAAGAGCCCGTCGCATTCGATCGTTCTTTCGCTACCAGCAACAAACGAAAGGTTTTGATCGACTCTCACCACTTCGACCTTCTCGACACGATTTTTTCCAAAGACTTTGCTGACGGTGTGTGAGAGATACAAGGGGATGTTGAAATCGTGCAGGCACTGTGAAACGTTCCTCAAGAGTCCCGCTGGCTCGAATTTTATCTCGTAAACTCCTATCACCTTGGCACCCTCGATGGTGAGTCTGCGCGCCATGATCAAACCGATGTCCCCACTGCCTAAAACGACGCATCTTCTGAAAGGCAAAAGACCCATCATGTTCACAAACCTCTGTGCCGCTCCCGCGGTCATGATCCCTGCTGGTCGTTCGCCGTGGATGAAGACCTGCCTGGAGGTTCTCTCCCTACAACCGGTTGCAAGGACAATGGTCTTCGAACGAATGGAAAAGATGCCTTTTTCGTTCTGAAGTGTCAAGGTGAAAAATCCTTGTTCTCTTCGAACGTCCAGTAAAAAGGTACTGGTGAGAACGTGCACATCTGTCTTCAAAAGCTCTTCGATGAAAATCTCCGCGTACTCTGGCCCTGTGAGTCTCTTTCTGAAATGAATAATCCCAAACCCATCGTGGATGCACTGTTTCAGTATTCCTCCAAGCTCCGGCTCTCTTTCGATGATCACCACACTTGAACCGTTCTTGGATGCGGATATGGCAGCCGCAAGCCCAGCAGGCCCAGCACCTATCACCGCAACATCATACATGTTCGTCTCCTCCCAGTCTTGTTTTCGCGACGAACAGCTCCGAACCAGGACCCTTCTTCGTCATGGTGAGTGGATCGATTCCAACCTCTCGCATTAACTCGACCAAAAACGGTGTACAGAAACCGCCCTGACACCTTCCCATCCCAGAGCGTGTTCTCCATTTGATTCCATCGAGCGTGGTGGCTGGTACGTTTCCATGGAGCGCTTGAAGGACTTCACCCTTCGTCACGGTCTCACACCTGCAGATCACGACGCCGTAGTTTGGATTCTTCTCTATGATCCTTTGTTTTTCTTCCAGAGAGAGCTTCTTGAAATCTGGATCCTTTTTTCTGACAGGACAGAATTTTTCGTTGGGAGCGATCTTTATCTCTTTTTGTAATTTTTCGATGCACATAGCCGCTACATCCACCGCTATGGCAGGTGCACTGGTAAGTCCCGGTGACTGGATTCCCGCAGCGTGGATCAGGTTCTGGATTTTCTGAGAAGATTCAACGATGAAGTCTTCTTCATACGTTGCTGCCCTCGTCCCAGCGAAGTAGTTGATCACATCCTTCTTGCTGAGACCTTCAACCAAGCCTGCGTGCTTGTTGAAAAGTTCGTCCAAACCTTCCTGAGTCGTGCTGTAATCTTCTCTGTCTGGAACTTCCACCGCAGTTGGTCCAAGAAGAAGATTCCCATGAACCGTCGGAATCAATCCCCCACCCTTGGTGACCGAACCGAGCTGTTTGAGAGAAACTTTCGAGAGAGTCAGTCTGGACAGGTTGGATTTCTTTTTGTCGATAATCGCCATCTCGCCTTTTCTCGGATGAATCGTGAAGAACTCATCGTTGGCAAGAGCCGCGATGTGATCTGCCCAAACACCGGCCGCATTCACAACGATTCTTGGAAAGATCGTTCCCCTGTTCGTCACAACGGCCTCGATTCTGTCATCTTTGACGACGAAATCCTCAACGAAGGTGTTGAAAGAGAATTTTGCTCCGTTCTGAACGGCGTTCTCGGCGAAGGCTAAGGTCATTTGGAAAGGATCCACCACGCCCGCTTCCCAAATCACGTACGCCCACGAGAAGTTCTTCTTCACGTTCGGCTCGATCTTCAAGAACTTCGAAGCGCTCAAGAACTGTGTGTCTTTGACGTCGTTTTGAACTTCTCTCATCTTCACGAAGGGCAGCAGGAGTGTGAACCACTCGCTCGGGAACAACATCGCCATACCGTTCCTTTGGAAGGGAAAATCGAGCTCGCGTGAGAGTGTTTCTATCATGTCCAGGCCTTTCCTGTTGTAACACGCCTTCTTACTCTTCGGATGCGGCGCGATCGGTGGATGCATCATGCCAGCGTTGTGAGAACTTTGGTGCATGGCAACGTCTGCTTCTTTGTCGACAACCAAAATATCCAGCTTCCATTTGGTCAACTCCCGCGCGATCGCACAGCCTATCACACCTGCACCGATGATTAAAACATCCACTTTTCTTCCATGAAGGTTCATATCTCGAAAGGTTGGAGCTTTCGGAGTTGAAGGTTCGGCGTCTTCACACTCGATCTTGTTCACAACACCCCTGAAGCCAAATTTCGTCGCGAACTTGCCTATCTTGACGACTTGGTCCCAACTTTTGACCTTCCCGTACAGAAAGAGCGCTCCGTTTCTTTCTTCACACTGGATGGGAACTGAGAATTTTTTGAAAAGTCGTCGTTCTATCTCTCTCACGAAACGGTCCTCCTTACATACGGTTGTCCGTACATCCGTATCATAACATTCCCGGTCCTCCCTTGTCAACACACTGAAAAACTTTCGTAGGACAGAAAGTGCACGATCACCCTCGACAGTCAAATGGCGAAAACCCCTGCGTGAAGAAAAAACTGCGTGGTGAAAGCGAGTAATTAGAATTCCTGTCTTTCGTATCTACAGTAAAAAGGGCCAGGAGAGACCCTTTCCCTTTTTCTTTTTCGCTCAATGAACATCAGCGTTTGCTTTGCGCTTTTGATTAGCATCCTCAAACTGTCCTAAGATTCATTTTGTGTCGTTGAGAGTATCGTATAGAAACCTCTCTTTGGAACTTCAAAGATCGTGAATTCAGCGCGCCCAGCCATGACTTCCTGCATCGACAGAGTCTCAAAACTCGTCGCTCTGTACTTTTGAGAATCTCTCTCACCTGCAGATAGAGTCTCAAAATCAGACTTCTCCAAGCTTCTTGCGATCTCCCGCACCAGCATTGTCAAATCCAATCCCTGAACCGGTTCGCTCAATTTCGAGATGTTCATGTTCGCATACCACATAGTTCAGATGAAACCTGTAGACAAATTGCTGATATGCCTTTGGCAACAGTTGCCATTCAACTGATATGCGTTTTGGCAACACCCCTTAGTGGCGTGAAGTCTATGATGGTACCTCGAGGTGACGAAAACACGGTCAAGACGACGTGTTTGTGCAATTCCCCAAGGTATTTCTGTAGCCCCGCATGATCATGATGCAGTTCAAGTGCCAATTTCCGCACGCTGAACATCAATTTTGTGTTTTTGTATTTGACGAGAATCCGCATAGAACGTGAATAGTTGTCGGTGTAGTGTTCAAATCGCAGAGTCTATCTACCATTTCTATGGTTTCTTCCGCTGTTAATGTCTCACCTAAGGGTATTACACCCTGGGGTGTTTCCGTTTTGGCAACACTTGGTGTTGCCGTTTGGGATATATCCTTTTTGGCAACACCTTGATCGGTTTCGGCTGGTTGGGTGCCAGACGTTAGCGTTTGTGTAGTACGCTGTTCGGCAACAGTTGCCGATTGGTCAGCATGCTTTTCGGCAACACTTTCTGTTGCCGAATCGCTTATAGGCGTTTTGGCAACGCCTTGGTCCGTCTGCGACTGGTTACATACCACATAGTTCAGATCAAACGCGATTGAGACAAGATCAGATGGCTCGTTATGTTGCCAAGTTCACATCCCACATAGTTAAGATCAAACGAAAAGGCTGTACCTTGATTTTGTAAATCAGACCGAGTTCACATCCCACATAGTTCAGATCAAACATGGTCATGTCTGGCGCTGGCAATTAGCTCTTGCCTGTGTTCACATCCCACATAGTTCAGATCAAACTCTGATACCAATAAACATGTTCTAAACACACTCAAGTTCACATCCCACATAGTTCAGATCAAACACCTGACAAACGCAACGGAAGATTACTTTCTGAAAGTGTTCACATCCCACATAGTTCAGATCAAACAAGAATCTGAAGATGCGTTTCAGACAAACGTATCCAAGGTTCACATCCCACATAGTTCAGATCAAACAAGAATCTGAAGATGCGTTTCAGACAAACGTATCCAAGGTTCACATCCCACATAGTTCAGATCAAACCTTATAATCACGCTTGTCAATCAAAAGCACATACACACTGCGTTCACATCCCACATAGTTCAGATCAAACCAACCGCACAGCAAAAGTATGGAATCATCGAAAAGATTGGTTCACATCCCACATAGTTCAGATCAAACTGAATTACCACCAGCAAGAGCCCGTCAACGTTCTTTATGGTTCACATCCCACATAGTTCAGATCAAACCTTTTCGACGGGTATTTCGATGATTTCGCCCGGCTGTGTTCACATCCCACATAGTTCAGATCAAACCCTTCGGTTACAGGCGGTACGAGCGGAGCTTATAGGTTCACATCCCACATAGTTCAGATCAAACCTTTTCGACGGGTATTTCGATGATTTCGCCCGGCTGTGTTCACATCCCACATAGTTCAGATCAAACCCTTCGGTTACAGGCGGTACGAGCGGAGCTTATAGGTTCACATCCCACATAGTTCAGATCAAACTCTTCCTCAAGAACCGCGCTCCTGATAGATGGACGGACGTTCACATCCCACATAGTTCAGATCAAACTGTTCGCGGTCTCTTCCGTGATTGTCGCCACCGCGCTGTTCACATCCCACATAGTTCAGATCAAACCCTAATACACCTTTCGTAAGCTGGAAGGGCACTCCCAGGTTCACATCCCACATAGTTCAGATCAAACCAAAGCTGTTGACCAAAGAGCAAGTAGTGAACACAGGTTCACATCCCACATAGTTCAGATCAAACCTGGTATCCTGTCACACCCTCGATGACTTGATCTAAGTTCACATCCCACATAGTTCAGATCAAACTCACTTCTTCAACCTTGACAGAGATGTTGACCTGTTTGTTCACATCCCACATAGTTCAGATCAAACTTTTTAAGTCCACCCCGTTGACGATCAATCCCATTAGTTCACATCCCACATAGTTCAGATCAAACCTTGGGCTCCTGTTGCGGGATCTGAGTACATCATTTTGTTCACATCCCACATAGTTCAGATCAAACGTCTCTGACGTACCTTGGAAGACTATAGACATGACAGGTTCACATCCCACATAGTTCAGATCAAACTTGTGTCTGTGCTTGTAATCCAGCCGAACGGACGGGTTCACATCCCACATAGTTCAGATCAAACGTGGTTACGTGGACTTTTCTCTCCCTTCGCCCTTGACTCGTTCACATCCCACATAGTTCAGATCAAACGCAACACAACGGACGTGTACTACGTTCTTCAACCTGGTTCACATCCCACATAGTTCAGATCAAACGTAGACAAGATCATCTTCCCACCTCTTTTCATAAGTGTTCACATCCCACATAGTTCAGATCAAACAAGCAATGTTGTGCCCAAACCTCTTTCTCGCCTCACGGTTCACATCCCACATAGTTCAGATCAAACCTAATTCAGGCGAGCTGAACTACTACGCTTTGGGAAGTTCACATCCCACATAGTTCAGATCAAACCCTCTTAATTCATAAGTAGAAAGCCGAGCAAAGGGAGATCGATTTTCAGAGAAATTTTCAATATTGTCGGACGAGAAATTTTGGCTTTCGTTCTTTCAGGTCTTTGCAGCGAACCCCAAGTTACATAAAACCATGATTGTGAAAAACATCGGTTTGATTCGATGAGATCAATGAACTTTATACTTTCAACAGGTAAAGAGGTTTACTGCAAACTCACAAGAAGTTGTCGGTAAATTCTTTTTCTACGCCGATTACTTGCTTGTCGAGATCTGTGAGACGATGAACTTTATAGATGTATATTGAATCTTCCCTTTGATCTATGACTTGCAAAAGCTCTTGCTTACATTTCTCAAGCTTGCCCAAGCTAATTTCCCCCTCAAAAACAGAATTTTGAACCCATACGAAGTACTTTTTCAAGATCTTTCTAACTTTGTTTACTCTTTGTTCCGAAACATCGTATGTGATTACGTAATAAGGCATCACCACCACGCCTTCAGAGGTTTGTAGAATTCGTCTTGTAGTAAATGTCTTATAAGCTTGTAACACTCGAGACGAATAAGGGTCCTATAGGAGACGCTCCTTTTCAGCTTTCTGTGTTTAATGGTGGTTTCAAGCTTTTCCTCGAATTCCTTCAAAAACTTCTTTTTTCCAGATGATGTTAGGTAACAAAAATCGAGTTCATCTTCGAAATCCTCTTCTTTGAGCATGCTGTTGTTTATTAGCTTGAAAATGATCGGATCGACTATCAAAGGCTTGAATATCTCAGAAATGTCTAAGCTCAGTGAAAATCTCCTTTCCCTTGGCTCGTGCAGGTAACTTATCGTTGGGTTGAGCTCGGTTTTGTATATTTCCGAGAGTACAACCGAGTACATAACGGAGTTACCAAAGGAAATCAAAGCGTTGATGGGATCCTTTGGTGGCCTTTTCTCTCGCTTATTCATTGCCAGTCTGCCACTCGTAATCGTGTTGAACGCTTGATAATAAGCCTCTCTCGCTCTTCCCTCACAGCCCATCAACTCCGGCACGGTTTTGGCTTCGAACGACTTGGCTTGCTCTTCGCTGATGATTCTCACAAATTCTTCTGTCCCGTCGTAATTTCTGAGGTTTCTCAGCATGTGAAAAGTCGCGCCTTCCACAAAAGCTTTGGCCAGATAAAGCCTTTTCTCGTTATCGAGATAGTACTCAACCTGCTTTACCAAAAGCTCACCGGAGATATTTTTGGACCTCGGCACAAAGCTGCCGGAGTAAAAACCATAGTAATTGTAGAAGTGAATAGGTTTTCCGTGCTGAGATAAGAAATTCAAAAATTTTGTGTTCATCTCCACTTCACCGAAGATGTGCAAGGATTCTACCTCTTCGATTGGTAGAGCCTTCTTTTCCCCTTTTTCGTTTTCGACATAGATCGTGTTTTCTCTCCTCATGATTCGCCCACTCGAGAATATATAGTAGGGTCTCAAAGTCATTCACCCCTATCCAAAGCAAAATTCATAGTAAGCGCATTTTGGACAATAGGACTTCCTCTTGACTTCCGGTGGTCTGGGTGAACTCAGGACCTCTTCAACCCTCTTTATGGCTTGTTCAACTTCTCTTTCGGCCTCTGGTGTCAGCGAAACTTCTTCCATTCTTCTCATTTTCGGATAATTTATGATCCCCTTTCTCTCGATCCCGAGCATTTTTAGATAATAAAGATAGTAGAGTATTTGAATTCTATTCGCGCTCGCTAAGCTGTTGCTGTACTTGATTTCTCTGATTTCTTCCTCGCCCATCACGTCTATTTTTATCAAGTCGTCTATGAGGACTTCTCTCCTCGTTTCGCTTGGGTAAGAATATTCACTGAGAAGCTTTCCCAGCAAGACCTTCTCAGAGTTTTCTTCCAACTGAATTCCTCTGTCGAACAACCACAGTTTCCTTTCACAGACGTACAAATAATTGATCTTCACGCCGTTGATCTTCAACCTCTGCAGGTCGGTTCTGTCGAAAATTCAGCTCGCCCCCCAACCTTCAGTCTACGATGTGAGCCTCTCGAGTTTCTCTGGGTGTGAAGCCTTCCTCAGGATCGTATTCCCCAGAGCAGAGGTATATCCCATCGAGCCATCTTTCAATCCTCGATCCCTTCTCAGCTTCAATGTTCGCTTCGTACACCAAATCTTTAGTTGGACGCAGCGATATCGCTTTCTTGGTGATGTACTTTCGTGCATCTACGTTCACAACGAAGTGAGACAAGACTTTCAGTTTGAAATCGGAGTAACTGAGACTATCCTTTTGAGAGTATTTTTTGATTTCTCTGACGAAATGCTTCTCTAAGCTTTCCGGTATCACTGGTATCGAGTAAATCTCTCTGAATATTTGAAAAGCTTCGCTTTTTCTCTCGGACATGAAACCAGCGTTCAGTATCTCGATGGTCTTGTAGAACTCGTCGAGATACTTTTTAGAGTTTCTCAACGAGCGGTAATAATCGTTGACGATCTCATACTTGCGAAATTCGGACATTTCCGCTGTTCGACGGATTTCCTCTTTGATGATCTCTTTTGTCTGCTCAATTTGATCTTTCGAATAAACAGCACCTCTACCGGATTGATATCCTTCTTTGAATACCCACACGAAGACGTTCGGTTCTGACCCGTCGTAGAGTCTTATTTCTTGATGCAGTTTGTACTCTTTCCCATCGCTTTTGTTCAAAACCCTTCCGTTCGCGTAAATGTATCTTCTTATCACCCTTCCCATTCGTTGGATCAAGGCATCCAACGGGCAGATTTCCGTGAATAGGCAGTCCGCATCTATGTCCAAAGATGCTTCCACAACTTGTGTTGTCACCAGTACCTTGGCTTCTTTTTCATCCTTCGGTTTTGGGTTGCCGAAGTGTTTCAAGATCTCCACTTCTTTCCTTCTTCTATCCCCGAACGTGAACTCGGAATGGAGGAGGAAGATCTTGCAATCGTCACCCTGGTCCCTCAGTTTTGATTTCAACCTTTCGAAGACTTTCTTCGCCAGTTTTATCGTATTCAGGATCACAAGAACTCTCTTTCCCTTTCGAGCTTGACGGAGAATCTCGTCGATGTTCTTTTCCCTGAGATCGAAGTTCGAATCTTCGTTTTCTATCTCTTCGATCTGCACTTTGTGTTTGATGATCTTCTCGAAATCTTGCTTCTTCTCTTCGTAGATGTTTATCTTCTCGAATTCTTTCGGCAGTTCCCCCTCCACAAATTCTGGTAAGGTTGCCGTCATCAGCAGGAAATTTCCACCCATCTTCTGCACCCATTGGATGAGCTTCACGATTATCGCACATGCCTTTGGATCGTAGGCTTGGATTTCGTCTATCACGAGACGAGAGTGAGAGAGCGTCGCAAATATCTTCTCGTAGCCGGGTGGTCTCAAGGCGTATGGGAAGAACTGGTCTCCAGTTGAAACTATCACGGGGTACGAAAGTTGCCTGGAAAGCTCATAAACCTTCATTGGATCAACCATCTCATCACCCTTCTCCAAGAGGAACAAGTCTGCGTCGGAGTGCAACAGACCGACTTTATCTTTCCCGAAGATCCCCTCAGCCCTGTCGTGTATCTGGTTCACCGCGACGCGTAAGGGAAGTGTGTACAAGAGCTTTTCCGAGTTAGACCACAGGAAGGCGAACTCGGTCTTACCATAACCAGTTGGAGCGATGAGAACCACGTTCTTGTCGGTCAGATCGTTGATCTTTGAAAACTGCCAGGCGTTCGATCCTATCTTCTTTTCGATGTTTTCCCTCACGTTCACTTCGACCTTTTGCTCGATTTTCCCGAGCTCGTCGAATCCCTCCATTTCACACCACGAAGCAAAGTGATCACATCTTTGTAGAATTCCAGAGATGAGGATCCACTCTTTTTTCATTTGCTTCCTCAAAGGTTCGTAGTCGAACTTGTACGGTGGTACGACGAGTTTCACAAGTTTCCTTCCGTTCAAAATGGCTTCGACGAGCTCGTTGTTAGTTCCAACAAGATCAAGGTAATAATCTTCAAAGTCTTGGAGTTCTTGTCGGAGATTTCTCAAAAGGGGTTCTTCCCATTCCCCTTTGAGCTTTTGACAAACCGCGACGAGTTCGCGTTTGTTCGAAATGAGAAAAGCTTCGTACCCTTCCCTCCAGTGGTGATAAGCGATCGAGGAGATCAAGAAGTTGAAGAGATCTTCAGCCCTTTCTTTAAACTTCTCCTCGAGTTTCTTCTTCAGCCTATCCACGTTCAACAGGAATATGGAGAACAGTGAATGGGGTATTTCGTACACCACATCCCAAGGTTCGTAGTTCCTGTTTCGAAGCTGTTTTATCTGAAACGCGGGTAGGACCTTTCCAAGGTCGTGAAGAAAAATCGCGATCCTCACAGCCTCGCTTAGGTCTTCTTCTATCTTCAAGGTCTCTCTCAAAGCTTCGAAGACTTTCAGCACGTCTTTGACATGCCTTGAAAGAGTTACCTCACCCGCGCGAGGATCGGTCGTTTTTGCCAAGATCTTAACCTTTTCCGTGGCGTTTGCGTTCATTTCAACCACCCCTTGGATCCGCCAAGAAAACTGGGACATCCTCGATGTTATCGTAGTGGGCTTTGATCCCCCCGAAGTCTCCATCGTTCAGCTTCACCCTCACGTAGTCGAACTCTCTCGCACCGTTCCTTATTCTGTAGAAGGTGGGAAGATCGTAAGTCAAACCCTGAATCGAATCGAACACGTTTTCGCTTGAACCAAACATCTTCTGTGGGACCCAGAAGAAATAGTCGAACTGCCCGTTGATGGGTTTGAATTCGAGTTCTTCAAAACCGATCTTGTTCACCACCAAGATGTCTTCTGCCCTTCCCAAATGAAGCGTGGACGTTCTGTTCTTCGGCTCCAAAAAGTTCTTCTCGATCAGTTCGAGAAAATCTCTGTCTCTGTGATAAAGGTGAATCAAGATCTCGACGTCGTTCAAAACGTCCACGTAGCAGGGCATTTGACCTCCGATGTGTTCAACGTGTCCTCCCACACATCTGTTGGTCGTGCTTCCAAATCTTTTTGTGTGCCAACCTTTCTCCAAGCTTCTTAGCCAAACGTACTCAGTTGTTTTGACTTTGAATTTGCCACAAATCGATATCTTGAGTTCTTTGTACTTGTGATAGACGCACTCGCAGCTCTCACGAACGCACGGTTCCTCCTGTCCAGGCACGTTTTTCACACCAAGCATGTTGGCGATCAAACCCAGCACGGTTGAGTACGGTGGTATGGGGTAGGTGAGCCTTCTTTTGTAAGTGAATGGGATTCTAAAATGAGCCTGTGGTTGATAGATTTTGATCTTCAAAACCCTTAACTTGTCCATGACTTTGCCCCATCCCTTTACAAGTTCAGCATTTGGAGAAATTTGTTCCAGTCCGTGATGATCGCTCCTTCAACACTCTCGAAATCTTTTACCCTCAATCTCTCACACGATTTTAGGAAAACATACGCTTTGTTATTGCATCTTTCAATCCAACTGTTTTCCAAGCAATCTTTAACACCTATGACACTGAGTTTTCCATCCGCTGACCTTTCTACATCGATGAACGGGTGGAATATGGGGGACGGTATCTTAACAGCCGCGGCGATCATGAACAGTGGGACGATTGTGTTCGCTTCGCCACTCGATTGGGCGTACAGTCCATCCTTTATGGCCTCCAGGATCTGTCTAATTCGCTCTTTTTTCTTTTTTTCGTCAAGTTCGAAGATCACCTTCTTATTCTGTATTCTTATTGTCCCTATCGTTTTGTCACCAATCGCGTACTCGTACTCGTTCTCGCCGTTGTTTTTCTTCCTTAAATTGTCAATCGTTACTTTTATTGTTTCCTGAGTTCTTCCTTCTTTTTGTTTCTTCTGAGTTTTTTCTTCTTCTTTCAGAACAATTTCCAGCTTATTGTCCACAAATGTAGGTTCTTGCCGGACTATCCACTCGTCTTTGCCGAGTACGTCCACGTCTATAGTGAAACTGGCCTTGTAGATGGAAAGATGCTCCTCTTTATTGTAAAGGTTAGGTTTGTAATGGTTAGGTTGAGCGTCTTGTCCTTGTTCGATTGCCCTTCTCACGAGGTCGTGGTTAGCATAAAAGGCCATATCGCCGTCGTATGGGTCCAAACCGATGGCTTTCGTGATGCCGACGGGAGATTTTCTCGTGATTGCATGCTCATTGCTGATGGTGTACATGTATCCAAACGCGTCCAATTCAGGAGAAGTGAGTATGTTGTCCTTGCAAAGATCGAACTGCACAACTTTGTTTTCTTCTTCTCTTCCTTTCAAGCTTACTGCGCTTGGCTTCCAACCGTACGCCTTGAACAAAGTTTCGAAGAGATAGTGCCTCATAGCTGGTTTGCTTATGAAGCTGACGGTTCTATCAGCCTGTTTCAACTTTTTGATGGACTGAATGTTCCCACCGATTTTTTCATCCCTGTTCAACGCGAATCCCTCGAACAAGATCGTAACGGTAACATGCTTGAGTTTTCGATCATTCTGACTGTTCATCTTGATCCCCTCCTTGACCGCTCGTTGTGGGTTTTTCAGCAGGTTTTGACAAACCACCCACGAACGAATAAATGAAGACTTTGAAGACCTCGATGGGAAAAATGGGATCGAAGGCTTTCATCAACTCGTACGGGACTTCTTCGCCCGAGCTGAGAAACTCTCTCAAAATCAAATGGAAAACCTCGTCTCTCTTCCCCATCCTTGTTAGCTCGAGCAATCTGAAGGTTGTGCCGGTTGGAGAGCCGTCTTTGAAAAACCTTTGATAAACACCGTCTTTTGAGTTCTCCCTTAGCCGTCTGGCCTTTCTTCTCAAGCTTTCGCACAAATCGCTCAAGCTCTTGTGCGCAAACTCTTTGTACAGCCTCTCGATCTCCTTCCTTTCATCACCTTTCGCGATCTTCGAAGCGTACTCCAACAGCTTCAGCAGTTCGAAACCCATATCTTTGTACTTCTTCACGGCATCCTTGACTGTTTCGAGTTTGATGTCGCCTCTCTTGAGTTCTTTTTTAACAGGTTCCAGATCGAGCACGTCACTCACAACGCTCCCCCCTTTCGCTTTTCATTCACGAGCGCATACAACTCGAAGAGTTTTTGAGAGTATGACAGTGTTTTTGCATCGGAACTCTTCAAAGCCTCTCGGAAATGTCTTTCCCCATCCCGCAGTATTTTGTCGAATTCACCATCCAAGAACCAGCTTAGAACTTCTGTTCTTCCGATGTCGAAAAGAAGAGATGCCACACTTTTGTCGAGCAGTAGCATGGTGATTTCGTGTGGGATGGAAAAGAATTCCACTTTGTCTTTGCCTTTTTTGTCTTTGTACTTGATAACCACCTCTATGTTCATCATGGTCCATTTTCCAAGTTGCAAGTTGAGTTTCAGCGCAAGCTCGATCAGAGACATTCCGAAGAGCTCTTTAACACCTTCAACTTTTCCTGCACCGTACAGCTCCTTCGCGTATTTGTTCAAATGCCACATCACCTTGAAAGAAGGGGCGTTTATGAAGATGCTCGTCGAATCGCTCAGCCTTGTCCAAGCCACGTGACTGTGGATGATTAAATAAACGCAGAGTGGACAGACAAGCAGAGAAGAATTATTGTTCCAGAATGCGTTCGGAAAGTCTCCTACGGACGATCCAAATTCAGAAGAATGAGCTGAGGCGAAGCGAAACAACCTCCTCGTGAACTCGGTTGCCTTGTCCAAATCGAGGTACCACTTTCCCCCACAGATCTCACATTTTTCTGTATCTTTCTTTTCTGAGATCTTTTCCAAGTTTTTCACAAGCTCGATGAAGTGCGACCATTCATTTTCCTGAACCAAATTTTGATACGGTGTGTTCGATCTAAACAGCTTGTTGAAACTCCTGGCCAACTTGTAGCCGAATTCTCCGAACATATCGTGGTACTTTTTGTACTTTTCTTTGTTTGTTTTCTGGTCATTTTTCTTCTTCTCCTCCAGCCATTCGTCCAAATTCTCTCCTTTCACCAGATAATTCACATACCTCACCAAAGCTTCTGGAATATCAAGTTCCCTGTGCTTCGCGAATATCTTCCTGTCTATTAGAACTGTTCCATCGTCCCTGATCAGTTTCTCAATTTCTTCGCTGTTCTGATCGGCCAAAACTTCCAAAAAACCTGTTACCGATAAATTGTAGAACCAGTTCTTTGGCCTCAGTTCAATATACTCCACCTTACACCACCTCGAGCATTCCGAATCCTTGTCCAGTCCTGAGCCCAAGTCCCACTTGATAGGTGAGTCTCAGATCTTCCATATCCCCCTTCAGCACGAATTCTCCATGGTACGTAGTCAGGAACATGTACGGTTTTTTGGTTTCGTCTCGAAAACCTTTCAACGCGTGCTTAACCACTTTTCTTATTATTTTGTTTGGAACGAATTCGAGCGGTTTTTTCAATCCGTATCCCCTCAGATCTTTGAACCTTTTGTCTTGCACGACGTTCAAATGGTGGACGAACCTTTTGAGCTCCTCCTGATCGACCCGATCATTTTTCAAAATCTCTATTGGCTCGTCGTTCCCGTCTTCAAGAGAGATGGGAGACATCGTTTTGAAGGGAACCTCTTCTGCGGTTATTTTCCTCTCGTTCAAAACGACCGCCCGGACCAGGTGAATGTGATGCGTTTGTCTTTCACCCGATTCACTCAGAAATTCAAAGAGTGGGAACTTTCTCAACTTTAGAAGGCCATTGTAGAGGTTGACAATGAACTCGGGGGCCCATGAGCTTACAAACAACGAAATCTCTCTTTCGAGGAGAAAGACCGTTTCTTCCAAAGCTAGGCCATCATCCAGCAGAAATTTCTCTTTAGTCGTTTTAAAGCCTGGTGGTATGTAAACACTGAACGTGAAGGGTTTGGTGCGCTTGAATCCTTCAGGATAAAGAATGGCTTTGTACTCTGGATCTGATATCTGGATTGCTTCTTTTATCAACGACATGATGCGGTGCCTGTAGAGAATCGGAAGCTTGTCGACTCTAAAGTCGAACCGAACCCTCAAAGTTATTCCCCCTTGATTTGATATTACCACAACTTTTACACAGACTATGCGAGAAAGTCCATCCCATGTTTCGAAACCGTTGAGAAAATCAATCTGTCTCTCACTGAGACAAAAACTGTTACTTTCCGTCTCCAGATGGCAATAAAAAAATCGCCGCAGAGCGCAGAGTGAATGACGCGGCGACGATGTAAAAGAATCATCATGATTCCTTTCTAAAGGGCAATCCCACCCGAAGAATCCGGGTGAGGTGCTCACTCTCTCGCACTAATTTCATCTGCAAGGATGGTCAAATCCTTGCAGTGGTGCGGGCTCACTTAGAGAAGGAGGGGAAAGCCCATTAATGAAGGCCCCTACAAACTCCCCGAAGGCTGGCGGTGGGTGAGATTGGGGGAGGTGTGTGATTACAAATCCGGGGTGTGGGCGCAGGCTGATCCCGAGGGTATCCCTGTTCTTCGATCAACTGATTTTTTACCTGATGGTAGCCTATCTTATGGGACAGCTATTCGGCTTGCTTTAAATGAGAAACAACTGAGAAAATCCATTTTGCAGCCAGGAGGTATACTTTTGGAACGATCCGGCGGAGGACCAAACAAACCGGTCGGTAGAGTTGCCTATTTTCAGGGGCAAGGAACATACTGCTTTGGTAACTTCATTACATGTCTACGTGTTTCACGTGCAGATGTTGAACCCAAGTTTTTGTTTTATTACTTGTTCCATTTCCACATATCCGGACGAACAGAGCCACTCCAGACACAAACCACCAACATAAGAAACCTTCGCTTCAATGAGTACCTCGCAATCACTATCCCCCTCCCACCCCTTGAAGAACAAAAACGCATTGTGGCACACCTCCAAGAAGTGCAGGAGAAAATCAAAGCCTTGAAAGAGGCACAGGATCAAACAGAGGAAAAACTCAAACGTCTAGAGCAAGCCATATTGAACAAAGCTTTTCGGGGAGAGCTGTAGAGCAGGCACGCGTCGAGCGTACCTTTCCACAATGCTACCGGCTCCAGTGAGGATCTACCACAACTGTCCGTTCGCAGCCAGTTTTAGAACATGGGAAAACAACGTGAAGTGTGAAACCCACCAAGTTTTTTCGATTAGCGGCCCCGCTCATCTCCGCTGAAGGATCGAGGAAAGATCACAATAAAATGATGTGATAGGCAAAGCACAATTTTTGTGTCACGTTGCTGCCTTCGTTTTTCTTCTGAGAAGAACGAAGATCACCACAAACTGAACAACCACAGCGACGATCCCGATAACGACCGCAGTGATGAATCTTGATCTCATCTGCGACGATTCATCCTTCAAGGTCTTTATCTCTACATCTTTGCCCGACATCTGATTCCTCAAGGTGGTAATTTGTTCTTCAAGAAGCTTGATTTTTTCATCTTTATCGTAGAGCTGACCCTTCATGGTTTCAATCTGACTGTCCTTCTGAAACAGAACGGCCATCAGACTGATGATCTCAGAGTTTCGTTTTTCTAAATCGTTTTTGAGGTTGTTTATCTCTGTCTCTTTGGAAGTGATCAAACTCTTCAGCTCCTCGATTTGCTTCTCCCTTTCGGACAGAACAGCCTCGAGATTGTTGATCTCACTCTTCAAATCAGTGATTTCTTTTTCTCGATTCTCTAATTCTCCTTTGAGATCGTTTATCTCAGCTTCTTTGGCGGTGATTATGTCACTCAGTTCCTTGATCTGGTTTTCCTTCTGAAGCAAGTCATCCTTGAGATCAGCGATTTCGTTGTCCCGCTTTTCCAAATCGCCTTTGAGATCGTTTATCTGTTTATCCTTTTCGAGAATCTGACTCTCCAATTCCTCAAGCTTGTTCTCCAGACTAACTTTGAGTTCTTCGAGATTGTTTATCTCCTCGTCCTTGCGGGAAATCTGGTTCTTCAAGCTCTCAATTTGCTCTTTCTTTTCGTACAGATCGGCCTTGAGATTGTCGACTTCGCTCTTCAAATCAGTGATTTCTTTTTCTCGCTTCTCCAATACACCTTTGAGATCGTTTATCTGTTTATCCTTTTCGAGAATCTGACTCTCCAATTCCTTAAGCTTGTTCTCCAGACTGACTCTGAGTTCTTTGAGATTGTTTATCTCCTCGTCATTGCGGGAAATCTGGTTCTTCAAGCTCTCGATTTGTTTCCCCCTTTCGGATAGAACAGCCTCGAGATTGCGGAGCTGGTTCTTTAGAGCCCGGTAAATCATCTCGTTTCTCGGGATCAAATTATTAAAAAGGTGGTCAAAAACGTCTTTTTGAATGTCTACGTAAGTATTGTAGCCAACCCACGTGTGTAACTCCGAATCGAGCATCCACTTGAACTCGTAGTAGGTGTCTTTTTCAAAGTCGTAGACAATCTTTGTTCCACCACTGAACAGAATTGCTCCCCAGGCAAGTAAAACCAAAACAGTCAAACATTTTTTCATGAGAGCACCCCCCTCACAGCGTTTGGTCAATTCAAATTATAGATGAGAAAAACCCTCGCCGCGCAGAATGACTTCTTGCTTGATCTTTCGAAGGCTCACTTCTTCATATCGACGAACCAAGAAGAGTTGTCGCACCATAACGTATTACCACACTTGTTTTTCCACATAACGGACTTCACGGATGGTAAGTCTCATGGGATTAAACAAAGCCACAACCTTATCTTGCCACGTTGAATTCACGATCTTTGAAGTACCAGACAAGGGTTTTTACATGGTTCTCTCAGTAGCACAAGCTGAGTCTTACGACAGTTTGAGGATGGTCATAAGAGCGGCGAAAATGATGTTGATGTTCATAGAGTGAAGGCTGTGAAAAAGTTCCAGCGTTGAAAAACAAAGAGGGCAGGGAACACCCCTGCCCTTCGCGAATCGGTAAATTCATTGCGGATAAGAACCAGTGTTGCCGTACTTGTCGAGCTTTAGAACGTAAACATCCCTACTACCTGCTCCAAACGATTCTGTATACCCTGCGACGATGTATCCTTCATCATTAGTCTGTTGAATGGAGTATGCTTCATCAGAGTATTCCTCACCAAACGTTTTCTCCCATAACTTGTTGCCATCAGCGTCGAGTTTTAGAACATAAACATCTTCTTCACCAGCTCCAAACGATGTCGTATACCCTGCGACGATGTATCCTCCATCGCTCGTCTGTTGAATGGAGTATGCCTCATCATCACGATCTCCACCGAACGTTTTCTCCCATTCCAGATCACCGCTCGCATCGAGTTTCAAGATGTAAAAATCACGCCAACCGGTTTCAGAGGCTGTGTATCCCGCTATGATGTATCCCCCATCACCTGTCAGTTGAATGCAATTTGCACTTTCATAATAGTGCTCGTCACCGATTACTCTATGCCACTCTTCATAACCATCCCCATTGAGTTTTATGACATAAACGTCACTGCTTGCGAAAGAACACGTGTGTCCCGCAACGATGTATCCATCATCCCTTGTCTGTTGGACAGAATCTGCCATATCATCAAGGGTTCCGCCAAACGTTTTCTCCCATTCCAGATCACCGCTCGCATCGAGTTTCAAGATGTAAACATCATCTCCACCGGCTCCAAAAGAATTTGTGAATCCTGCAACGATGTATCCACCATCGCGTGTTTGCTGAACAGACCTTGCCCTATCAGCATAAATTCCAGCGAACGTTTTCTCCCATAGCTTGTTGCCATCAGCATCGAGTTTTAGAACGTAAACATGACCTTCACCTTCAAAGGACGTTGTGTACCCTGCCACGATGTATCCACCATCTGTTGTTTGTTGGATTGAATACGCTACATCCCAACCACTTCCACCAAACGTTTTCTCCCATAACTTGTTGCCATCAGCGTCGAGTTTTAGAACATAAACATCTTCTTCACCAGCTCCAAACGATTCTGTATACCCAGCGACGATGTATCCTCCATCTGTTGTTTGCCGGATTGAATACGCTACATCCCATTCACTTCCACCGAATGCTTTTTGCCAAATGCTAACAACAGAGATTGGGGCTTGTGCACACGAATAGAGTAGTAAGATTGCCATGACCATCAGAAACAAAGAAATTCTTGAGAACCCACTCATCAAACAACACCCCCTCTGATTAGTGTTTTCAATGAATGGAAAGCATGACTATGTTGAAATGTGAGCAGTGGAATCACAAAAGGATCATCCAAAGAGATCTACAAGCTTCACGTTGAAATGGCAGTTCTCGTGCGCTTCAACTGAGATTCTTGCAGGTGCGGCCTTAAAACGAGGGTAAAATAACCTGAGACTTTGGAAAGGTAAGGTAGGTTTCGATCAGACAGTCAGGAGAAATGATTCAGCTTGTACAAGGGCTAAAGACTATGTTTAATCTGCGGCTGGGTTTTTGCGTCCTTCGTCTGTTGAGAAAAGTTCGCTTCATTCGAAGTGCTCTTATCAAACATTCCCACTGAGATGGAATTAGAAACCCTTTCACCCCCCTCGTTCCGCTGATGGGAACTTGCCAAAGTATAACACACCTTTCTCATTTTGTATCGAAAAATTTCAGTAACGCAACCTTCGTCTTGCATAAAATCCTGTTTTCCAGTGAACGTGACGATGAGACATCCTCTCCCCAATGAATTAGGGAGCATCCTTACGTGGGATGGCGGCATACGCCGCAGCTTGGCCAGCATTCGCCGGATTAGCCATTATCACCTTGGCCTTTGGGTGTGTCACTGCTCCCCTTTCTCCCAGGGTCTTGCCCTAAGAGCATCGTGTGCTTTGGCTGCGATATTCAAGGCCTCAACTCTGTCCGCATCTGACTGATAACCACATCTGGTGCACTTGAACCAGCCTTGAGTCTTACGGTTATAGCGCGATACGTTTCCACATCGTGGACAACTCCTGGAGGTTTCCTTGGGCTCAACACAGATCACAGGAACTTTGGCAAGCGCAGCCTTATACTCGATAAACGAAGCCAGCTCTTTGAAATTCCACCCGGACATCATGCGGTTGAACTTTTTGGAACCTTTCGTCCGCTCGCGGATACCAAGCAGATTTTCCAGTACGATTGCCTTGCCTTCTCTGTTCGCTATTTTTACAATGCGTTTCGAGACACAGTGGTTGATATAGCGCATCCATCTTCGTTCACAACCAGCTTCTTTCTTGACACGTTATAGTCTACGAGTTTGTTGAATGGAGTACACCACGTCGTTAGTGCTAAAGAGATATCCCGCTACAGGATAGATTGGTCGATCACATCTCTATTCTCGACTTCTGTCCCAAAGACAGCTGTTAGGATATCGTTTTCAATCTGTCGGTGGTTCGACGAATATGGATATGTACTGACCACGCATGACCTCGTTTTCGTTCTTGACGATCTCCACCAAGCTGTTCCTCGCGTTCTCATAGGCTTCCTCGGCAAACGCAGATGGTATATCTGTGACGAAATATTGCCACAGGAACACCAGAGCGGTTCCCGGTGTACGGCACACCCTGTAGCCAAGGTCTTGGCCGAAGATCCACGAGTATATTTCTACTTCGATCGCCCAGGTCAACAGTGCCGCTTTCACAGGAGGATAGATCTCACCTATAACCGCGAAAGTCGTGTCTATGGTGTCGGCCGCTATCTTCTCTGCGTAGGCTTTCTTCAAGATGGGATCTTCGGTGCTTGTGTACTTGTAAACGTCGTAACCAACTTCAATCATGCCCACAGCGATCGCGAGTGCTACCTGTCCGCGCGTTGACGATATCACACTGAGCTTTGTGGCTTTTCCGGTGTATCCAAAGCTCGTCTTTGCGATGTTCACAAGTTCTGGTGCGACACTCACAGAGGTGGACAGGGCCTTGAGACCGTAATAGCTCGCCGTCACGTAGTCCCCTTCTCTGAACGCCACCCAAGCCTCGTAACCACTACTGACGATGGATACCGCACCGGTGATCACCTCCAAATTGGACTTCACGAGTCCAAACTCAGCTGATTTCGCCCAGTGTCCGTCGGGCAGCTTGTCAAGATCGTCCACTCGGTGTTTGCTCTTCATCACGGCTTCGGTGAGCGAACAGATCTTCTTGCCACTTTCTAAGGTGATCATCGTGATCTTTTGCACAACTTCCATCGCCGTGAAAGAATTTCCTTGTTCTGTAGGTTCCTTTTCAATGATCTTGAACGATTCCTGAGAGCTTCTCGTTGGCTCAGTTGTGGAAATGAATCGTTCTCTGCCAATGGGCGTGCGGTCTAAGTCCTCGAAGGACGAAAAATGTTCACACACTGTCCAACTGCTCCCCGAGGTGTCCTGTTCTGCGATCACTTCCCTTGTGATTCCAGTGATGTTCCATTTCACCACCGTGGGATCATAACTGGTCACATTCTTTTTCCGTATCACCCAAACCGGTGTGATCTTCAAGTAACTGCGAGCACGAACACTCCGCTCCGGAACATCTATGACGAGACGAAAAACTCCCTTGTCCTCGATCATGGCGAAGGCGAGCCCTTGATGGTATGGAAGGTTTGCATCGTCGCTGAAGTCGTTGGAGGCGTAAAAGGCGAACAGAAAACCAGCAATCTTGTAGTCATCGTCGGCGACGTAATTAAGGTTGGACCACATGTCGTAATCTCTGAACTGCATCGTGATACGGTTTCTGTATCCTTGGTTCAAGCGAACGGGCAACAAGAGGTATTTGTAGCACTTGTTCGGACTCGGATAAAGCATCGCTTTGCTGTTCTTCAGATGCACCAAGCGACAGTCCTGGAGAAAGTCGTAGTAGAAACGATACTCGTTTGGGTGTAGAAAATCAGCCTTGAAGATGTACTGAAACTCTGACTTGTAATCAGCTGCTGCTCGCCACGTCGTGGTGAATCTGTTGCCCGCAGGCTTCATATCGTAGACGACAAAACCAGATTCTTCAAAGAGCCTGTTGAGGTTCTTTTTGTAACTGTCCTCATCCATCTTGCTGTGTCTCACACCGTCCGTTTCGGTACGACGCAGATAGATGAGTTCTCCCGATGTGTTCAGTGTGTAAACTTCGACCCAACCGTGCAGTCCGTAGAACATGACAGGTTGCTCCACACGTATCATCCCAGGTTCTTGGAGGTCTTTGAACTGCGTCCAGTTCGGCTGACTCGGATCGATGGTCGGCGAAAGATCTCTGCCATCGTCCAAGCCGTCACCATCGGTGTCGGGATTCTGTGGATTGCTGCCCTGTAGACGTTCTTTCCAGTCGCTCACACCATCTTTGTCTGTATCTTTGGGTAACACGTTCACGGTGAACTCCCGACTGACCCTCGATGTTTTCAAGGTGATGATGTAGGAGCCTGGCTCATCCGGAGTTCTCCATATTTTATCTTCCACCGTTCCCCCGCTGGTTGTGACCACCGCGATCTCTGGAGTATAAGAAATGGGAACTTCGCTGTTCGTGTAAACAAACTCTGGCAGGTTCAGGTCAAGTACGTATTCGGAAACTTTCATTGGAAAGTCTTTCTTCAATCCTGCAAAGCTCAGCGTGAGTGTGTAATTTCCGGGATCGCTGGGAGAAGTCCAAAATCTGTTCTGTGAGACCTGGCCGGCACTTGCAGAAAGAATGGCAAAAGATGGTGAGAAGCTCACTTCGACTGTGGAGCTGGGATAAATCGGTTCTGCCACGTTCAACGTCGCGTCCAGCCAACCTGGAGAAGTCAACGGGATGCGTAAGATCGTGACATCGGGCGAAATGGTTGAGCTGAGTGAGAAGAACAGAGACGAAGAATTCGCTCCGCCACTCGAAACACAGGCGTCTGGGACTTCTCCAAAAGGATAATACCCACTGACACTCCCATCGTTCTTTTCGATCGCTATGACCGCGCGTACACTTGTTCCTGTCTGTGCTTCGTAGCTGACTTCAAGAAAGATCCTGCTTTCGGTCTCGGCGATCTTGCCACACGTCTCCCAAAAAGATCCGTAATCTCTTTCCCAAGATATCTCAAGCGATGGGAGATGGTACGCCATGATGTGAGAACCATTTGTCTCATCTGAATAGACAAAGAACAAGTTCTCTTGGTGTACACAGATGTGGTAAAGATCTGTGAACCCAATTTCCTCACACCCAAGAACACGTCCCGAAGAATCGAGGACCAGAAGAACCGCACGACTACCAATGTCTGGTGTGTCTGGCCTTAGGACAACGGCAAGAATTAGATTGGCTTTAATTTCTATTGTTTTCTGAAACAGAATTCTCCACCTCTGATCGCGTTCCAACCCGAGGCTTTCGGTTGAGATGAGAGAACCTTTGTCATTCTTTGTGAGCAAAAGCAGAGAATTGGTCTTGTTAGAATCAGAACACGTCAACAACACTGGAAAATCTGTCTGCCAATGATAAACTGGGCCAACGTAGCGTGAATAAAAATCGGCCCTCAGGGACTCGAGCTCTCTGGTGCTGAGCTGAACATCAACGGTTTTAACGCTTCCGTCCTGTAAGGAGAACAAGACAGGTCTACGCTGCGATCGTCTATCGAGGGCCAGCACGTGTTGACCAATGACAGTGAGAAAGGAGAGATTCTGAGTGATATCAGTTTTGAACCATCGTCGTTCTTTCAAGTCGAAGACCGCAAAGTTTGCCATCCTGGCTACAACAACTCGATTTCCGCAAGTCGCAACGATAGGTTCGCTCAACCCTTGTCCCTGGAGAGCTTGATTCCAGACCTTTGCTCCGATCACATCGTACAGATCTTTACCCGTTTCAAGGTCGAAGATGAACGTACGCCATGGATCTGTTCCTTGAGATCCATAAAGACACAGCCATTGCCCCACGATCTGAAAAGAAGAAATGTTCGTGTTGACGTTCCCGAGGGACTTTTGCCAGAGAAGCTTTCCATCTGGTTCTCGATAAACTTTGACTGTGTAATCGTTGTCCGAATAGAGAAGCAAAGCCAGGGCTTGGTCAGAAACGGCTATGTGTGTCTCGGCCATTGACTGGGCTTTGACGTGTACGAACGATTCCCAAGGAAGTTCGCTCATCGCTCCGTTCGCGATGCAAATGAACAGGATCATAAAAGCCAGTGTGCCCCACACTCGCTTTTCAAACATCTTGTCATCCCCTTCCCCCCACGTACACCTGCTACACGATACCCCCTCTTGAAAAGATCTCCACGAGAAAGCCAGTTCGTTGGAGTCCGATACGAAGACAGATAAAAACTCTGTCCATCCCCTCGGTCACGAATGGATCACACACTCTTCAGCTGGGAGAGATGCTTTTCAAAACTTTTGCGCTATTTCATCTGCTGCAGAATGCTCAGATCCTCACCCACGATGACAACACTGTTTGGAATGATGGTCTTGTAGCTTTCTAACGTTCTGAGGAGCTTGTAGAACTCGTAATCTTTCGAGAACGCCTCTGCGTAG
The DNA here is from genome assembly GCF_000816145.1 of Pseudothermotoga hypogea DSM 11164 = NBRC 106472. NCBI lineage: Bacteria > Thermotogati > Thermotogota > Thermotogae > Thermotogales > Thermotogaceae > Pseudothermotoga > Pseudothermotoga hypogea. The sequence goes on along the minus strand of NZ_CP007141.1, from coordinate 1,215,116 downwards.
ATGCGTGTTGCGCTCGCTTCACCGGAACCTTTTATCCTTTCAGCCTCACTCATCGCCTGTGCCCTTATTATGGTGGCTTGTTTGTCTGCCTCCGAGCGGATCTTCTGCGCTTCCTTCTGTCCCTCCGCCCTGATCAGCGCGGCGATGCTCTGTCTTTCGGACTTCATCCTCTCGAAGACTGCATTTTGGTTCTCGGTGGGAAGGTCGGTGTGTTTGATCCTGACGTCTCTGATCTCTATACCGAAGTCGGCAAGATTCTTTTTCGCAAAATCGGTTATGTCGACCAGGTACTGTCTTTCACCGGTGACGATGTCGTCGAACTCGAGTTTGGCGAGCGTGTTTCTCAAGCCAGAGTAGACCACATCGTCGATCCTTGAGAGCGCGAGGCTCACAGTTCTTACAGATTCGAGAAACTTCTTAGGATCGTCGATCCTCCAGATCGCGTACGAATCCACGAGCATGGTTTTTTTGTCCAGCGTGATGATCTTTTCAACAGGAATATCGTATATGTAGTATCGCTTGCTCAGCCTAACGACGTTGTCAACGAAAGGCGTGCGCACGTACAAACCGGGTTCCGAGATGACCTTTCTTATCTCTCCGAATCTCAGCACTATAGCGTACTGGGTTTGATCCACGATGAACAGAGAGAGCGCCACGAGAACTATCGCCAAGATCGAAACGATCGCAACAGTCACGATTATGGTCAGCTTCATCATTTTGCACCACCACCCAGCAAGTTTTCGAGATTCATGAGCAAGATCTTTTGGGATCGATCCAAAAGGATGATCGTCTTCGCTCTCGGGAGCACCTGCTCGAGTGTCTCGATTCTCAAGCGGGTCTCGGTGATTTTGGGCGCGTTTTTGTACTCGTTCAGTATGCTCAAGAACCTCTGAGTTTCACCCGTGGCTTGAAGGATCTTCTGTTGTGCGTAGGCCTCGGCTTCGAGCACGATCTTTCTCGCCTCACCTTCGACCACGGGAATCAGGTTGTTGGCGTACCTGAGCGCTTCGTTGATGTATCTTTCTTTGTCCTGCTTGGCGTTGTTCACATCGTCGAAGGCCGCTATGACTGGGTCCGGTGGGACGACTTCTTGGAGTAGAACGTTCAAGACTGTGACACCCACGTCGTACTCGTTCAAAAGCTGCTGCACCATCTCATGAACCTCGTAGGCCACCTTGTCCCTTTCTGCGGTCAAGATCTCGTCCACGGTCCTTTTGGCGATCCTCTCTCTCAGAGCAGATTCTGTGGTGAATTTAACCAGTTCTTCTGGTCTTTCGACGTTGAAGACGAACTTCACTGGATCGCTGACGCGGAACTGCACCACGGCCTCAACGGAGACGATGTTTCCATCCCCGGTGAGTATCAGGGCTTCTTCTCTCTTCGAAGCGTATTGACCTGGCCGGATTGTTCTGAAACCGATCTCTTGCTTTCGAATCGTCTGCACATCCACGATCACGTGCGATTGGAATGGATAGGGTGCGTGCAGATGAATACCAGGTCCGGCAGTGTAAGAATACTTCCCGAAAGTCTTTACCAGTGCGACCTGAGATGGATCGACCTGGTAGATGCCGGTCATGATGTAAACGACGACGAGAGCTATCAGGACCAGGATCACTATGAATTTCGTTTTCATCTTTCTACCTCCTTTCGCTGGGTTGAGTATAGCAGGGGCTCGAGGACCTTCAAAGTCGAAAGTTGGTAGATCTTCTCCAAAATGTTTCCTTCTCTCAAAGGTGAAGTCCGTATATGTATTTACGGGAGCGCTCCGAGGAACCGTCCGGATGGATCAAAGTCATCGTAGAAAGCCCTCATTCTAATTCGTTTATAGCGCTCCCGGGATATTTTTTAAGGAATCAACGCACTGGCACGAAAACGATCTTTGCGACCCAGCGTTTTGTGAAATCGTGAGGTGAGAAACGATCGACGTCCAAACCCGCCCAGAGTTGTACTTTTATTTCGACTTCGACGATCGAGCTGTTGAAGGGAATCTTTATCGCCTCGGGCAACACGTAGCTCACCGAACCTGCTTGGTTCACGACGAAGTACCTGACGTCCCCAGCGCCCCTGGGAGTCGAGGTGACGATGATGGCCGAGTTGGGATCGAAGTTGCCAAAGGAGTGTGGAATAGAGCTCGTCTGTCCATTCTGATATTTCACGTTTATCCAGTAGACCAAGTACTGATCCCAAGGATTCGTCTGGGGCTTTGAATCTGCGACAACGATGATCTTCAACTGTTGACCCAGTTCGAATGGTTCTGGCTCAACGAGTACATCGAGGATTCGTTCGACTTGGAAGTACTGTTGAGTTTGTTGCTGTGAAACTTGATCCTTTCTGACGAACTCGCAACTCTGCATGGGTGCCGTGACCCTCTGAACAGACACCCAGTCCACTCGGGCGCCTTTGTGCACACCTGCCGTCGGTTGATTGTAGACTGGATCCATGTCGAGGTCTGCGATGATGCTGAAATTCCTGCAAGCCAGCGGGTATGAGACTCTCCAACCCCAGATCTCCTTGTAGCCCGTGTCCAAATCGGCTTTTGTGACGTAAAAACCAACGATCTGAAAACCTCCGTACTGGTAGTTGCTCGGGAAAGCCGACGTTGGACCGTAGTAGATCAAGGTGTTGGTCTCCGTCTCGCTGAGTTTCAGACCTATCAACCTGATGCTCATCAGCTTCGTTTCGTTCTCTTTCAAATCAAAAGAATACGTCGCAGCTTGTCCAATGACCCTCATGAAGTTGATCCTCACACCCACGTTGATGATGCTTTGACCGTAGAACTTCTCAGGATTTGTGAGTATTTCGATGGATGAAACGGTGAAACCTCCCGGCACCACGTGCGTCAGTGGAACCTTCAGTTGAGAAAAACTCAGGACCGAGAACAAGAAGACAAAACACATGAGCCACGTTCTCTTCACACGATCACCCCCTTGGATGTTGGAACAATTATACAACCAAAAATCAAAAGGGGCCAGTGGCCCCTTTCTTTCTTTGCGCTCAAACGATGTGTTTCCTGCTACCTGGTTTGACCAACGGAACACCTTGTTGGCACAGTGGACAGTCGTTCGGCTCGAATATGGGAAGCTCGAGCTTCACGAGAGAATAGAAAGGCACTTCGAAGGGAAGTTTCTCTACAGATCTGTCCACGATGCTCGCGATGCAACAGACCTGTCCACCGTGCTCTCGAACGACCTCGGCGACCTCCAAGACGGATTTGCCAGTCGTCGTGACGTCTTCAACTATCGCGACCCTTTCATTTTCCTCGATGTTGAAGTTCCTTCTGAGTCTCATCCGACCATCTTCTCTCTCTGTGAACATGGCACGTGCGTTCACGTGGCGTGCCACTTCGTAGGCCAAGATAACCCCACCCAGCGCTGGACCTATGACGATGTCTGGCTTGTGCTGGGATATCTTTTCAGCGATCGCTTTACCTATCTTTTCACCGTAGCTTGGAAGCTCGAATATCTTCGCGCACTGAATGTACTTTGAAGAATGTTTGCCCGAAGACAGCAGGAAGTGGCCTTCCAGAACTGCCCCGATTTCTTTGAGTAGCTCAAGCATGAACGAACCTCCTCATTTTTTCCATCGTGGCCTTTGGATCTTGGCTCTTGTACACTTCTCTGCCTATGACGGCGAAGTCGGCGACTTTCTTGATCTGCTCGAGGCTCACCACGTCTTTCTGATCGTCCGCACCCCTCTCCATGCGAACACCGGGAACGAGTATCTTTCCCGAGATCTTTTTGCGCAACTTCATTGCCCAACTTCCGGGAAGAACGAAGGAACAACCGAGCAATCTGAGGGATTCCACCTGCGTCGCGTAGTCCTCCAAGGAACCTTCGATGGACGTGAGCTTCACGACCACGAAGATCAGTTTCTCTGTGCTTTCCAAAGCGGCCTTTACTGACTCGATGCCCGCGGCGGCGTGCATGGTGAAACCCACGATCGAAGGATGGTCCCATGCCTTGATGGATCTTGCGATGGTTGAAGGAATGTCGACGAACTTCAGATCGAGTATGGCTTTGAGGTTCCTCTTGGCAAGTTCGTCGAACACGCTTTTACCGAGTGATGCAAGGTTGTGACCCACCTTGACGTACTCGAAACTTCCAAAACGATCGATGAACGACAGCGGTTCATCCATGTCCAAACTCAGTACCAGATGCAACTTCACCACCTCCATTCACAGTGCTTTCTTCATGATTTCAACGAGGTCCTTTTCTTCGAGCTTCTTCGGGCTCTTCACGACCACACCCTTCATGATCCTGTAGGCAACCTTGGCGATCTCTGGAAGATCTTGCTCTTTGAAACCGAACTTGGAGAGTTTCTCGTTCAGATTGAAGAGATCTTGGAACTCGTAGAGCTTTTCTATGAACAACCTCGCGGCTTTGTTCACATTGAACTCGTCGATGTTGAACACATGTTTGGTCAAAACCGCGAGCCTCTCTTTGCACTCTTCGAACATGTACTCGAGCAAATATGGCCCAGTGATGCACAGACCGAGTCCGTGGGGAAGTTGTTCGTTGAAGCCACTCAAACCGTGCTCGATCGCATGGTTGGCGATGACACCCGTGAGCGTTTCTGTGATACCCGCTTCGGTGCTCGCCCAGGCGAGGTTCGTTCTTGCCTCGATGTCCTCACCGTTCACGTAGGCTCTCATCAAGAAAGAGACGATCCTCTTCATCGAGTCTATGGCGAGAAGATCGGAATAGGGATTCGCATCGATGTTCAAGAAGGCTTCAAGTGAGTGGTAGAAGGCGTCCATCGAGGTGTACGCAGTTTGATCTTTTGGAAGAGTGGTCATGAGTGAAGGATCGACGATGGAGATCTTCGGGAAGATCACATCGTAGCCTATTCCAACCTTTTCCTTCGTTCTGGGGTTGGTGATCACCGCAAAGGGATCTGCCTCGGTGCCAGTCCCATGGGTGGTGGGGATCGCGATCACAGGCAAGGCTTTGTCTGGTTTCTTGTTGCCACCAGCGTTCGTGTAGTTCCAAAAGCTGTCCTTCATAGCGGCGGCAATCGCTACGGCTTTGGCAGAGTCAATAGCGCTTCCTCCACCAAGTCCAATGATGAATTCAACGTTCTGTTCGATTGCGATCTTCGCAGCTTCATCCACATGGTCACTGATGGGATTGGGTTGGACCTTGTCGAACACCAAAACTTCGATACCGACTTTCTCCAGCATCGCTTTCACTCTGTCCAAAAGGCCTGTGACCTTCGTGCTTTTTCTTCCGGTAACGATCATGGTTTTCTTGCCAAGGTTTGTCACAAGCTTTGGAAGTTTTTCAATCGCACCCACTCCGAAGACGATCCTGGTGGGAAGATAACTTTCGAACATGAAAATCCCTCCTTCAAGAGAATTTCTGTGCGATCTTCTCGATCATCTTGGGATCTTTGTACAAAGCCGTTCCGACGCTGATCGCGTTGGCACCGACTTTGAAGAACTGTTCGGCGTCTTGTTCGTTCATGATCCCACCCGAGGCGATGATGTAGAGGTTGGTTTTCTTCCTCACCTCGTACACCGCCCTCAACGCGATGGGCTTGAGCACGGGTCCTGAGATACCACCTTTTATGATCCTATCGCCGTCCACGTGGAGCGCTCGGATCGTGTTGATCAACGTCACACCGTTCCAACCACAGTCTTCAACGATTTTGGCGATTTCTTCAATGAACGCACCCTCTACGCCAAGTTTGGCGATGAGAAATACGTTCAATCTCTTTCTCAGTTCCGATAGCATTCTCTCGAGTTCAACGACATTGGAGAGCGGATTGAAATGCACGTTCGGACAAGAGAAGTTGCACTCGAATGCGACGAATCTGTCTTGGTAAGGTGCCATCTTTTGAGCGACCAACAGGTATTCTTCGAAGTTTTCCCCTGCGAAGCTGAAGATCACCTTCACCTTCTTGAAGAGTTCATCGTACACTCTATTTTCGAGCTCTTCGATGAACTTCTCAACCCCGACGTTCTCAAGTCCTATGCTGTTGATCAAATAGTTCTGCGTGGCGATGAGTCTTGGCGGAGGATTTCCACGCCTCGGATTGAACGTGATGGTCTTGAGCGTGTAGGCGCCTATATGTTTTGGATCGATCAGCTTGAGATACTCTCCCATGCCTCCAGTTCCAGAAGCTATCACTATGGGTGGTCTCAGCTCCACACCTCTTCACCTCTCAGAACAGGTCCATCGATGCACAGATGTTTCAAACCGTTCTTGGTTTCTTTCGCACAGCCTCTGCACGCGCCGATCCCACAGGCCATGTATTCGTTGAACGAAACGAACACTTCTGCTTTGCCTTTCAAAATATCATAGCTGATCTTCTCCATCTGGTCCGAACCGATCACTAAGAACCAATCGTAACCTTCGAGCGATCTGAGCAGGTTCAAAAACGCTTCGTCTCCCACCACGAGTGGGAAGGGAATTTCGATCGAAAGTTCCTCCAAAGAACCGATGAACACGTCGCAACCGTATCTTTTGTGTAGATCGAGAGCCATTGGTAGACAAGCTGGCGTTGCGATCATCGCACCTTTACCTTCAGGTGGAACGAAGCCTTTGCCGCACGGACCGTGTGCCTCCAAAACGCTCTGTTGTACTATGTAGTTCGTTCCAGGACCTATGATCTGCACTCCTATGGCGAGCTTTCCGTTCCACCGACCGAGGCCGAAAGGCTTTCGAACGATCGAAGTTTCCGTTTCTATCATGATGAACTGAATGGGTTCAAAATCGATCCACTCGTTGAAAGAAATGATGAACGTGTCTGCGGTGAGCTGGACAAGCTCACTCCTCGTCAGAGAGAAATTCTCCATCCCAGTACACCCACCTTCCTGAACGTTTCATTCCCACCACTTTGCCCCTCAGTTTTGTACCATTGAAAACACAATTTTTTCCTTTGCTGTAAAATTTTTTAGCATCAACCACCCATTGAATGCTCGGATCGATCACGATCACGTTGTCCAGCTCGAAGGACCTTTCGATTCCAAGGATCTTTCGGGGTGCCACGGTGAGTTTCTCGATGGTTTTTTCGAGACATTCTGTGGCCGTGTAGAAGGCGCTGAACGCCACTTCGATACCGCTGGTTCCAAACGGTGCCTTTTCGAAATCGTTCGGCTTTTCTGGATGTGGCGCATGATCTGTCGCGAAAACGTCCACCAAATCTTTCTCCACGGCCTCGAGAAGCGCTTCTCTATCTTGCTCAGTGCCGAGCGGAGGATTGATCTTGAAATTGGTGTTCTTCACATCGTCCATGGTGAAGAAGAGGTGGTGTGGTGTGACTTCACAGCTCACCTTGGTATAGTTTCGAAGATGAAGTATCGTTTCGATCGAAAGTTTCGTTGAAACGTGCTGGATGTGGAACCTATTAAAGCCATGTTCGAGACCGAGCATCACGTTTCGAAAGATGGATATGGCTTCGCTGCAGATCGGTCTCTTTGGTACTTCGATCGGTGTAGGTTCGTAGAACAAACCTCCAAGTTCGTGCACCTGACTGTGGTCCAACACGAGGTGTGGTTTTTTTCTCCTGAAAGCGTTCAAGATCTTCAGCGTGTCGTATTCAATACCATCGTTGGAATAGCACAACGTTCTTTCTCCGTCTGGTTCGAGCTCACCGAACAGAGAGACGGACCAGTAGAAATCGACGATCTTGTCCTTGGCGAGTTGAAAGTGCATGTTCAAAACGTCCACGCTCTCAAGCTTTGGATTGGTGTTCGGTTGGATCAAAACAGCACCGAAACCACCTGCGATCGCGGCCTTTTCGAGTGAATCGTAGTCTTCCTGGCCGTTCAACCTCACGTGCGCGTGCATGTCGAAGAAGGTTGGACAAGCCACGAGCCCTTCCTTTGGCTCTGGTAAATCGATCTCAACGTCCAGCCAGCGACGCTTCCATGGATCGTACGCTCTCAACCTCGATCACTCCCATGGCGAACTCCAGAACGGCCATTCTCACGAAGACACCGTTTTTCACCTGCTCCAATATCTTCGATCTCTCCGAGTAAACTACGTCGTCTGAGACTTCAACGTTCCTGTTGAAGGGTCCTGGGTGCATCAAGACGGCGTGTTTTGGTGCGAGTTCTATCGTTTTCGAGTTTATCTGCATCGTGCGGAAGAAGTCGTCGACGTTTGGATAACTTTCCTCAAGTCTTTCCTTTTGGATCCTCAGCGCGTAGATGACGTCGACGTCGTGTATGGCTTCTTCCAGATCGTTCGTTATCAGGCTCACACCTTCGAAGCTCTCCGGCACAAAACCTTTAGGTCCGACCATTCTCACTTCCGCACCGAACTTGTTCAAAAGTTCGGTTAAAGATCTGGCCACGCGCGAATGGACGATGTCTCCAACGATGGCGACTTTGAGTTTGAGCGTGTTGAAATGTTCAACCATCGTCATGGCGTCCAAGAGAGCTTGGGTGGGATGTTCGTTCGTGCCGTCACCTGCGTTCACCACGGGCATTTTCACGTATTTTGAGAACTCCTTTGGCGCACCGTTTCTTCGAATGCGAACCACCAAACAGTCGAAGTCCATCATGTTCAGTGTCAAAATCGTGTCGAGGTCGGTCTCACCCTTCAACAGTGAGGAACTTTCAGGCGCAAAGTCGATGACGTTGGCTCCCAGGTTCATCGCGGCCTTCTGGAAAGAGACCTTCGTCCTCGTGGAAGGTTCGAAGAAGGCGGTGAGCACGAATTTGCCTTCGAGCGTTTTCGGATAAACCTTCAGTGACTTGTACCACATGGCGCGCTCGAGTATGGTCTCGATCTCTTTCCTGCTCAGATCCTTGATGTCCAGCAGATGCCTCACGATATCACCTCCGATGGAGCAAAAATAAAGGGGCCTTTCGGCCCCTCAAATTTCGCTCTTTTTAAAATAAAAGGGGCTTTTGAAGCCCCTTTCGGACTGCTTTCACATCTATTCAAAGCGTGGTCCAAAATCGTGCTCGTTACAGCCAGCACACCGTTCACCCCGTTTTCTGAAACAAAATTATACCCTCGCGCCGGTCTCAATGTGTTTCATCTTCGTTTCTTCACCTTTGAATTTCTGACGGATCGACCCACTCTCGCGAACGAACCGTTCAGCCTCGCTTTTTCGATTCAACGTCCGAGAGCAGGCCAGCCAGAAGAGGTTTTGAGGGAGGTCTGAAGGTGCCCGGATTGAGTTGAGAAATCGAAACACCCTTGGCTTTGGATAACTCCCTGAGCACGATCTCTCTACAGCCTCGTCCTTGACACGGTCCCATCCCGATCCTCAAAAGCCTCTTGAGCTCGCTGAAGGTTGTGAAGCCCATTCGGATGTATCTTCTAACTTCTTCGAGCGTTACTTCTTCGCATCGACAAACGAAAATCTTCTCATCCACGATCTATCACCCTTATCGTCCTGACGTGCATCACCAGATCCTTTGGAACAACCACGTGGACGACGTAGGTTTTATCCTTCCTCGGCTCCTGAACTCTGACGATCTTCGATCGTGCGACTTTTCTTCCACACCTGTCGAGGCAGACCACCTCGTCCCCCACCTGAGGTTTGGCCGACATCTCATAGGGCAACTTCAGAATCGCCTGCTCGCCAGATATGTCGGCGACGAAACAGGCAAGGCCCGGACATGCGGCAACGCACATGGCGCAACCGGTGCACTTGGAATAGTCTATCCTCGGCACATCGTTGATGTTTTCGAAAGGTAGTATCGCACCCGTGGGACAATTGGCATGGCAAGGATCGCACGGAATTTTCTGAGGACACTCTATTATCACCAGACCGTTCTTCTTTTTCTTCCAAAGCTCCATGGGTGGTGCGACGGTTTCAACCATGTTCTCACTCAGCACACCCGATCTGAACTGCTCATCTTGGAGTCGATCTTCCAACGGACTATCACCAACTAACTGAAACAGTGGCAGAGAACCTTCGGTGAAAACCTGACTCAAGCCCCTCCTCACCCTGTAAGAGGTTTCACCCATTCGAAGCTCGTTCAACTTGTTCCAGTATCCTTCGAGTCTGCTCTCGAAGGTGGTTTCATCCACCCTGTTCAAAGCCCTGCTGACGGACAATCCCGCTATGCTTCCTTCGAGCATGGCCGTGGTGGCTTCCTCTATTCCTGCAACATCACCCGCGACCCAGAATCTGGGATTTGAAGTTCTCAACGTGTGATCCCTCTTTGGAACGAAACCACCAAGATCGTTCACGTAAGCCATCTCACAACCCGCTTGCCAAAACAGTTCCACCGTTGGAGACAAACCGACGGCAAGGCAAACCGTGTCGCATTCCACGAATTTCTCTTCACCGATGAGCTCGCCTTTTTCATCCACTTCCTGTATCACAGCACCTTCGACGTGACTTTCCCCTACGACTTTTTTCACCGTGTGTCTGAGCAGTATTGGAACACCGAGACGGCGAACCTTGGCTGCGTGCACCCAGTAGCCTCCAACGCTCGGAGCCAATTCCACGATCGCTGCCACCTCGGCACCAGCCTGGAGCAGTTGGTAAGAAACGATCAGACCGATGTTTCCTGCTCCGACCATCAGCACTCTCTTTCCTGGAAGAACTCCGTAGACGTTCATGAGCGTTTGAACCGCTCCCGCACCGTAGACACCCGGTAAATCGTTGTTCACGAAGGGGACCAGCTTCTCCATCGCCCCCGTGGAGACGATGATGGCCTCTGGCTCAATCATGAAGAGTCTCTTCTCACTCTGCTCGCAGAGAGCCACGTTTTCTTTCGCATAGTAAGCCACGGCGGACGTGTTCGAAAGTACCTTGAGTTGACCTGAACCGATGTATGGACTCAGTTGTCGTTGGAGTATCTGGGCTATCTCTATTCCCCTGACGCCTGCGAAGTCTTTCGATGAACCGAAGAACTTGTGCGTCTGCTTTATGAGCTGGCCACCGAGACGGAGCGATTCGTCGACGAGCGTGACCTTACAACCCCATCGCAGTGCTTCGAGACAGGCAGACAGACCCGCTGGACCGCCTCCGATGATCAGAACCTCGGCCTGGACGATGGACGATCCTTGAGGCTCTTCCAACGCGAGGGTTGAACTTTCAGTGAATCTCCCCAAGCCGTGCTGCGTTTCGATCCTCATGCCTTCCTTGAGTGGTGTGATACAGGTTCTGACGTTCGGTAAACCATCGACCTTCATGAAGCAAGACGAGCACTTGCCTATGGCGCAGAAGAATCCCCTCGGTCTGTGGTACTTCTTCGTGTAGCTGAGAACCTTGACGTTGTTCGCATACAGAGCGACAGCGATGGGTTCGTTCTCGTACCATTCCAAAGGCCTTCCGTCGTGGTAGAAGATGACCTTTCTACCTCTGCTGAAATGTAAGATGGGATGGTCTCTTATGACGTACATTGCTTTTCTCACTCCATCGTTGCACCTTTCCAAGGAAAAGTCCCACCTTTCTCAACGGCAAAGCACACCATGTTCACAAGATCCGTCAGATCGAAGACTGGCAAGTTCGTCACTCTCTGCACATCAGCGGCGAAGGGTGGCAGGTTCGTACACTCAAGCACGATACAACCAAGATCAGATCGTTTTTCAACGAGCTTCTTCGCGGCATCAACAACTTCGGTCCGCGCCTCTTCAAAGTCTATACACCATTCATCGTTCAGCAAAACTCTGCCGAAGTTCGTGTTCTCAAGACCAACGATCTCGACGAAAGCTTCAACTGCTCCCACAGGTAAAAGGTGTGACTGAGAAAGCGCCTGAGAATTCGCCGTCAATATTCCCACCGGCTTCATACCGCAGATTCTGTGAACTAAGGGGACCAACAGCAAAGAGGATGTTACCACTGGCACGCTCACCGCACGAGCGAGCTCTTCCTGCAACACGGCCAAAAATCCACAACTTGTGGTTATCACCTTCACACCCGCAGCTTCCAGCTCTCTCGCAGCGTTCAAGACTTCCTCAACACAGTTCTTTTCTTTCCCTATGATCGCTCTGGGATTCAAACCTTCCAAAACTTTGTACAGCACGGGAAAATTCCAGGTTCTGGCGTTCCCAACGTCTCCCACAATTCTGGGAAAGTGCGTGTGTAGTGTTATCACTCCCAAGGTGAAGCCGTAGAGGGTCTTTCCACCTTGAACGATCATCGTTGACTCTCCAAACTCTTTTCGGACCTCTTCGCTTTGATCAACAAATAGACCAAGACTACGAAAGTAACGGCGGCAATGATATTCCTCGGCATCTTCGCCCAGGCAGCCGAAATGATCAAGAACACGACCACGATTGCGCTCAGGAACCTGCCAAGCGAACTGACGGGCCTGTGGAAGTAACCAGAATTCACCACAGCCAGGAAGTAACTGACACCTGTCATCAAGATTGACACTGAGATCACTTCCATGATCGATCCTTTCAGGAGTATGGCCTTGTTGTAGATGAACAGATAACCTGCTATGTAACCGGTCAGCGACAGTCTCCAACTGATGAATCCAACCCTCATGGGATTCGTTTTCGCGATCGAAGCGGCACAGTAGGACGCTATACAGACAGGCGGTGTCACTTCGGAAAGCAGCGCAAAATAAAGGACGAACAAATGCGCTGCGAGCACGTCCACCCCCATTTTCGTGAGCGCCAATCCCGCGATGGAGGCCGCGATCACGTAGGCCGGTGTGGTTGGCAAACCCATGCCCAGAATCAAACAAACGCCCATCAGCAAGACCAGCGCAGGCAGTAATCTTCCACCGGAAAGACTCGTGATCGCCGAAGCTATGCCCAGACCAAGCCCGGTGTTGGTGAAAACACTCACCACTATTCCCGCACCCGCACAGGCCAGAGCGACCGCGATCATGTTGCGTGCACCCTTCTCAAAGGTGATGACGAGTCTCTTCGGTGTCATAATCGTATCTTTCCTGAAGAAACTCAGAGCGAAGGCGGTCCAGATGGCGTAGTACGCTGCCGAAAAGGGTGAGAAACCCTTGACGAGGAAATAAACCAAAACCACCACAGGCAACAACAGATAGGAATCTCTCACGATCTCACGCCACTTGGGCATCTCCTCTGGGGGTAAACCTCTCAGATTGTCCCTGAGGGCCACCAAGTGCACAGTCAAACCGAGCGCGAGGTAGTAGAACACAGCTCCAAGTATGGCTCTGAAACATATCTCCAAATACGGTACGTTCGTGATCTCAGACATCACGAACGCAGCAGCTCCCATCACCGGTGGAACGAAGATACCACCCGTCGAGGCCACCGCCTCAACGGCGGCTGAGAACTCGGGTTTGTAACCCAACCTAATGCCCATCGGGATGGTGAAGGAACCCGTCGCATAGACGTTGCTCGCGGCCGTTCCACTTATCGTTCCGAACAGGGCGCTGGCTAAAACTCCGATCTTCGCCGGTCCACCAGGTGATGCACCCGTCAATTTCGACGCTATCCTGAGCAAATAATCGCCAACCTTCGTCTGCTCGAAGAACGCTCCGAAGATCACGAACAATGCGACGATGGTGGCAGAGATGCCCGTTATGCTACCGTAGATTCCCGAATCGGTCAGCAAATAAAACATCTCAACCAACCGAGGTAATCTCACAGGCTTGTTGTAAAAGACCCCAGGTAAAAAGGGTGCTATGTAGAGATAACCTATCACACCTAAGATCAGAATGGCCATCGCTGGTGCGACCGCGCGCCTTATCGCTTCGAGGATCAAAACTATGTTGATCAGTCCAAGAACGATCTGAATTGAAGTCACAGGGTCGATGAACTCAAAGCGCATGTTGAGCATGTCATTGTTCAGCATGAGATAGATGGGAGGAACCACTGCGAGTACGGCTAACACGACGTCGAAAATGGTGAATCTGTCTTTGGGAGACTTCTTGGTGGCCGGAAAAAGAAGAAACGCTGCAGGTAAAAGAAACAACAAATGCATGCCCCTCTGAAGTCTCGGTTGCAGTATACCCACGGTCGCGGTGTACAGATGAAACAGGGTGGCGGCGACGAGCCAGCCACCCAGGATCCATCTTTGCCATCCTTTGAGTTGACGCATGTCCCTATCTCCTCGTCATTTCATGTAACCTTTTTCCCTGTAGTACCTCTCCGCTCCGGGGTGCAGAGGAACAGCCACGTGTTGCCATGCGACTTCAGGAACGAAGGTCTTGTTCGCTGGGTGCGCTTGGTATAGTTCCTCGAGGTTTTCACAGAGAATCTTCGTTATCGTGTACACAACAATCTCAGGAACATCCGCGTTCACCAGCAGTTCACCAGCAGTTGTGACTGCAGGAACGTCCTTGTCGAAGCCCGGATACGTGTTCGCAGGTATGAGGCACAAACCGGTTTCTCTGCCGACCGTTCCAAACTTGTTGTGCATGTGGTCGATGCATTCATCCGAGACGGCCAAGAGGACGGACTTTCTGGAGGAGAACATCTCGGTCACCGCTGCTGCAGGAATGGAGAGATGTGTGATGACGAAATCGACATGGCGGTCTTTGTAGAGACTTATCATGTCCGCGTACACCGCGTGGAAGTATTCTCCACCAGCCTTCTTGATGTCATCCAGCGTGACTCCGTAGAAGCGCAGTATTTCCTCCACGATGGGCAAGTCTGATGTTCCTTTCATTGGGATGGCGATCCTCACGGCCTTTTTCGCTTTTATCAGGTCGACGAGTTCTTGTACGGTGCTCAATCCCTTTGCCGCATCCGCCACGAAGTGGATCTGATAATAACCGAAGTAACCTCCGATCGATCTGACCTTCGGGTTCGGTTTCTCATAGAGCGGTGCGGCACCTTCGAGCGCCATCTTGTCGACGAACGTGATGCCCCAACCGAGGTCCGCCTCGCCCATCGAGACACGCACGGGATTGACGACGCCTCCGCCGGGTATGACCTTGATGGATATCTTCGGCTCCTTAGCGTTTATCAGCGCCGCGATGGCACCCGCTTGAGCGTACCAGCCTCCTCCAACACCACCAGCGATCCAGGTCAGTGTTATGGGTTTGAGCTCCTGAGCCAGAACAGTACCGAGACTGAGCACCAGAAGGACCACCACTGCGATCCGTGACAACCTCATCAGAACCTCCCCCTTTCAACAGTTGATTGCTCTTGCTTCTTGGAACTGCGGAATCTCGCAGGGCTCAGTTCGTCGATTGCAAGAGAAGTTTTCTCTCCGCAGATCAGTTGTGTCATCAAAGCACCCGTGATCGGAGCGAGCGCGATGCCATC